>DFFO01000011.1 GCA_002369255.1 Lachnospiraceae bacterium UBA3774
ACAGTAATGCTGCTTCTTATGGTTGTGGCTCTCATAACTGCTTCATTTATTCCGGATGCACCACAGATGATCAATGGCATTATATGCTGCTCATTGGCAATTGCCACTATCTTGATTGATTTCATTCAAGCAAGAAAGGCACATAAAGCCATCGCAGCCGTAAAGAATCTGGACTTTGAAACACTTGGGCTTCTTACAGGTTTATTTGTCGTAATCGGCGGGCTGACAAATGTTGGTATCATCGATGATTTTGCAAGTCTGATCGTTAAACTCGGTGGTAATAATCTATTCTTGCTTTATACCATTGTAGTCTGGGGATCCGTATTGATTTCTGCCTTTGTAGACAATATCCCATACGTGGCGACGATGCTGCCTGTTCTGACGGCTGTAACGGCTACGCTGGGGATTGAACCGTATCTTCTGTACTTCGGGTTGCTGTCCGGTGCTACCTTAGGCGGAAACATTACTCCTATTGGTGCATCTGCTAATATTGCCGCTGTGGGAATGCTTAGAAAAGAAGGACATCAGGTATCGTTTACAGAGTTTATGCGAATTGGTCTTCCTTACACCTTAGTTGCAGTGATGACCGGATATCTATACTTCTGGTTAATCTGGGCGTAATTATTTACGCTTGGTCAAATATACAAATCGCTGCAGCAGGGATATTGACAAAATAGGATTTATCCTATATCATATTGATGCGAGGTGATGCAATGCCAAAATTTGAAGTGGAGTTCTATGAAACCCCAAATGGGGATCAGCTTGCAAAAGATTTTCTGCTCTCACTGGATAAGAAGATGCGGGCAAAAATGGCAGATACGATCAGCATTTTGCAGGATAATGGATATGAACTCAGGGAACCATATAGCAAACACCTGTCTGAGGGAATTTTTGAGTTAAGAGCAAAAGTCGGTTCTGATATTACAAGAGTTCTGTATTTCTTTTATGTGGAGCGGCATATCATACTGACAAACGGTTTTATCAAGAAGACACAGAAGACCCCGCCGAAAGAAATCGAACGGGCAAAGAAATATCGCGCAGACTATCTGCGCAGGAAGGAGAGCAGCAAATGAGTGTGAAGTTTGATGATTTTCTTCAGGAGCAGCTTCAGGATCCTGAATTCAAAAAAGAATATGAAGCTCTCCAGCCTGAACATGCAATCATACAGGCCATCATTGATGCCCGGCAGCAGTCCGGATTAACGCAGAAAGAATTGTCAGAACGAACCGGTATTGCGCAAGGTGATATCAGCAAGCTAGAAAGAGGAAATGCCAATCCGTCTATCCGCACACTGCAGCGTCTTGCCGCCGGTATGGGAATGAAACTGCGATTGGAATTCCTTCCGGACGTGGCCAGTGCAGTATTAAAGAGATGACTTCCTGAAACATTAGAGAATTCTGGCAACAAATTGGCAACAGAAGGTCAGAAAGGGAAGAGACACAGTATAACTGAGAGAAAAAGACGGCTAAAAGAATACAAAACTTAACTGGTATACGTTAAGTAATGCTTTGCCGGTATCAAGTGGGAATAAACGATAAATTGTGGGAATCCGCGCGGGCAGCGGGTTCCCATTTTTTATGGTTGCAAAATGGTTGCAAAAGTTTTGCATTCACTCTTTTTAAAATCTTAAGCCGGATAGTATGACCGGCATCAATCACTCATTCGAGTAATCTTCACATATATAACTATTGCGTGATATGAATGGGATATATGAGTATATCGCAGTTAATCTGCAATCACCGTGAAAAACAGCGACTGCGCATCTTACAAAACGTCAAAACTTTCGGGTAATGCACATGGGCTTGCGATAAAAGACCTTCCGTATCTTCTCGATATCACAAAAAACTTCTACTCCGGGCAGGAATCTGACCATTTCGCTTAAATACCTTCCGGAAATAAGCGAACTGAAATCTCCTATGTCTAACGAAATGTCTGCTTTTTTGCAGCATCTTGTGACACTGACGGTTCTTCCGTTTCTAAACGTCACCTCAAAACATGCGTTATTCCGGTCTATAATAGGATCCTTTATATTTATCTTGAGACTGCCGCTTCCTATCATCTTGGCCGAGTTCAATATTTTTTCCGCATTGATCACGCGGACCATACCTGTTTCTTCTCTCGTGCATTTTATCTTACCGAAACGCCATTCAGTAAGAATTCCCACCGGATCCACGTCAATCGGCAAATTAAATGTTGCATTATGAAAACGTGCTCCTTCTTTTTTAAGAAAATACAAAATCGCTTGCAGTCCTTCCGGCCCGCCAAAGAAAAACCTTTTACAGCACAGTTCGTTCATCTGGTTGTCGCATTTCAGATAATAGGTAAAATAAGCCTCCGGGACGCCTTCGGCCGTCCGGTAAAGATATGAGTATTCATTATCAGCAAAAGGCGACGCTTCTCTTACCCATCGATAATCGATATCCTCATCTTTTGTCATAAGATTATATCGGCGGTACCATACGTTATAGACCTGTTCTATCTCGCTTTGATGATCTGCGCCCCTCTCCAGCAAATGAAAAGAACCCTGTATTTCAAAAGAAGGAATAACATCCAAACTAATCGAATAACTGTTTACCTCACAGGCCGGTCCATACCCGAGTTTTCGATAAAATCTGGATGAAAACGGAAAAAGATATGAAATCGGAGCTCCGTTTTCATATTGCTCGAGCAGAACTTTTTTCATGCATGCGTCTGTATATCCTTTCCCGCGGCAGGCAGGCAATGTGGCGACGTCCGCAATGCCGAGCATCGCAGTGGTCTTTCCGTCAAAATTTACGTGATCGGGAATCGCGATCAGCGCGCTTAGCATAGTTTTGTCATCATCGGAAAAAACGCCCCAACGCTGCGCCCAGTTCAAATCCTTGCGATCATGCGGGTCAGAAATCAATTTTCCGATAATATCCTCTGCGTCTGATTCTCTGTCCTTAAATGTTCTATGAAAAGCGTGAGCATTAATCTCCTGCACCCGTTTGTATTCTTGCGGCCTGATTTTTCTGATAATCATTTTGTTTTTCCCCGATAATTTTGTCTTAAATGCTTTTTTAAAATTTCGTAAATTATACCAGGTTTTGAACCGTTTTCATATCGTGCCCGCCAAAAACTTTTCACACCCTCCGCAATATTGACGGCCGCGCGCAAACGGCATATAATTCGCATTGTATGCCTTTGAAAAGGAGAAACAATAATGGAATTAATACAGAGTTTTTCAGTAGATCATACCCGTATCGTTCCCGGAATATTTACGAGCAGAGTTGACAATATAGGTGATTTTCAGGTCACCACCTATGACATAAGGCTAAAGAAGCCCAACAAAGAGCCTGTCATCGATGTGGCGGCGATGCATTCGCTTGAACATATCATCGCGACCTTCCTTCGTAACGATCCGGAATGGAAGGAGGACGTCATTTACTGGGGACCGATGGGATGTCTTACCGGATTTTATCTCATATTGAAAGGCAACCGCGCTTCAAAGGACCTTTACGAGCTCTTGCATAAAGCCTTCAAGTCCGTGGAAGGAGTGCAGGAAGTCCCCGGAGCAGCTCCCGTAAACTGCGGCCACTATCTGATGCACAATCTTGAAATGTCCAAATGGTATGCAAGAGAGTTTGTCTCCTATCTCGAGGCAAACCGCGAAAACAACAGCATTTTTGAATACCCCCGCGCCAAAAGACTAATAACAGACGACGGACAGCATTTTTACGATTCGTGATCCGGATCGCGGCTAATATTTATAGAAAGCGTGTGAAAAATGAAAAAAACAGCAGCAACGGTAATAAGCGTTATAGTCATATTGGGGCTTTTGGCCGCGAGTCTTTCCCTCAGCAGCTTTTCTCTCTCGAAGGAAGCATGTGCGACGTTTAAAATATTGCTCGTCGTATGCCTGTGCAGTATATCTTATTGTTTTATCGTCGGCGAGACCGCCCGTAATTTCTCCCAAATGGACAAGCTCTGGAGTCTGCTTCCGATAGCTTATCTCTGGATCATTGCCGCAAGAGGAGAAATGAAAGCACGTCTTGTCATCTTCGCTTTGATCGTTACCGCTTGGGGTGTCAGGCTGACAATCAATTTTGCCCGTAAAGGGGCATATAGACTGAAGTTTTGGACAGGCGAGGAGGATTATCGCTGGGCTATCGTGCGCGAATCCCGTTTTTTGAAAAACAAATTTGCATGGGCGGCATTTGATCTGCTCTTTATCTGTGCATATCAAAATCTGCTCGTGCTTGCGATCTGTCTTCCTGCGCTTGCAATTATGGACTGCGCGGCGCCGCTTAGCATATGGGACGCCATAGCTGCAGCAGCAGCGGTCGGTTTTCTGATCCTGGAAACCGTTTCTGATGAATATCAATGGAGATTCCATCAAAAGAAAAAAGCCATGCTCGCGGGCGGCACGCCGCCGGAGCACCTTGAAAAACCTTACGATCTGGGTTTTAACACGCTCGGCCCATGGTCTTATATGCGTCATCCGAACTATCTTGGCGAACAGGGTATTTGGCTGAGCCTGTATTTCTTCACTGTCGGAGCCGGTGTGACAAATCATTTCTTGTTTCATTGGTCTTTTGCCGGCGCACTGCTTTTGGTGCTGCTTTTTATAGGAAGCTCTTCCCTCGGCGAATCGATCTCATCAAAAAAATACCCGAAATATGAAGACTATAAGCGCAAGGTATTCAAATATCTGCCTCTTCGGAAGTATACTGAATAATCATTTCGTTTAAGGCGAAAAACTAATATTAAACAAGAGGTGCCGACAATGTCTGAGGCCGTCAAAGAAAAAAAGGTTGAATATCTCGAACTGATATATGATCTTATTTTCGTCTATATCATAGGTCGCAACAATATGCTTCTTCATCATACCGAGGGCGGTTTTGTCCCCGCGGGTCCTTTTATTGCGTATATTCTGTGTTCTCTCGCAGTAATACAGATATGGAATTATTCGACCTTCTACGAAAACCTTTACGGAAGAAACAGCATACGCGACCATGTTTTTTTGTTTATAAACATGTACCTGCTTTATCATATGGCAGACGGAACGAGCATAAGCTGGCAAAACGAAGTATATCATTATTCCATCGCCTGGGCGCTGATCCTGATAAATATTGGTGTTCAGCATCTGATAGAGGCCCGCAACCACAAAAACGCGCCGTGGGAGCAAAAGGCCTGTAAGAGCAAAGCCCTGATCATACTTTCCGAGGCCGCTCTCGTCGGAGTTCACATGCTGATATACCGGTTTTTTGCGGTATCCACTCCGTACATTCCGATCCTCTTTGGAATGGCGGCCATGCTTGTCTCCGGAAAGAAAAACCGGCTCGTCCCGGTTGAATTTTCACACCTTACGGAGCGAGCCATGCTTTATATCGTCTTTACCTTCGGCGAAATGATAATATCCATAGCCTCTTACTTCGGCGACGGCTTCAGCTTTAACGATATGTATTTTTCAATCATGGCTTTCCTCATAGTAGTCGGTCTGTTTTTGACTTACGGAGTGATATACAACAAGATAATCGACAGAGAGACCTCTACCAACGGCGTGTTTTATATGTTTCTGCACATTTTTATTATCCTTGCACTGAACAACATTTCCGTTTCGCTTGAATTTATGCGTGACGTGTCGGTGGATATCCTTCAAAAAACACTGTTTTTGACCGGTTCTTTTATCCTTTACTTTGTATTTGCATTCCTTACCATGATTTATGCGAAAAAACGCTGCGGTTTCGGGCTAAGATTTGCTCTTTCCCTGTCGTCGATATCAGCCTGCTTTATTGCGCTCATGCTTGTTTTCAGAGAAAAAATGCTGATTAATATCGCAATCACCGTAGTTTTTGTTTTTGGAATTTTCTTTTTTATTTATACACAAAGCAAAAAAATCCCGGAATAGGTCTTAAAAAAGGAGATCAAATGTCTGATTCAGATAGAAAATACAAACTGCTTGTTATCAATCCCGGATCCACCTCTACAAAGGTGAGTCTGTTTGAAGACCGCTCGCTTGTTTTTGAAAAGAGTGAGTTTCATGACGCACCGGTGCTTCTAAAATACTCTCACGTAAATGATCAGCTCGAATTCAGAAAAAACGTCGTCCTTTGTATTCTCAAAGATGAAAATGTCTCTCCCTGTGAAATAGACGTCTTCATCGGGCGAGGCGGAAGCGCCTGTTCGCAGCCCGGAGGCGTTACCGTCATAGACGAAAGGCTTTACGACGATACGGTCGCAGCTAAAGGCGGCAGCGAACATCCGGCAAAGCTCGGCGTAATGCTTGCATATGAATTTGCCCGTGAATATGGCAAAAAAGCCTTTACCCTAAATCCGACAAACGTTGACGAATACGGCGAGCTTGCAAGACTCACCGGCATAAAGGGCGTTTACCGCACCTCGCACTCTCACGTGCTCAATCAAAAGGCTGTTGCGGACTGTCATGCCAAAAGCCTCGGAAAAAAATACGAAGACTGCAATTTCATAGTTGCCCACATAGACGGCGGGATAACTGTAAGCGCGCACGAAAAGGGCAAAATGATCGACGGAAATATGGGCGCCGACGGAGAAGGCGCTTTTACCCCTACCCGAATCGGAAGCGTTCCCGTCCTGTCTCTTTTGGATTACATCGAAGCTCACAGTCTCGAAGACGTGCGCCGCATGTGCTCCCGCTCGGGAGGTTTTGTAAGTCTTTTCGGTACTTCAAACTCGGATACTGTTCACGACATGGTTGTGCGCGGCGACCGGAAAGCCTCTCTGGTGTGGAACACAATGATATATCAGATATGCAAGATGATAGGCGAAATGAGCGCCGTTTTGTGCGGACGGGTCGATGGTATTTTGCTTACCGGAGGTCTTATGCGCTTTGACGATATCACCGCCGGTATAGAAAAACGCTGCGGCTGGATCGCTCCGATCACCGTTTATGAGGGCGAAATGGAACAGGAAGCGCTTGCCTATCCCGTTCTTGAAGTATTGAAGGGAAACGCGCGGGCGAATACTTATTCCGGAAATCCCGTATGGGACGGTTTTAAAGATATCGATCTTTGATAAAGGTGAAAAATGACTGTAACAGAAAAAATAATCAACAAGGCAAAGGCCGCTCAAAAAACCATAGTTCTTCCAGAGGGCAGCGAACCGCGTACTCTTATTGCCGCGGCAAAAGTTCTCGCTGACAGTATTGCAAGACCCGTCCTTCTCGGAGACCCCGTCCTGATCGAAAAAACAGCGGCGGACCTCGGAGCAGACATAAAGGGCGCCCGCGTCATAGATCCGGTAGATAAAGAGAGTGCAGGCTATTATGCCGAGTCACTTTTCAGGCTCCGTGAAAGCAAGGGGCTTTCGCGTGAGGAGGCCGCAAAACTGATCCTTGATCCTATGTACTATGCGGTTATGATGGTAAAATGCGGCGATGCGGACGGAATGGTTTCCGGCGCGGTGCATACCACCGGCCAAATGCTTCGCCCGGCCTTGCAGATAATCAAAACAAAACCGGGGATAAATTGCGTTTCATCAAGCTTCATCATGGAGCTTCCCGACAAAACATACGGTGAAGACGGAGTCCTGATCTATGCCGACTGCGTCGTGATCCCGGACCCCACGGACGAAGAGCTTGCGCATATAGCCGTTACGACAGCCGATACTGCGCGCACGCTTTGTGATTTTAAAGAACCCAGAGTGGCAATGCTCTCTTTTTCAACCATGGGAAGCGCACAGCATGAATCTGCAGACAAGGTCCGCCGCGCCGTGCAGATAGCGCGCCGGCTCTCACCTCAGCTCTGTCTCGACGGTGAAATGCAGTTTGACGCTGCGATAGTACCTGAAATCGGAGCCTTAAAAGCTCCCGGCAGCTCTGTTGCTGGACGCGCAAACATTCTGATCTTCCCCGATCTTCAATCCGGCAATATCGGATATAAAATTACACAAAGATTAGGAAAAGCAGACGCTTTCGCGGTGCTTCAGGGGCTCGCGAGACCTTGCAATGATCTTTCAAGAGGCTGTTCAAGCGATGATATCGTAAAAACCATCGCTATTACGGCCGTTCAAGCAGGTTGACCTAAAAAGCGGCCGGCCGCAGCTCAGTCCTTTACCACTGACAGTTCTTTGTTTTCCCGACTGTATACGAAAAGATTATCTGAAAGGTAATCTTTTTTTTGAAGGTTTTCTTCGTTTAATTCGCCGAGGATCTGCCTTAACATCGGTATGTCTTTATTTTTACTTTTAGGCAAAAGGGCCATCTCATGCACCGAAGAAGGGATTAAATAGTAATCATCTCCCATAAACTCGGCTATTGCCTCCAATGCCCCGGGATAAAACATCGCGGACGAACCATAATATTTCCTGCTGTTCGTAATATAATACACGTATCCGCCGTCCTTGTCTGCAGGACCCGGAACCTTGTCGATGATCTTCGGAAACATTCTGTCCGCATTTGCATAAGCATCTTCAAACAACTGTTCCTCGGTTATTCCATACCTTCTGAACAGTTCGTTTGTAATCGGCGTGCTGAAATAATCGTTGCCCGCACTGCTAAAGACGATATAGCAGACTGCGGCGATATCGCCAAAAATACGATGAGGCACGTCTTTCAAAATACCTTGATTTTGCGAAACGTTGCAAAGTCGCACAAACAACTTGCTCTTGATCAGTTCATATTTTGAAGCGTCTGCACCGTCAAACAGAGCCGGCGGTTTTACCATAAGAAGCTCAGCGATCCTTTCCATAATCTCCTCTTTTGTCGCCCCGTCCTGATATACCTCAAAAAAAGTTTCCATATCTACTGTCGGAACAATCGGCTGCCCCTCATCAATGACGCTGAGACCTACGTATCCTCCTCCGACTTTGGCGATCTTTTTTACATCGACCGTTTTATCTGCGTACTCTTTTGGAAGATACTCTTTGATCTCGTTTTTAACCATTGCAATAAATTCTATAAAATCCATTTGTTCTCCTTTCGTTTGAACCGTTTTTAATATAAGATCTTCATTTTCAAAAGCTCCGGATTGCGGACGGGATTTCAAAACGGCAGCTTTTGTTTTTTGCACAAAAAAACCGCTTAGGGGCAGTAACCCCTTGCGGTTTTGTCTTTTTCGACTTTTTGATTATATCACAAAGAAAAACGGCAAAAAAGGACATTTTTGTTTTTTTGCGGATCAATATGCCTTGCCCCAGTAAACCAGCTTTTTGGCCGGTTTTCCGCAGCAAACGCACTTATCCGAGATTGCATCCTGTTTGAAAGGCATACAGCGCGAGGTTGCCGTAGTATCTTCCTTGATCTTCATTTCGCATTCCAGTTCTCCGCACCACATTGCTTTAACAAATCCCGGCTTTTCTTCGACGGTCTTTTTAAAGCTTTCGTAGTCCGTGGCTTCATATATATGACTTTCAAGATGGCTCTTGGCTCTTTCCAGCATGTCAGTCTGTATCGTTTCCAGCAGCTCGGCAGCTTTTTCTGCCGCATCTGAGATGCTGACCTCGATCTTTTCTCTCGTGTCTCTGCGGACAAGCACGCATTTTCCTGCCTCTATGTCCTTCGGACCGATTTCAAGACGGAGCGGTATTCCTCTCATTTCCTGCTCTGAGAATTTCCATCCGGGACTCTTGTCAGTATCGTCAAGTTTTACTTTCAGCCCTGCCAGGGCGAGTTTTTTGCGTATCTCGTCTGCCTTTTCAAGAACGCCTTCCTTGTGCGCGGCAATGGGGATGACCATTACCTGAACGGGAGCGATTCTCGGAGGAAGGACGAGGCCGCTGTCATCGCCGTGAACCATTATTATCGCTCCGATAATTCTCGTCGAAAGACCCCATGAGGTCTGATGAGCATACTGAAGCTTGTTTTCTTTATCGGAGTACTGAATACCGAAAGCTCTTGCAAAGCCGTCACCAAAGTTGTGGCTGGTAGCCGACTGAAGCGCTTTGCCGTCGTGCATGAGGGATTCAATCGTATATGTACTGTTTGCGCCGGCAAATTTTTCTTTGTCGGTCTTTTTGCCTTTTATTACGGGAATGGCAAGCATTTCCTCGCAAAAATCAGCATAGAGATTTAACATCTGTATGGTTCTTTCTTCGGCCTCTTCTTCGGTAGCATGTACGGTATGGCCCTCCTGCCACCAAAATTCAGTCGTGCGAAGGAAAGGCCTGGTGGTTTTTTCCCAGCGCACAACGGAGCACCACTGATTGTAGAGTTTGGGCAGATCTCTGTGAGACTGTACTATTCTGCTGTAAAGATCGCAGAACAGGGTTTCCGAAGTGGGTCTGACGCAAAGTCTTTCTTCAAGCTTTTCATTCCCGCCGTGAGTGACCCATGCAACCTCCGGAGCAAAGCCCTCCACGTGATCTTTTTCCCTTTGAAGAAGGCTTTCGGGAATAAACAGCGGCATTGCGACGTTTTCTACCCCAGTTTCCTTAAAGCGGCGGTCAAGCTCGTGCATGATATTCTCCCAGATCGCATATCCGCCGGGTTTAAGTATCATGCAGCCTTTTACGCTGGAATAATCCACCAGCTCGGCTTTTTTTACTACGTCGGTGTACCACTGGGCAAAATCTTCGTCCCTTGCGGTAATAGCCTCAACTAACTTTTTTTCTGCCATTTCCATATCTCCTTAAAACTGTATTATATTTTAAATCTGTATCCGACTCCCCAGATGGTTTCGATATACTGGGGATTGCTGCTGTCCGCTTCTATCTTTTCGCGGATCTTTTTGATATGCACCGTAACGGTGGCAATATCTCCCCAGGGATCCATATCCCAGATCTCGCGGAACAGCTCCTCCTTTGAGTAAACATGGTTCGGATGCTCGGCAAGGAAAGTCAAAAGGTCAAATTCTTTTGTGGTAAGGATTCTTTCTTCCCCGTCAATATACACTCTGCGGGCGGTTTTGTCTATCTTCAGTCCGCGGATTTCTATAATATCGTTCTCTTTTGCGTGCTCTCCGGTAAGTCTGTCATATCGTGAAAGGTGCGCTTTTACTCTCGCCATAAGCTCGCCCGGGCTGAACGGTTTGGTCACGTAATCGTCTGCGCCAAGTCCCAGTCCCTTTATCTTGTCCAGATCATCCTTTTTCGCGGAAACGATGATGACGGGGGTGTTTTTGCTTTCGCGTATCTGACGGCATATTTCAAAACCGTCCGTACCCGGAAGCATCACGTCAAGTATAAAAAGATCGAAGTCTTCCGACAGGGCCCTCGCAAGTCCCGCAGTACCGTTTTCCTCTATGGCAACTTCAAAACCGGAAAGCTCCAGATAATCTTTTTCAAGCTCGGAAATAGACTTTTCGTCCTCGATAATAAGAATCTTACTCATTTTCGTCCTCCGTATATTTTTTAAGTCTGATATGCATCACGGTTCCGACGCCGATCTCGCTGACGACCCGTACGCTGCCTCCGTGATCCTCTACTATTTTTTTCACTATCGATAGTCCTATGCCGCTGCCGCCTGTCTGTGAATTGCGGCTGGAATCCGCCCTGTAAAATCTGTCGAAGATATAGGGCAGCGCCTCTTTTTCGATCCCTTTCCCGTTATCTTCTATTTCGATATGGACAAACTCCGGCTCATCCTTCAGTCTGATCGAGATAAGGCCTTTTCTTTCTCCCATATATTTTACGGAATTGCTGATAATATTGTTAACGACGCGGCGAAGCTGTTCTTCATCGCCGAGTATCAGCGTTCCCTCCGGGAGCGAGTCATAATACGACAGATCAATATTCTGCGATTCAAGATCCGTCTTGATGTCTTCCGCATAAGCCGAGAAAAACTTACTGATCTCGATTTCCCTGAAAACATAGGGAACTTTGTTCATATCTATCCTTGAATACAGCGTCAGCTCGTCGATAAGCGCGTTCATATCGTTTGCTTTGCTGTAAATCGTTCTCACATATCTGTCGAGTTTTTCCGGCGTATTGGCAACACCGTCCATAATACCGTCCGCATAACCTTTGATAGCGGTGATGGGCGTCTTTAAGTCGTGGGAAATATTGCTGATAAACATTCTGTTTTCGCTGTCGATCTGCATTTTTTCCTCTGCGTTTTCCTTCAGCTTCAGACGCATCGTCTCAAAGTCCCTGCAGAGCTCGCTGATCTCATCATTTCCCTCTATCTTCAGCTCATAATCAAGATTTCCCTCGCGTATCTCACGGGTTGCCTTCCGCAGCTTCAAAAGCGGTTTTATAAGTCCGGAATAGAGCCATGCCGCAATAAGAAGCGCGGTAACGGCGAGGATGGCTATAGTTATGAAAAGCAAGCCTTCCCCTCTGACTGTCTCGGGCGCAAAGCACCGAAGCAGATACAGAACCGTTCCCGGCAATACAACCGCCGCTGTGATCGCTATCAGAATTTTCTTTTTCAAAGTCATTTCAGTCTGATCGTCCTTATACCGTAATCGCCGTACTGCAAAAACCTGTCGGATCCGGCGCTCGTCATATAGGTCGTATATCCGTCAAGCAGGCCTCTGTATTTTATGACGCCGCCATCGGTCGCGATAAAACAATAATCGCTGCCGTAAACGAGGGCATAGTTTCCGGAAAACTCCGCTTTTTGGTATGAATTTTCGAAATCTTCTTCCAGCACAGGCTCACCGTCCGAATCGTAGATATGCAGCACGTGTCCTCCGTCTCCGGCTCTCGTTATGACGGCTGCGCGTCCCTGCTTTGTAAATACGCTTTCGATTTCTTCATCATACTCTATTTCCTTTATCACCTTCGGAAGCGCCTCGTTTGACAGCGAGTAAAAAACCGCCCTGTCATCGCCAAAGGCCACCACTCTGTCAGGCGACAGATAATCGACTTCCGGGAAAATACATTCATCATATTCAAAATAGCCGACGACTCTGTCGGTATTGTCTTTTCCGAGATCGAAATTCAGGAAGGAGATCCTTGTTTTTACTGCCCCTCTGTCAATAAACACGAGCGAGAGCACCAGGCCCTTTCCCGAGCCGGACATGCTCATTGAGATCGGATAACCGCTGCTTTTTGCGAGAACGTTCCTTACCTCGATATCAAGTTTTCTGCCCGACGCGTCATAAAAATATACGGAGCTTACATTGTTGTCCTGGGTCATAAAGGCCGTCACTCCGTAATCCGATATCCCGGCTGCGGCTATAGGCAGCATCGTTGAAAAACTCGTAACTACGCCGTCTTCATTGAAAAGCATTGCGCCCGAACCGCCTATATCATAGACCAATCCGTATTTTTCGGAAAAAACGACTCCGGGAGTATGCATACTCAGTCCGCTGTCCCAGATCCGCGCGCCTTCGGTAGTTTCAAATTTTATTCCGTTTGCGGAGTATCTGACCACGCCGTCTGCAAAGGACTCATAAAAATCGCCTCCCTCTGCGTTTTCAGACGAAGAGACTACTTCATAAGAGCCGTATTCTCTGCGTCCCTGAATCAGAAACCAGACAAGCGCCATGATAAGGAGAAAAAGAATTACCGCAGCGATAATCAGCGTTCTTTTTCTCTTTTTTCTGCGGACTGTTTCCTCAGCTTTTTTTATTTCATCTATGTCTCTGTTTCTTTCCCGCGGCATAAAAAACCTCTGTTATCTTTCCAACTCCGTAAAACCCGACGCGTCCGGAATATCAACTTTAACCGGGTCTGAATATAGTTCAAATTCATTGAATATCGTATTTGTGACGTTTCTTACCCTGTCGCCGTCTATAACGGTTCCGGTTATAAGAAAACTCTGACTTTCGGGTTCGCTCCCGTCAAGAACGACTTTGCCGGTAACTTCTCTGAGTGAGATCACGTTTTCTTTGCTTCCCTGATTTGAAAAACGCTCCCATCTTCCGGCAAGCCCGTATATTTTCACGGCTTTTTCCGGAGATATGACGTATTCGACGGTGGTATCTTCCCCGCTATCGTCCGTACTTATCGCCTGAAAATCTTCGCGTGTAAGCGCCGAAGCAAAGGTGCAAAGCCCGACCTGCTCAAGCACTTCTTCCCACGAAAGATCCGTATAATACTTGCTTCCGGCCATCTGTGAATAATATCTGCCGTTTTGATAATATGCCTTTACCTCTACGGCGCGGCCTCCCTCATCCGGAGAGATAACGAGTTCTCCCGTCAGACTCATGGAGTATCCGTCCTGCCCGTGGTTGATCTTCATTTCTCCCTCAAAAGAGGACTTTGCTTCGGTAACGCCCTCTGATACGGTAAGCCCGGAAGAAAAACGGATAATTATTCCTTCCGCATTATCAAATTTTTTCGCGGCGGTTTCATAAAGATCCCACGGTTCTCCGCAAGCCGGCATCAAAAGCGAGATCAAAACCGCTGTTATCACCAAAAGTAATTTTTTGTTTTTCTTCAAAGTCATACTCCAATTCCGGTTTTTTCTTTTGCCAGAATATTGGCGAGATCGGCAAACTCTTCAAGGCGAAGCGCTTCTCCTCTGACAAGAGGGGGCA
>DFFO01000090.1 GCA_002369255.1 Lachnospiraceae bacterium UBA3774
CCTGAGCTTGCGGAGCATTTTGAAGTGTCTCGAAGAACGATAGGCAGGGATATAGAAGCTCTTTGCAAGGCGGGAATACCGATTCGCACTATGAAAGGATCCGGGGGCGGTATCTCAATTATGAACGGATACCGAATGGGCAGGACTCTTTTGACATCCCGGGATATGCAGATGATCCTTGCAGGGCTTCGGAGTTTGGATAGTGTGAGCGGAAGCCGATATTACGGTCAATTGATGGAAAAGCTTCAGGCAGATGGAAAGAGTTATAGCTCAATTCATTCTTTAAGAGGCGTCTTAAGACCGGCTTTTAGGATGGCTGTGGATGATAATCTGATCCGCAAGAGTCCGTTTGATTTCGAATTGGCATCTGTGATTGTAAATGACATCCATACAAGGCTTTCGATAACCAGGGACGAAGAGAGAAAATTCCTTAAGTTTGTAAAAGAGGATCCTCATTTTTGCAAATACTACGAAGGAATCTATATTCTTTTCCATACGGGACTTCGCATCTCGGAGTTTTGCGGACTGACTCTTGGGGATATCGATTTTGAGAATCACAAGATCAATGTGAATCATCAGCTTCAGAAGCGTGCGCATATCGGATACTACATCGAGAGCACAAAGACTACTTGCGGAACCAGAGTACTACCTATGACAGAAGATGATGAGGCTTGCTTTAGGAAGATCATTTCTGAACGCAATGCGCCCAGGGTTGAGCCGATAGTTGACGGGTATCCCGGATTTCCGTACTACGACAAGGATGGAAGCATTACCTACTCGCTTCACTGGGGCCATTACTTTAAACATATAGTGGACAAGTATAATTCCATTTACAAGCTTCAGATGCCCGAGATTACACCTCATGTATGCCGCCATACCTACTGTTCAACATGGCGAAGTCCGGCATGAATCCCAAAACACTTCAGTACACTATGGGGCATGCGGATATCGGAGTTACCTTAAACACCTATACGCATCTTTCTTTTGAGGATGCCAAGGAAGAGATGACAAGACTCTGTGCCGGTGAATAAGCGAGTTGTACGCCAAATGGATTTACAACTTTTTTTACAACTTTTGCAGGCAAAAATGTGCCAATTTATGAAAAATTATGCCATAAAACAGAGAAATCGGATCTGTCAAAAAATGGCATAAGATGCTGAAAAATCAAATAAAAACAGAGGTTTTTGGTTATGATAAAAATACTTTTCATCTGCCATGGCAATATCTGCCGCTCACCAATGGCAGAGTACGTTATGAAGGACATGGTCAAAAAGGCCGGCTTTGAGGACAAGATTGTCGTTGCCTCTGCTGCCGCTCACACTGACGAAATCGGCAGTCCGGTTTATCCGCCCGTAAGAAAACTGCTCAACGACGCGGGCATCGACTGCAGCTCACATGCCGCAAGGCTTCTGCGCCCATCCGATTATCAGGAATTTGATTTACTGATCGGTATGGACGAGGAAAACATCTGCGACATGAGACGATTATATCACAACGACCCCGAAGGCAAGATCAAAAAACTGCCGGAATACTACGGCTCCTCTGCTGATGTTGCCGATCCGTGGTATACTCGCGATTTTGCAAAAACCTGGGAGGAGATTAATCTCGGCTGTAAAATGCTGTTAAAATCAATTACATAAAGTATTCTGTTTTTATTGCCTTTAACATATTTACACTGATCGGAATCTGACTTGATTCAAACATAGGGATCAGGTTTTTTCCTATTATGTAGCCTGCCCTCGCGTAAGTGTCTATTTTTCTCACCGTTGCCGCGGCATACTCAGGGTTGTCCATCATTCCGAAAAGTTCCACAACGAATTCTTTTCTCAGTTTTACACTCAATACGCTGAAATCCGCATAAACGGTAATGCCGTTAAGGATTATCGGTTTTTCATATTTATACGTGATATTACTGTGAAAGAAGAAATCTGCGACTATTTTTTCCGATTTTGACCTTACCCTTTCCCCCCGATCCGTATATATTTCCTGACTACCGTCCTCAAAGCCCTTTCCCTCATATTGCTTTGCTTCCCAATTTGCCCGGAATTCATCATCCGAAAGCTGGTATTTTTGTATCCACTTCCTTTTGCTGTCGCTGATTTTACTGTCTGCCGTCGAAAGATATTTTTCTTCCTGAAGCTGCGTTAATTTATTTATATGGTACAGTTCTTTCTTGCACTTTTTAAAAACCAGGCTCTCATACTCTCTTTGCGCTAACGCCTGAATCAGACTCTTGTTTGAAGAGTTGATATATTTTTTGTTTCCTTCGCTGTCCACAAGGTAGTAGTTGACTTTTTCTCCGCTTCTGCTGGACCACATTCTGGCACCCGGAAGAGTCGCTGACCTTTTCTGAATAAGAGCAATGATTTTTTCCAATAGGTCTCTTCTGCTGTTTAGCTCGTCTAATAACATTGTTCCTCCTTTAAGATCTTTTATTATATTCGGGTGTACTGGGAGAGACTTTGCTTCCCTCTGCACCCGCGTTTCCCTATCAGACCGCCTTTCCGGGTGCACTGGGAGACATTTTGCTCTCCTCTGCACCCGCATTTCCTTATCAGGCGGTCTTTCCGGGTGCACTGGGAGACATTTTGCTTCCCTCTGCACCCGCATTTCCTTATCTGGCCGCCTTTCCGGGTGCACTGGGAGACATTTTGCTCTCCTCTGCACCCGCGTTTCCCTATCAGGCCGCCTTTCCGGGTGCACTGTGAGAGACTTTGCTTCCCTCTGCACCCGCTTATCCCTATCAGGCGGTCTTTCCGGGTGCACTGGGAGAGACTTTGCTCTCCTCTGCACCCGCATTTCCCTATCGGGCGGTCTTTCCGGGTGCACTGGGAGACATTTTGCTCTCCTCTGCACCTACGCTTCCATGCGATGATTGTCATGAATACCTGCCCGATAAGGCAAGATAGCTCTGCTAAGATAAACAACTACGGAGTTTTTTAATACTACCACATTTTTTTATTGTTGTGTGCGGCCAATTACGGCCAAATACGGCCATTTTCGCGTTGTTATCTGCCGTTTTTAAAGCTTCATCCTGCCACCTTCGTGCGTTTTTATATATTTAATTTTTGTTTTCACCTTTTTAAGATTATCTTTTCTTCTTATATCCATTTCCGTTTTATTGCTGTATAATCTCGAAAAAGAGCATCGGCAATAACCGGCGGCGGGAATGGTTTTCACTGCATCCCTCTAAGAGGCCGGCAATAACCGGCGGCGTGTCGCTCGGTGTGGTATGCTTATCAATGCGGGGGTCTGTGGCAAAAAAGCGTTTTGCGGCATTGCTCCCAAAAAATGTATCGGAGAAGTATTTATGAATTATCTCGGAATATCGTTTGAATATAAGAACAGGCCCACCCTTGATGAAGGCTTCATACCGTTTGGCGTTTGGGCCGACGCGTTTCTTGCTAAAGCGGATCGGCCTTTCAAAGTCGCGTTGGAGAGGGATAACGGCACCGTTTCGGTTTTCGACTCATTTCTTCGTGACGAAAGGTTTGAACTTGCAAACTACCGCTATATGGAACGCTTCGTAAAATTTCTGCTTTGGAGCGTCGGAGGATGGCGCGTAACTATCTGCGGCTGTGAAGAGACTGCAAAAAAACTCTGCATGGCGTACCGCAAAGGCGGTGAGCGTGAGTTTGACGTCCGCTTTATGAATGATGTTTTCGAAAAAGGGTTTGAAATAAATATATGCGGAGAAGAGGATTTTCCTGCGAGGAACGAGCGCCCAAGGTCTATCGGCGGCCACTTAAACGGCTGCAGGATCGGCTTTGATGCGGGCGGCTCTGATCGCAAGGTTTCCGCTGTTATTGACGGCAAGACCGTTTATTCCGAAGAAACCGTCTGGTTTCCCAAACAGTCGGAGGATCTGAATTACCAATACAGCGGCATCGTCGAAGCATTTAAAACGGCTGCCTCAAAAATGCCGCGCGTAGACGCGATCGGTATTTCGTCGGCAGGAACGTTTGTCGGAAACAGCCCGATGGTTTGCTCACTTTTTATAAAGATCCCGCGTGAACAGCGAGAAGAAGTAAAAAGCATTTATGACAGAGCCGCAAAGGAGATCGGAGACGTTCCTGTCGTAGTTGCAAACGACGGAGACGTAACCGCGCTCGCAGGAGCTATAAGTCTTGGTTCCGGCGCAGTTATGGGAATAGCGATGGGAACCAGCGAAGCGGCGGGCTATGTCAACGCAGACGGAAAAATCCTCGGCTGGTTTAATGAGCTTGCTTTCGCACCGGTCGATCTTCAGAAAAACGCCACCCGCGACGAATGGTCCGGTGATCTCGGCGTCGGCTGCAAATATTTTTCTCAGGACGCGGTCATCCGGTTGGCTGCAAATGCAGGGATCGATCTTCCCGACTCACTAAGCCTTGCGGAAAAACTAAAAGAAGTTCAAAAACTGGCCGAAGCCGGGGATGAGGCCGCAAGGACCGTTTTTGCCGACATAGGTATTTTCCTTGCTCATACTCTTCCGCTTTATTCCCGTTTTTACGACCTCAAATATCTGCTGGTGCTCGGCCGCGTAGCTTCAGGTGTAGGCGGAGATATTCTGATTGCGGAATGCAATCGCGTTTTGAAAGAGGAATACCCTTCTCTGGCTGACCGCATATCGGTCATGCTTCCCGACGAAAATGCTCGCCGCGTAGGCCAAAGTATCGCGGCGGCAAGCCTCCCCGAGGTGTGATATGATTTTTACCAACGCAAAAATATTTTTGGCCGACAAAGGCTTTGTTAAAGGCGGATTTCGCATAGAGGGCGATCGCTTTGCGCAGGTTTTCACGGACGAGCGCTCCGGCGGAAAAGATCTTGGCGGCGCTTTGGTCTTGCCGGGTCTTGTGGACATACACATTCACGGAGCAGCAGGTGCGGACTTTTCCGACGGTGAAATGGACGGGCTTGTGAAGATGGCTTCCTATCTTGCCAAAAACGGCGTCACTTCTTTTGCGCCGACTTCTATGACCCTGCCTTACGACGTACTTGCCACGGCGTTTAAAACGGCGGCGAATCTTGGGAAAAACCGTCCCAAGCAGTGCGCAAGGCCTATGGGTATCCATATGGAAGGGCCGTTTTTGTCAGAAAAGAAAAAAGGCGCGCAAAATGCCGATTACCTGAAACTTCCCGACTTTGACGCTTTTCTCTCCTTATATAAACAAAGCGAGGGCTTACTGCGCATTACGGATGTTGCGCCTGAGCTTGAAGGAGCTTTAAGTTTTACAAAAAATGCGAAGGATTATTGCAAAATATCGGTGGCGCATACCGATGCGGACTACGAGCAGGCCTTAGCAATATATTTATGCGGGGCGTCGCATCTGACGCACCTTTTCAACGCTATGACTCCGATACATCACAGAAAGCCCGGCGTCATAGGAGCTGCTTGTGAAAATGAAAACGTAACCGCCGAGTTGATATGTGACGGGATCCACGTCCATCCTTCATCCGTCAGAATGGCCTTTAAGCTGTTTCCGGGCCGTATCTGCCTGATCTCCGACGCGCTTCGCTGCTGCGGAATGCCTGACGGCGAGTATGAACTCGGGGGGTTGAGCGTTTATTTGAGCGATAACGTCGCAAGACTTGGCGACGGGACCATCGCCGGCGCTGCCTCAAATCTGTTCCGGAACCTGAAAAATGCCGTAAAGTTCGGCGTCCCCGTAAACGAGGCTATCCTTTCATCAACATATAATCCCGCAAAAGCTCTCGGATGCGAAAAAGAAATAGGCGCCATAAAAGAAGGTCTCTTTGCAGACTTTTTGATCTGCGATGACAGCCTGAACCTGAAGGAAGTATGGCTTGGAGGAGTGAAGCTCTAAACTGTCTTTTTGTCTTGTTTTTAAGAGCTTTTTGCCCGTTTAATTATTCCCTTTTTTCTTGACTTATATTCGATTTTGGCATACTATAGGAGCGGAGACTGAGGTCTCTGTTTTGTATTATTGAAAATATTTGTTGAAAAGAGGTTAACCAATATGGCAAAAATCGATCTTGCTGAGTACGGAATCAGTGATGTACAGGAAATTGTTCACAATCCGTCCTTTGAAGCTCTTTTTGAGGACGAAATGGATCCTTCCCTTACCGGATACGACAAGGGCACTCTTACCGAGCTCGGCGCAGTAAACGTAATGACCGGCATTTACACCGGCCGCTCTCCCAAAGACAAATTTATCGTAGTGGATGAGAATTCCGAAAACACCGTATGGTGGACTACTCCGGAATACCCCAATGATAACCACCGCGCAAGCAAGGAAACCTGGGAAGCAGTAAAAGACCTTGCAAGAAAACAGCTTTCAGGCAAAAAACTTTACGTGGTTGACGCTTTCTGCGGCGCAAACAAGAACTCGCGCATGGCGGTTCGTTTTATCATGGAAGTCGCATGGCAGGCTCACTTCATCAAAAATATGTTTATCACTCCCACAAAAGAGGAGCTTGACGCATTCAAGCCCGATTTTGTAGTTTACAACGCGTCAAAAGCAAAAGTTGAAAACTATAAAGAGCTCGGTCTGAATTCCGAAACGGCCGTTGTCTTCAATATTACTTCCCGCGAACAGGTTATCCTGAATACATGGTACGGCGGCGAGATGAAAAAAGGCATGTTCTCGATGATGAACTATTACCTTCCCCTCAAGGGCATCGCTTCCATGCATTGCTCCGCAAACACCGACATGAACGGCGAAAATACCGCCATCTTCTTTGGCCTTTCGGGCACCGGAAAAACCACGCTTTCCACCGATCCCAAGCGCCTTCTTATCGGAGATGACGAGCACGGTTGGGACGAAGACGGCGTTTTCAATTTCGAAGGCGGTTGCTATGCAAAGGTTATAAATCTCGACAAAGAATCCGAGCCTGATATCTACAATGCAATTCGTCGTAATGCACTTCTTGAAAACGTTACCGTAGATGAAAACGGCAAGATCGATTTTACGGACAAGAGCGTGACCGAAAATACCCGCGTATCTTATCCTATTACTCATATTGAAAAAATAGTTCGTCCCGTTTCCGCGGGGCCTGCGGCAAAGGATGTTATTTTCCTCTCCGCGGACGCATTCGGAGTTCTTCCTCCGGTATCGGTTCTGACTCCCGAACAGACGAAGTATTACTTCCTTTCCGGTTTCACGGCAAAGCTTGCCGGAACCGAGCGCGGCATAGTGGAGCCCACTCCCACGTTTTCGTCTTGCTTTGGTCAGGCGTTTTTGGAGCTGCACCCCACAAAATATGCGGAAGAGCTCGTTAAAAAGATGGAAGCAAGCAATGCAAGAGCTTATCTGGTAAATACCGGGTGGAACGGCTCCGGAAAACGTATTTCCATCAAAGACACCCGCGGCATTATCGACGCGATCCTGGAAGGAGCTATTCTTAAGGCTCCCACAAAGACGATCCCGATCTTCAATCTTGCGGTTCCCACGGAGCTTCCCGGTGTTGATCCGGCTATCCTCGATCCGAGAGATACCTATGCCGACCCTTCACAGTGGGAAGAAAAAGCAAAAGATCTCGCGCAAAGATTTATCAAAAACTTCGTTAAATACGAAGGAAACGAAGCAGGAAAAGCTCTCGTTGACGCAGGGCCCAAGCTTTGATATTTTAAATACAAAAAGACAGGCGGATATTTCGCCTGTCTTTTTTGTTTCTGCGAGATAACGCCGGCAGCCTATCAGTCAAGCATTAAATCGCAAATCATTTCGCTGATCTCGACTGCATTGTCTATCGACAGTCCGCTGATCAGCCGCGCCTGCGAATAAATGATCTTCGCGTATTTTCCGAGCTTTTCTTTGTCGGTGTCATACAGATTTTTCAGTCTTTCGGCTATCGGATGATTCATATTGATCTCAAGTACCAGCTCTGCTTTCGGCGCACCTTTCGAAGATCCGGGCATCTTGCTGAGCGTTTTTTCCATATTGACGGAAATCTCTCCTTCGCTCGAAAGACAAGCCGGATGCTTGCCGAGGGTATTTGTAAACCTCACCTCTCCGACCGCGCCGCCGAGCTCTTCTTTTATAAAATCAAACATTGATTTTGCGCCGTCGTTTTCATTTTTTAAAAGTTCTTTTTCGGCTTCCGTGGAGAGATCCACTTTGTCAGCCGTAACGTTGACAAATTCTTTTTCTTTGTATGTCTGCAGCATTTTGAGCGCAAACTCATCCACTTCCTCGGTCAGGAAAAGGACCTCGTAGCCTTTTCCCATAACGGCTTCTACCTGAGGGAGCAGCTTCATCGCCTGTACGCTCTCACCTGCCACGTAATAAATGGCCTTTTGGTCTTCCTTCATCCTTCCGACATATTCTTCAAGCGTGACCTGCTTTTCTTCCGCCGATGATTTGAACAGCAAAAGATCCTGCAGCGTCTCTTTGTGCATGCCGAAATCGCTGTATACGCCGTATTTAAGCTGTGTTCCGAATGCTTCATAGAACTTCTCATACGTCTCGCGCTCGCCGCTGAGCATCTTTTTAAGTTCAGAGGCAACCTTTTTCTCAACTGCCTTTGCGATGACCTTCAGCTGGCGGTCATGCTGCAATATTTCTCTGGAAATATTCAGGGAAAGATCCGAACTGTCAACCAGGCCTCTTACAAAGCTGAAGTAATCCGGAACAAGCTCCTTGCACTTGTCCATAATAAGCACGCCGCTCGAATAAAGCTGAAGCCCTTTTTCATAATCTCTGCTGTAATAATTGTAAGGGGCATGTCCGGGAATGAAAAGCAGCGCTTCAAATTCCGACGTGCCTTCACTTTTCTGACGGATAACCCTGATGGGCTTTTCGTAATCAAAAAATTTGTCACGATAGAAGCTCGCGTATTCTTCGTCGGTGACCTCGCTCTGCGCGCGTTTCCAAATCGGAATCATGCTGTTGAGCGTTTCATCTTCCGAATACTGTTCATACTCCGGCTTGTCTTCCGGAGACCCTTCCTTTTTGCGGGATTTTGTAACCGTCATTTTTATCGGATAATGAATATAATCACTGTATTTTTTTACAAGCTCACGGATCTTCCATTCGTCCAGGAATTCGCTGTAATTCTCGTCTTCCGTGTCAGACTTTATGTGGAGCGTGATCTTCGTGCCGTTTTCAGCTTTTTCACATTCTTCAATGGTATATCCGTCCACACCCTTTGACTGCCAGCGGGTTGCTGTTTCTTCGTCATAGGCACGGCTCTCTACCGTAATACAGTCGCTGACCATAAATGCCGAATAAAATCCTACGCCGAACTGTCCGATGATATCTACCGGCTTTTGTTGGGTATCACTATTATTTTTGCCGACATTCGCGTCCTCATCGGCGGTTTCATCTTCTTTCATATTTTCATTTTTGAAATCAAACGAACCGCTCTTTGCGATAGTTCCAAGGTTCTTTTCCAGTTCCTGAGCCGTCATGCCGCAGCCGTTGTCGGAAATGGTAAGCGTTCTCTCATTCTTATCCGCTTCAATGCGTATTACGTATTCATCCAGACCGATCTTTACGCTATCGTCAGTAAGCGATCTGAAACGCAGCTTGTCGCAGGCGTCGCTCGCATTTGAAATGAGCTCGCGAAGAAAAACCTCCTTATGAGTATAAATGGAATTGATCATCATATCCAAAAGCTTTTTGGATTCTGTTTTAAATTGTTTTTTTGCCATAACCAAGCGTCCCTTCAAAAAAATTTGTTCACGCTTTTATCAGCGTGCCTTAACATTATACTATTTTAACCGGGATTATTTATAAAAAAACGCTTAAAAATAATTATTTTTCTGTTATTATAGAAAAAAACATCAGGAGGTTTTCCATATGGGAGAAAAACTGAAAGCTCTTTTCAGAAGTTATCTTTTTGACGGTATTTTGCTGATAATACTGGGAATAATGCTTTTATTATGGCCTGAATCAGCGCTTGCCGTTCTTTGCACGATCATCGGCTGTACCCTGATAGTGCTCAGCCTTTTCAAATTTATTTCCTTCTTTTCAGACGTAAGCGGACTTCGCAGCGGAGGCGTGCTTTTTGTCGGTCTGCTTCAGCTGGTAGCCGGAATAGCGCTTGTTGTAAATCCGGGCTTTTTTATCGCCTGGTTCCAAATCATAGTCGGAATAATGCTTTTTTACGGAGCTGTTTTGCTCTTCGTCAATGCATGGGATCTTCGTTACGCCAAAGGCTCCGAATTTGCCGCAACCATTATTTTCGCAGTCCTTATGCTGATCCTTGCTGTTATAATCATCATAAATCCGATTTCATTTGCAGCCTTTATAGTTTCGCTTGAAGGCATATCTCTTATCATTGAAGGTCTTTCCATGGTGATCTTCCTTCACAGAGTCAAAAGAGTTGCAGAAAAAGTAGAAAAGGCAGCCACAGATGATGAAAACATCATTGACGCAGAAGAGGTTGAATAAAAACGCGGCGGGCTGATCAACCCGCCAGTTTTATCCGCAAAAAAAGACGAGCCGAAAAAGCTCGTCTTTTGTATTTGAAAATAATTATCAGTCACCCCAGGGATTTACTATGCACTTGACTGAGCGATAGTTCCAGGTGGAGTATTTTGTGTTCGGATTGCTGCTTGCGGAAGAGCAGTGAACTACAGTATCGTCTCCGATATAAATAGCCACGTGTCCGCTGTAGCAAACGATATCTCCCGGGCGCATCTCGCTTGAGGAAACTCTCTCTCCGCTGCTGCGAAGATCATACGAATTTCTCGCGACGCTGATACCGTATTTGGCAAATATCATATGTACAAAGCCCGAACAGTCAGTTCCGGATTTCAGGCTGTTTCCGCCGTAAACGTATCTCAGATTTCCGACAAACGAGCACGCATAGTTGCAAAGCGACTCACGTCTTGAAGAAACCGAACCTGCGCTCGAACCCGCGGAAGCAGTAGTGGATTTCTTGGTGCTTGAGCTCGATTTCTTGGTGCTTGAAGAAGACTTCTTGGACGTGGCCTTGCGTGCCGCCTCCCTGGAAGCTTCCTTTGACGCCTCGATGCTTTCGCGGCGCGCTTCCTCTTCGGCCTCGCGGCGCAGTCTCTCGAGCTCCGCCTGTCTGGCAAGCTCCGCCTGCTCTTCCTCTATGGAAATAGCTTCTTTGAATTTGATACTCAGTTCTACGTAATCTTTCAGTACATAGCCCTCAAGATCATCGTCGATCGAAAGCTTGATAAAGTCGTCTTTTTCACCGACAACTACGTATTTTTCCTCTGCGGAAAGCAGTGAAACCGTTTCACTCTCCAGCGAAGGCTTTTCTCTGAGCCTTAAAGTCTCGGGATTTATCGTCGCATACATGGTGCTGACGGTCGAGGCGATATCCTCGGCTTCCGAGCCGGTCAGGAAATACTTTGCTTTTATATAACCCTTGCAGCTGCCGGAATGAATCTTGTACCAGGTTCCGTCCTCGTTTTCAACGGTATCGTCGATATAAGCGCCTGAGTTGTTGTATATCTTTCCGACGATTTCCGATTCGGCGTCCGGCTGCGTACGGATATTTACGTAATTTTCCACGGTAGTTATAGCAATGTCCTTGTAAAGACCGCTATGTCCGGCAAGACGCGCTTCCAGCGCCAAGATCGCCGGGTGCTCCGTATTTGAATTGTCTGTACGAGTAAGCGTGCCGAGAGAAATACCGGCCTCAAAAATACCGGACTCCTGCTCCTCTGAATCGCTTCCGACAGGCTGACTTCCAAGCGTTGTCGCAAGAACATCATTCGAAGTGAATACTCCGAGAATTATGGAAAGCGCAAGTGCGCATGAAATAAACTTTTTCAAAACAATTCCTCCTCGCTTCGGATCAATCGCCTATGACATTGCGAATACTGATCACACTGCGATAATTCCAGGTCGAAATCCTCGTATTGGGATTGGCTTTCGGTGACGAACAATGAATGACCTCTCCGTCTCCGATATAAATAGCTATATGACCTCCGTAATAAACCAGGTCTCCCGGACGCATATCAGACGCGCTGACTTCTTTTCCGCAATATCCCTGGCGGTCAGAGACTCTCGGAAGATTGATCCCAAACTTCATATATATCTGCTGAACGAAGCCCGAACAGTCCGTTCCCGTCTCAAGGCTGTCGCCGCCGAGAACATATTTGAGCTTTCCGTAGTACTTCATCGCCTCTGCGACAATGGCGTCTCTCTTGGCCGAAGAATGATTTTTGCCCGGCCCTTGCGTTTCGGCAGCTTTGGTCGTCGCCTTGGTAGTTTCTTTGGCCTTTGTGGTTTCTTTGGCTTTTGTTGTCTCCTTGGCTTTGGTGGTTTCCTTGGCTTTGGTGGTCTTTGCCGCGGCTTTTGAAGCGGCTATGCTCTCCTGCTCGGCAAGCTTTCTGGCGGCTTCTTCTGCCTGAGCCTTGCGTCTGGCTTCTTCGGCAAGCTTTGCCTGCTCTTCCTCTATAGAGATAGCCTCTTCGTAATCTACAGATATTTCAATATAATCGTTGTGTACGTAGCCTTCTATATCATTGTCGATAATGATCTTTGAAAACTCGGGTCCGCACTCTTCAACAGTATATTTTTCGTCTCTCGAAAGCACTGTAATGGTAGCGCTGCCGAGATCCGGAGATTTTCTCAGCCTGAGACTTTCCGTCCTAATGGTGGCACTGACGTAGCCGACCTCAAGGGCAAGCGTTTCCGCTTCCTTTCCGGTCACAAAATACTGCGCCTTTATATAGCCTTCTACCGATCCGGATTTTATTTTGTACCACGTCCCGTCCTCCGCTTCCACGGTATCGAGTATGGTAGCGGCGGCATTGTTGTATATCTTGCCGAGAACCTTTCCTTCCGCACTCGCCTTGCTGCGGATATTTACATAGCTCTCGACTTTTGAAATTGCAAGATTATTATATAATGAATTCTCATCGGCTTCAAGGCGCTTTAACATAGCTTCTATGACAGGTGGTTCCGTTTCGGCCTGCGCCGTCACTGCCGCTGCCGCCACAGCCTTCGGGTCTCCGAGTCTTACGGCAAGGTCTGCGAGCTTTGCAGCGGAAGCGAGGGGAACTTCGTTTGCAAGATCGATCTCGCTCACGCTCCCTGTCTGCATAATCGAAGCTACGCCGGCCATCGCAAGCTCGTCCTCTGCTCCGGCAGTATCGGCAAAAGCCGTTGCAGAGAAAGACGAAAAAGCCGTACCAATGCACAGCGTCAAAGTCATTATTCTGTTAAAAATAATCCTACTCTTCATAATTATTCAAATATTACGCAAATGTTACAATGTCCCTTGATTATACCGATTTTGCCACATTATGTCAAGGCTATAAAGAAAGAAAAATCCCGGTGTTTTCGGGATTTTTTGTCTTTAATAATTTGTTTCCAGTATCACCGGAATGACTATGGGATTTCTTTGAAATCTCTCCCAGAGATATTCCTCCATATCTTTTTTTATCACGGATCTTATTTTGACCGTCTCCCTGATTTTTTTCTGATAGCAGTAGTCAATGCTGTCAAGCGCTACTCCTCTCATTTCCTCCATAATATCTCCGGATTCTTTTACGTATACAAATCCCCTTGTGATGATCTCGGGGCCTGCTATAAACATTCCGCTGTGCTTTTCCCGCACGAGCGCAACAAGTATAAATCCGCTCGCGGAAAGGCTTTGCCTGTCCTTTATTACGGAAACGCCAACGTCGCCGACGCCGAGTCCGTCAACGTATATCTCCCTTGCGGTGACCTTATCTATCACTTTTCCAGCCTTTGCGCTAAGTGAAAGCACATCACCGGCTTCAAGCACGAAAATGCGTCCTTTAGGCACTCCGAGTTCTTCGGCTATGGCTGCGTTTGCCATAAGATGTCTGTATTCTCCGTGCACGGGAATCGCATATACGGGTTTTAAAAGCGAATACATCAGCTCAAGCTCCTGCTTGCAGGCATGTCCTGAAACGTGGGTGTCCTGATAAACCACCTTCGCTCCCCTGGCCGCGAGCTCGTTCATTACTTTTGTTACGGCCCTTTCATTGCCGGGAATGGGATTTGAACTGAAAACGATCACGTCACCGGGTTTTATGGATACTTTTTTGTGCTCGCCTCCCGCCATGCGCGACAGCGCGGCCATGGCCTCTCCCTGGCTTCCCGTAGTGATAAATACGAGCTTGCTGTCCGGATAATCGTTCATTTCGTCAACGCCGATCATAGTGCCGCCGGGTATTTTCAGATATCCCAGCTCCTGAGCCGTGGAAATCGTGTTTTCCATGCTTCTTCCCTGCAATATGACCTTGCGGTTGTATTTTTTCGCGGTATTTATCAGCTGTTGAACGCGGTCGAGATTTGATGAAAAAGTCGCCACAATAATCCTGTTTTTGCTGTTTTCGGCAAACAGTCTGTCAAAGGTTTTTGCCACCATGATCTCCGAAGGCGTAAACCCTTCCCGCATGGCGTTTGTGCTGTCCGATAGCAGCGCGATCACTCCTTCTTTCCCTATCTCAGCTATCCTCTGAAGATCGATCGCGTCTCCGAAAAGCGGAGTATAGTCAACCTTGAAGTCTCCAGTATGAAAAACGGTTCCTATAGGAGTCTTTACTGCGATGGCGCATGCTCCTGGAATGCTGTGGTTCGTTTTGATAAATTCAACACGCAGATCGCCGACCCTGATCCTGTCACCCGGAGCGACTTCGCGAAGTCTTGCCTTGTCTGCGATATTTGCTTCTTCGAGCTTGTTTTTTATCAGCCCGAGCGTAAGCTTTGTGCCATATACCGGAACCGGCAACTGAGGCAGAATATAAGGGAGGGCGCCGATATGATCTTCGTGTCCGTGAGTGATGAAAAAGCCCTTTACCATGCGCTCATTTTCAAGCAGATAGGTAATATCGGGAATAACCTTGTCTATTCCCAGCATATCGGATTCCGGAAAAGAAATTCCGCAATCGATCACTACTATATTGTCTTTATATCGAATGGCGGTGATATTCATCCCGATCTTGTCGAGTCCGCCGAGAGGTATTATCTGTATTTTATCGGATTGTCTGTCTGTTTTTACAGGTTTTTTTACTGTCTTTTTATCGATGCGTCTTCGGGAGTTCTTAGGCAAATCCGTCTCCCTTTTTTTATTTATATCTTTTTTCATGAAACTCCTTGTTGATTCTTTTTCCGGAAACTATCTTCCGGCTTTGAGCGCCGCAAAAATACGCGTATTGCGGCTTTTTACAAACGAGATGGTCTTTGCTTCCGCATACGTCCAAAAAACGCTTTTTTGCCTGATGGGGATCAGCATCAGACGCATCATCATGCTGCGCGGTTTTGCATATTTCAGAGCCCCGTCCACTCTGGGGTTTTGAAGCATTTTCCGGATCTCGGCCTTTTTTTCTTTTTTGTTCATCTTGCAGTCGCGGTTTGTCAGATTTTCAAGACAGCCGATAAATCTTTCAATATATCTGCGAGAGAGAAATTCCCGGCTCTGCGGGCTGTCAACGCCCCAATAGGCATACAGCTCTTCCATCCAGCCGTGTTCTTCCTCGCGCTTATCGTACATATCGCTTCTGTATGCGGCAGTTTCCGACTCGGCTCTTTTTCTGATAAAATGATAGTAAGCCTCATCAGTCACAGCAATGCGCTCCGCGTCGCGTATCACGGAGAGCACAAAGGGGAAATCGTCCCAAAACGTCTGAGGAAACCGCAGCGATCTTTCTTCAATATAGCTGCGAAGCCAGAGCTTGTTCCACGGGGTATAAAGAAGATTTTTGTCAAAAAGACCGTGCGCCGCAGCGCGGAAAGACTCTTTGTCTTCATAAACGCAGGACTCCGCAAAAAGCTCATCCCGTCTGAATTTGTCCTCGCTGTAATAGGTATCGATATAAAAACCCGCCACGACAAGCTGCGCCTGCGCGTTTTCCGCAAGAGAAACCATATCCGCAAGCATTTCAGGCTCCGCAAAATCGTCCGAATCCATAAAGTAATAATATTTCCCGCGGGCCCTGTCCATGGCATAGTTTCTTGCGGACGGTGCGCCTCCGTTTTCTTTATGGAAAACCTGTATTCTGTCGTCGTTTTGCGCGTATCTGTCGCAGATCGCTCCGCTGTTGTCCGGCGAGCCGTCGTCCACGATCAAAAACTCAAAGTCTGAAAACGTCTGCGCCTGAATGCTTTCTATCGCGGCGCCGACATAATCTTCAACTTTGTAAACGGGCATTATTACACTGACTGTAGGATTACTTTTCATTTTTCTTAAACTGCTCGGTAATCTTCTTTTCCAGCTCTTCCTGATGCTTCCTGTCTGTTTTGTCGTAACCTTCGGTGCTTTTATCGGGTCTTAAAAGAACCATTATCGTCTGGAAAAGGATCTTTGTGTCGTTCCAGAGGCTGAAAGTCTGAATATAAGTCAAATCCAGCATGAGCTTGTCTCTTGAAGACGTATTGTATTTTCCGTTGATCTGCGCATATCCGGTGATCCCGGCCTTCATGCGGTAACGGTAGGCGTATTCGGGGAGTTCTTCAACGCTCATATAAACGCGATCGGCCATCTCGGCTCTCGGCCCGACGACGCTCATTTGACCCTTGAGAACATTTACAAACTGCGGAACCTCGTCAAATCTTATTTTACGAAGTATCCGACCGACCTTGGTTATGCGGCCGTCTTTTTCCTCCGTCACCATGGTTCCGTCGGCATTTTCTTTCATCGTGCGAAGCTTATACAGCCGGAAAAAATTTCCGTTTATGGTAACCCTCTGCTGAACGAAAATGACTTTCCCGCCGTCTTCCGCCTTGATCGCAATGGCGGCCAGCAAAAGAAACGGCGACGTGAGCGCAAGTCCGAGAAGCGAGATAAAAATATCCGCCACTCTTTTTACAATGCGCTGATGCATATTTTTCTCTTTGACCTCGGACGCGAGGAAGGACTGGTCGTTAAGCATCATGATACGGGAGGTGTTTGTGATCAGGTCCGTTACGCCGAGAGTCCTGTAAACACGGATGTTTTTCTGATAACAGAAATTCAGAAGCTTCTGCGCATATTCGTGCGGCATTATATCCAGAAAAACACTCTCGTATTTCGAGAGCAGATCAAAGAGATCTTCGTCGTCATATTTTACCACCTTGCAGATGGTATACTGCTTTTTGTATTTTTTTATCGCCTTAACGATATGAACAACGTTTTCTTTATCGCCGTTTGAAACGATGATGCATCTTTCCGGGGGAACAAAGGAAAAATAAATATAATGGCCGCCATACGTCATTATGAATACGACAATGACCTGCCATATGAACGATATCAGCACAAGCCACACGTCGTTCCAAAAGTACGGATACATTGCGTTGTTTGTCGTTTCGTTCGTATTCATGACTACCATCAGGACAAACGCGGCGATATCCGCGACAAATACACAAAGAGAAACGGAAATGACTATGGGTTTGCTCTTTCTGACCCCGATATCATATCTGCCGTAAATATTGGCAAGCAGATACATGCTGAAGGCAAACGCCATCAGCATGACTACAGAAGTTCTTGAAAGTCTGAAAACCTGCGGATTGTTATAGGAAAGCAGCGCGAAAAGGATCAACGCGAGCAAAACATACAGCAGTATGCTCATAATGAGGACAACGCCTTTTCTGTTCTTGTATAAAAACTTCTTCAAATCCTTTTCCTCGCGGTATTAGTGTTCGCCTGACGCCGAAGGATCTTCCGGAGGTAATGCCGGAGTCGGATCTACCGTTGTAGGCGAGGTAGGTTCCGTCGGAGCGGAAGGCTGCGCAGGGTTTTGAGCGGGATCGGAAGATGATTCCGGAACGACCAGCGTTCCCTGCTTGATCGTCTGGAAGGACGCAGCGTAATAGTCCTCTTTGAATTTTATCGTTTCGGTAAGATTGCCGTCCACATATACCTTTTTTACAAGATAAGAGCGGCACTTGTCTCTGTTTGTACCCTTCTTTTCCACAAAGCCTACGGGCTGTGTGGGGTCTTTAACGATCTTTGTTTCGGAAGTGACCCTTTCGATTATAACCGACTCAAAGCTGATGCTTCTGTTTGACGGGCGGTATTCTTTTCCATAGATCGAAAACGTAAGCGTCGTTCCGTCGGCGCTTGCCGCTATATAAATCGCATAACCGGTATTGTTTGTGATCTTGACGTCCTTGTTGCCCCACGAAATAGCGGCGTCATAAGACGGATCCACATATCCCACAAGCATTGAATGACAGTGCCTCTCGTCTATCTGAAGCTCCGCGCGAAGCGCAGCCTGATAAAGAGTAGTCGCCACCTGGCACACTCCGCCGCCGTAAGCTTCCACCGAGTCGCCGTTGTTGTACTCCGTGGCAAGCTGATATCCGTTTTCCGGCTCTCTCTTTTTCATAAGCTCGCTGGCCGATATCTGCTGTCCCGGCATTACAACGGTGCCGTTGATATTGCTGCTTCCGACGCGGACGTTTTCCTTTCGTCCGGGCTTGCTGCTGCTGTATTTCGTGCTGTAGGTCCCGAGTCTTGCGGATATCTGGTTCAGATCGGACGAAGTCACGGTGGGGACGTCGGTTCTGATGACCGCCTCCACGCTCATATCTGTTTTAATGTCTTTTTTGAGAAGCGCAAGTATCGCTGCTTCGGTCTGATCGGCGTCCGTAGCGGTTCCGACTGTTTCTGGAGTGACTACAAATTCTCCGCTTACACGCGAGATCGACGCATTGACGGCAGGCTTATCGCTCACCGCAACATTGGCCGTAATATACTCGTCAAATTTGAGTTCATCGACAACAAAAGGAACCTCTATGACCTTCTTGTCATATTTCAGATCCGTAATATCCTTGTATCTTTGGACAAGAAGTCCGTGCTGCCCGATAAAAGCCGCTTCCTGCAAAACAACGTCCGTATTGTAGGAAAATCCCATATCGGTCAGCGTCGTGGTATATGCATTTTCGCCTTTTTTAATCGTAAAAGGCGAGCCCATCACGTTGTCGAGATAATCTCCCAGCGCCTCTTTTGCCTGAGAGGGAGTCATCCCTCCGAGCGAAACCGGACCTGCGTAAATGCCTGTGGAAATAATAATGGAATCGTCAAGTTCCACTTCCGGGATATCGAAGCTGCCCGGAAGAGCCGGCGACGTCGGAAGAGTATTTCCGGTCGGCTTGATCTTTCCTATTTCGGAACCTATGCCCGCGGAATCTATACCCGCAGCCAAAACACCCGATCCTGCCATCAGTACAAAGACCGCGGCCAAAACTACTATATATTTACTGATACTTTTCATCGTTTCTCCTTTTTGAGATACTCTCTCAAGATAGAAAGTATATCAAAAAGTAAAAAAAATACAAGCCCCTGCCAATATATGAAAAAAGGAGCCTTTGCCGCGAAAGCATAAGCAAAATGCCCCCGTTTCTTGATTTTTTTCTGCGATCATATATAATATCCCGCGGTGAGTTCGAAACCATCCTCACCCAGGGGCGACGCCCTCAAAAAACAAAACTAAGGAGAATCAAAATGAAAAGTCTTGAAAAGGGAACGAAATTTATCGCTCTCGGCGGCCTGATCGCCGCACTTTACGTAGTTCTGTCTCTTATTGCCACCGCTCTCGGTATTTCTTCCGGCGTAATACAGGTTCGTTTTTCGGAAGCGCTTTGCATACTTCCCTGTTTTACCACCGCAGCGATCCCCGGCGTGACCATCGGCTGTTTTATTACAAATCTTATTTCAGGCGGAGCTGCGCTTGATCTGATATTCGGAACGCTTGCCACCCTTATCGGAGCGGTCGGAACTTATTTTCTGCGTAAGAACCGCTGGGTCGCGGCCGTACCGCCTATCGTGTCAAACGTCCTGATAATACCGTGGGTTCTGCGCGTAGCTTACGAAATGCCCGATTCCTATCCTTATATGATGCTGACTGTCTTTATCGGAGAATTTATATCTATCGGCATCCTGGGTGAACTTTTGTACACAGCCGCAGACAAGACAAAGATCTTTAGCAAAATAAGTTAAAAACGGTTTACGTAAAAAAAGCAGAAGGAGCATTTCCTTCCGCCTTTTTATTAGGAGAATATCTGCATTACTGTTTGTTCAGATCGTAATCGATATAGCAGATATGAGTCTCGATAAACTCATCAAGGCCGTGTTCGCCGTCATCTCCGCCAAGACCCGACTGACGCACTCCCTGGTGGAAGCCCTGGAAGGCCTCGAAATGCTCGCGGTTTACATAGGTCTCACCGAAGTGGATCTCGTTGAGGGCGCGCATTACAACGTCGAAGTTTTGTGTATAAATGGATGAAGTAAGACCGTAGATACAGTCGTTTGCCTTTTCGATAGCTTCATCAAGAGTCTTGAAGGTAGTGATGGGAAGTACCGGTCCGAAGATCTCTTCGCGCATGATCTGCATATCGTGAGTACATCCTGTAATAACCGTGGGCTCATAATAGAAGCCTTTTCCGTCAACGGTTGCCTTGTGGCCGCCGATCTCGATCTTCGCTCCCTGAGCGACCGCGCTTTGAACCAGTCTGTCAACATGCTCCTGCTGAGCTTTGTTTACCATCGGTCCCATATCAAACGTGCCGCCAAGACCCGGTCCAAACGTACATCTGCTAAAGCGCTCAATGATCTTCTTTACGAACTCATCATAAATTCCCTCCTGAACGTAAATACGCTCCGCGCAATTGCAGGCCTGTCCGGTATTGATGATACGTGAATTGAATACGTGTTCTATCGTCTCGTCAAGTTTGCAGTCGTCCATAATGATAACGGGCGCTTTTCCGCCGAGCTCGAGCGAAACCTTTGTTACGTTGTCCGCTGCGGTTCTCATGATCTTCTTTCCGGCTTCCGTGCTTCCGGTCATAGAAACAAGCGCTACCTTCGGGCTCTTGGAAAGAGCCTCTCCAACCTCTGCTCCGGAACCGGTAACTACGTTGATAACACCCTTGGGAAGCGAACTTTTTTCAACAAGCTTTGCGAATTCGTAGCAGCCGTTCGGGGAATCGCTCGAGGGCTTTAATACGACGGTGTCTCCGGCAATGAGAGCGGGAGCTACCTTGCGGCCGATGAGGAACAGGGGGAAGTTCCAGGGCATGATTCCGGCAACTACGCCGATAGGCATCTTGTAAAGAAGAATATTTTCATTCGGGCG
>DFFO01000040.1 GCA_002369255.1 Lachnospiraceae bacterium UBA3774
TTTAAAGGCGGTATTACGGAAAAGCGTTTTCGCAAGGATGATACGGGGATATACTCTGTTTCTCAATACCTTGGCAGGCTTTCCGACGAGCTCTCGCCGGAAACAGCGGATGATCCGTATTTAAAACAGCTATACAGTATTCTGATCAGCCTTCCGTCGGCAGACAAAGCACGCCTTATCGCAGACGGAGCATTCTTCCGTTATGACGGAACTTTGCTGTCAAAGGAGACTGTGGACGCGGTCTATGGTGACAAACTGTATGCCGGCGTTTCCGGACTTGAAACGCAGTCTAAATGTCCTTACAGCTATTATCTTGGATATATCCTTGGTCTAAAGGAAAGAACTGAATATGAATTTACCGCTTTTGATCGGGGAAATTATTTCCATAAGGCTCTCGAAGAGATATTTGACAATATCATAAAAGACGGCATTGATATTTCGGAGCTTACGGTAGAGCAAATCGGACAAATAGAAGCCGCGGCGCTTATCAAAGCCAGAAAAGAGCTTGAAACACTTGATTTTTCCGAAACCGGAAAGGGGAAATATCTTCTCGGAAGATGGGAAAGAATGATCAAAAAAGCGGTTTTGGCTATAATGATACAGTTTGCGGAAGGCAAGTACGTTCCGGAAAAAGTAGAGTTCAATTTTGATTTCAAAGACGCTCCTTCGCTTCGCGTCGAGCTTTCATGCGGAAAAGAAATGCTGCTTCGAGGAAAGGTCGACAGAGTGGACGTTTACGAAGTTGACGACAACGTATTTGTCCGCATCGTTGATTACAAGACTTCGGGGCATGATATCAAAGAAAAGGAGATCGAAAGCGGGCTTAAATTGCAGCTCCTTGAATATATGAACGCTGTGACCGATATTTTCAGAATCAATAATCCTGACAAAAATATACGGAAAGGCGCCGCGCTTTATTTTGACTTTTCGGACAAGTACGAAAAAAGCGACGGAGAAGCGGCGGATATTTCAAATCTTTACAAACCGACAGGGTACAGCGTAGAAAATACAGGCGGCTCGGATAATCTGCCAAAGAGCAGTATCTTAAGTCCCGCCAGGTTCAGTGAGCTTTGCCAAAAAACGGCTGAAAAAATTAAAGAGATAGGCGAAGATATCGCTTCAGGCAAGATCTCAAAAGCGCCTTTTGTTTCGGGATCGGGGGACGCTTGCACGTACTGCCCTTTCAGAAATTCGTGCGGTTTTGACGCAGATCTATCGGGGTATGGATTCAGACGGATAAAATAATATGCAATATACTGAAAATCAACAAAAAATCATAGATCACAGAGGAGGCAATCTGCTTGTTTCCGCCGGCGCCGGAAGCGGTAAAACGATGGTACTGACGGAAAGAGTAATAGGGCTTATTACCGACAGGGAACATCCCGTCGATCTCGACAATCTTCTGATTGTTACTTTTACAAAAGCTGCGGCTGCCGAAATGAAAAGCCGTATTGACAAAAGACTGTGTGAGTACATAGAAGAAAATCCGGGGCTTTCCCGTCTTGCGAGGCAAAGGGCGCTTCTTCCGAGAGCTGAGATCTGCACCATAGACAGTTTTTGCGCAAGAGTGGTAAAGGATAATATCTCCTTTTCGGATCTTGATCCCGATTATCGTATGGGAGATTCGGTTGAGATCGATCTTATAAAACAAAAAGTCTTGGACGAGCTCGCGGAAGAACTTTTTGCTGCCGAGGATGAAGCCTTTTATGATCTTATTGATATATGCACAAACGGAAAAAACCTTGATGAAATATTCGGGCTTGTAAATGCCGCATGCCAAAAAGCTTCTTCGCAAAAAGATCCGTATGCTTATCTGAATAGCCTTTATGATCTTTCCTGTTTTGATTATGAAGACGTAGATCAGATTCCCGCCGTCTCATACTATATAGGATCTTTCAAAAAAGAAATCGGTCTTTTGCTGGGCAATTTAAAAGAATATGTTTCGGAATATTCCGATCAGCCATTTTGCGGTATCTGTGAGCAGGACGTAAACATAGTGGAGGCAATAGCTTCAGCCGGTACAACAAATGAACTATTGAAAGCGCTTAACTTGTTTGGCGGCTTTTCCCGTATAGGAAGCTCTGAAAAATATCCTAAAAGTCTGTCCGATTACAGAAATCTGAGAAAATACGTTAAAGAAACGATAGATGATTTCAAAAACAAGAGCAATATTTTCGGCGATGAAGATCTTATAAAAAAGACTTATAAACCTATCAGGGCCTTTATCAGTTTTACGCTGGAATTCTACAGACGTTTTACTCTTGAAAAACAAAAGCAAAACGTCCTTGATTTCGATGATATAGAGCATACTGCGCTTGATATTCTTTCAAACAATCCGGGGATTTGCGAAGAGTATAAAAACCGCTACTATGAAGTAATGGTAGATGAGTATCAGGACAGCAACGAGCTGCAGGAATGCATACTCACTCTTGTATCACGCAAAGACAATTACTTTATGGTAGGCGATGTCAAACAGAGTATATATGGCTTTAGAAACGCAGATCCCGGTATCTTTCTCTCAAAATACGACAGCTCGTCCTATGATGAGAACGCATGTGACAGAAAAATAGATCTGCTGGACAATTTCAGGTGCAGGCAGGAGGTTATCGACTCCGTAAATGAGATTTTCAATACCGTCATGACAAAACAGCTCGGAGGAATCGACTATCGAAACAATGCAAAGCTTGTTTTTGGTTCTTCCGTGATCTACGGCGACGATACTCGTGAAGAAAACCGTTCTGAATATATCCGGATCATCGGAACTGAAAAAGACAATGACGCCGCGGCCGAAGCTGAAGTGATCGCAAAAAAGATTCAGACAATGATCGCGGCAGATTCCGATTTTACTATTTACGACACGGACTTAAGATCGTGTCGTAAGCCTGTTTATAAAGATTTTGCCATACTTGTGCAAAAACGGGAAGATATGAAAACGCTTATAGATTGTCTCGGCGCCAAAGGCATCCCGGCTGTCGTGGACAAAATGAACAGTCTGTTTTCCGGCAATGAAGTTCGCACAGTGGTAAATTATCTTAAAATCATCGACAATCCGAGGCAGGATATCCCGCTTGGAGGCGTTTTGCTTTCTCCGATGGGCGGTTTTACCGAAGATGAGCTTGCAAAGCTAAAAGCCTCGTCCAAGGCGTCTGAATTATATGACGTCATAGCGTGCTCTGACGATGAAAAATGCACTTCGTTTATTGCTTTGCTTGAAAAATATCGTAAATATAATACCTATATGAATATTTATGATCTGCTCGATGAACTGCTTGACGAGACGGGGTATTATTATTACACAAGATCGCTTAAAGGCGGTCTGCAAAAGGCTCATAATCTCCAAGCCCTTCTGGAAGCTGCAAAGAACTACTGCGACAGCAGTTTCGGCGGAGTATTTGATTTTATCAGATACGTTGAAACCATTGAAAAAAGAAACAGTTCAGACGCCTCTGCAGGTTCGGTATCGGCAGGTAATGCCGTGACAGTAGCTACGATACACGGAAGCAAGGGACTTGAATACCCCGTGGTATTTTTGCCTCTTATGAAGTACAGATTCAACAAAACCGACGACAAAACCAAGATCGTTTCCGATGAAAAATACGGGATCGCTATGAATTACGTAAACGTACAAAATTCATCGAAGACGCTCACACTGTCAAAAAGATCCATAATTAACAGCAAAAACGAAGAAGCCTTTAATGAAAAACTACGTCTGCTATATGTTGCCATGACAAGAGCAAGAGAAAAACTCATAGTCATTTCGTCGATGAAAAACGTTTCTAAAGACAGCGAGACGGTCAACGCTTTCGCGCTCGGAGTCACGCCCGGATTTTTACGCTCCTCCGGCAGCTACTCGTCTTTGCTTGATAAAGCGCTGGCGGTGAGCAGCAGCAAATGGCAGCTTTCAGATATCTATTATATTCCCGGTAATTCCGAAGCCGAAAGATCAGGCGAAGAAAACACATCGGAGCAGCAAAGCTTTTGCGGTATTAAGGCAGGAGAAATAATAGATAAAGAAATTGCGGACACAATAGAGGCATCCCTATCAAAGAAGTACGACAGGTCGCTTGGAAAAATAAAGAGCGCATATAGCGTATCCGAACTAAAGAAAGCTTCATATGGAGAAATATCCGATAAAGAAACAGCGGTGTCGCATATATATACCGGAGAAAGATCCGAAGCCGCAAAACTCGGAACGGCATATCATCTGATATTTGAAAAGCTGACTTTGTCCGGCGAACTGTCAGCAGATATTATAAAAGGCGTGATATCGGACTGCGCCCAAAAAGCGCTTATAGAAGAAGACATTGCTTCAAAGATACGACCCGAGAAAATTCTTGCCTTTTTTGATGATCCTATTGGAAAACGAGTGATAAAAGCTTATAATGATAAGTGTCTGTATCGGGAAAAACCGTTTGTTCTCGGTATAAGCCCGTCCCTGATAGATCCTTCCTGCGAAGAGCAGGGAAACGTTATCGTACAGGGTGTAATCGACCTTTATATGATCGAAAACGGAAAGATCACTTTGATAGACTACAAGACGGACTATATAGGTGAGGATCAGACGATGGTGCTTGTTGACAGATACCGCAAGCAGTTAAGGTTTTATGCAAAAGCGCTCGAGGCAGCCTATTGTTTGCCGGTTACCGAAAAACATATCTACAGTATTACTTTGGAAAGGTTCATTGAGGCGGATCAATGATAGAATACAAGGATGTAATGCCTGTCGGTTTTTTGAAAAAACTGCCGTTTTACGGCAGCTATCACGGGATGAGATACCGACTTGAAATTAAAGAAGACGGCATGCGGGTTTCTGTATGGCCGGGGCCGCTCGGATTTGAAAGCGTGGACCCGTCTTTGGTCGAAGAAAAAACATTTTCTCCGGATGAAGACGGAAGAAGA
>DFFO01000013.1 GCA_002369255.1 Lachnospiraceae bacterium UBA3774
AGCAGGCGTCATTGTTTACGTATTTGAGACCGAGGTCTATGGCCTCTTTGTTGCTCGTGTTCGGTATTTCGATATTGTAACCGTAGTTGTTTAAGGTCGGCACGAGCATATCAAAATGAATCGGCGACATCTGCGGCGCGAGAATGGTATAACCCGCGTCACGCATCTCCGGAGTAAATACCGCCCTGTCATAGGATGACGGCGCAGTGACTCTCCTGTGACAGTCTTTTTGGCGGATGCGTATCGCGGACAAAAGCGAACGGATCCGTATCCTTGCCGCGCCCAGGTTGTTTACTTCATCGATCTTTAAAACAGTATATATCTTGCCCGAACCTGTCAGGATATCGCTGACCTGATCCACGGTAACCGCGTCAAGTCCGCAGCCAAACGAATTGAGCTGGATAAGATCGAGAAAATCTTTTTGCTTGACATACTGCGCGGCGGCATAAAGCCTTGAATGGAAGGTCCACTGGTCGTTTACGATAATGGGCCTTTCGGGGTTTGCAAGATGAGAGACGCTGTCCTCCGTAAACACCGCAATACCGTAAGACGCGATCAGCTCCGGAATCCCGTGATTTACCTCCGGGTCGTCATGATAAGGTCTTCCGGCTACGACAACGCCGTGTCGGGAGTTTTCTTCACACCATCTTACGACTTCTTCGCCTTTTTTCTGAATATCGCGTCTGCAGTTTAAAAGCTCCTCCCAGCCTGCGAGGACGGCTTGGGCCGTTTCCTTTTCCGGAATGGACATGTATTTTTTGAAAAAGACTTCCAGCCTTTTTGAGAGAACTTTTTCGTTTTCAAACGACATAAATGGTCTCATGTAATTGATGTTTTTTTCCTTTATGTCGTCAAGATTGTGCTTTATGTTTTCAGGGTATGCGATAACCATCGGGCAGTTGAAGTGATTCTGTACGCCCTCTTTTTCAACGCGTTCGTAGAAAACGCACGGATAAAAGATGTTTTTTATGCCGTTGTTTATCAGCCACTGAACGTGTCCGTGAGTAAGCTTGGCAGGATAGCATTCAGACTCACTCGGAATAGACTCCATCCCAAGCTCGTAGATCTTGCGATTGCTTGCCGGAGAAAGAACCAGTCTGAAGCCAAGTTTTTTGAAAAAGACGGCCCAGAAAGGATAGTTTTCATATATGTTGAGCGCGCGCGGCATGCCGATAGTTCCTCTTTTTGCTTCATTTTCAGGCAGAGGCTCGTAGTCGAATATCCTGTGATATTTGTATTCAAAAACGTTTGGCACGCTCTGCGACGCTTTTGTTTTTCCGAGTCCTTTTTCGCAGCGGTTTCCGCTGATGAAGTTCCGGCCGCCGGGGAAGTGATTGATCGTGAGCAGGCAGTGGTTTTCACAGCCCTTGCATCTGGTAAGGGACGAGCTGTATTCAAGGCCCGTTATCTCGTCGAGAGAGAGCATCGCGCTTTTGTCCTGACCGCAGCGTTCCCTTGCGATGAGCGCGGCGCCGAAAGCGCCCATGATCCCGGCAATATCGGGGCGGATCGCTTCACAGCAGGCAGTAAGTTCAAAACTGCGCAGTACCGCATCGTTATAAAAAGTGCCGCCCTGAACTACTATATTCTTTCCGAGATCCTTTGCGTCCGATATTTTGATGACCTTGTACAGCGCGTTTTTGATAACGGAATAGGCAAGTCCGGCAGAAATATCGCTGACGGGGGCGCCTTCTTTCTGCGCCTGTTTTACGTTTGAATTCATAAAAACGGTGCAGCGCGTACCCAGGTCAACGGGGTTTTTTGCATATAATGCTTCTTTTGCAAAATCCTTTACGCTGTAACCCATGGAATTCGCAAAATTTTCTATAAAGGAGCCGCAACCCGACGAACAGGCTTCGTTGAGCATGATAGAATCCACCGCGCGGTCTTTTATCTTTATGCATTTCATGTCCTGACCGCCGATATCTAAGATGCAGTCAACGTTCGGATCAAAAAATGAGGCGGCATAATAATGCGAGATGGTTTCCACCTCGCCCTCATCGAGCATAAAAGCCGATTTGAGCAGCGCCTCGCCATAGCCGGTGGAACAGGAGCCCGCAATATAGGCTCCGCTTCCCATCAGGTCTTTCAGTTCCTTTACTGCTCTTATGGAAGTCGCAAGCGGGCTTCCGTTGTTGTTGTCGTAAAACGAATAGAGCAGCTCGCCGTCAAGCCCTACGAGCGCCAGCTTTGTGGTAGTCGAGCCGGCGTCGATCCCGAGGTAGCACGGGCCCTCATAGGAAGAAATATCTCCGCGCCTGACGCGGTGCTTCTCGTGTCTTGCTTTGAACTGTCCGTATTCTTCTTCGTCTTTGAACAGAGGGCTGAGACGTTTGATCTCAAAGTCCATGGAAACGCCTTTTGAAAGCCTGTCTATAAGGTCATCAAGCTCGGTTTCGTCTCCGGGATTCATTGCCGCGCCCAGAGCGGCGAACAGATGCGAATTGTCGGGAACTATCGTCTCCTGCTCCGCAAGCCCGAGCGTCCTTACAAAGGCCGCGCGAAGCTCGGTCAAAAAGTGGAGCGGACCTCCGAGAAATGCGACCTTTCCTCTGATGGGTTTTCCGCACGCAAGACCGCTGATCGTCTGATTTACCACAGCCTGAAAGATCGAAGCCGACAGATCTTCTTTCGAGGCGCCTTCATTTATGAGCGGCTGTATGTCGCTTTTTGCAAAAACGCCGCATCTTGCGGCGATGGGATATATCGCCTTGTAGTTTTTTGCATATTCGTTAAGACCCGACGCGTCGGTCTGCAAAAGTGACGCCATCTGGTCGATAAATGAGCCTGTGCCGCCCGCGCAGATACCGTTCATCCGCTGATCGACTCCGCCCGTAAAATAAATGATCTTTGCGTCTTCGCCGCCAAGCTCGATAGCCACGTCAGTCTGCGGCGCGTGCTTTTCAAGAGCGGTCGCGACCGCGACGACTTCCTGTGCAAAAGGTATGCAAAGAAGCCTTGAAAGATTCAGGCCTCCGCTGCCCGTGATCACCGGCCTTACCCGGCACGGACCCACAAGCTTCCTGCCCTCCTGCAAAAGAGACGCAAGCGTCTCCTGGATCCTTGCCATGTGCCTCTTGTAATCGGAATATATGATCTGATCTTTTTCATTTAAAAAGACGACCTTAACAGTCGTCGAACCGATATCGATTCCAATCCTGTATTTATCCATAGCCGTTTTATTATAGCAAATTCAAAATGTTTTTTAATTAAATAAAAATAAAATTTACGCATTGAAAAGCGGATGCCGTAACATCCGCTCTTTTTTGTTTAACCGTGATTTTGTCTGTAGTCGGTAATAAAGTCGCTTAGCTCCCGCACAGTCGCAGACGGCTGATAATCCGTCGTGCCGAAAAGCAACTCATGAAGTTTTTGAACGTTTTCCGTCAGCGTGTCAGCGTAAATATACGCTTTTGACTGATTGCTGGAATCGCGGTACATCTCCTTGAAAGGAAACATCGACTGTTCTCCGATTGAGTATTTTCCGGCGTCCATTACCATTCCCATAAGATCGCTGTAGTCAATATTTGTTGCAATATACGGAATGACTTCATTTTTCATCTGATCGACAAGACTGAGCGAGAAATTCTTTTTGAATTTTTCCAGCATGGCCTGTATTACTATTCTCTGCCTTGAAGCTCTGGCTATGTCGTCATGCTCGCTTACGCCGTCGTCGTTGGTCTTCGCAACGTTTCTTACTCTTGCATATGCCGCAGCCTGAACTCCGTCAAGATAGACCATTGCGGTCTTTTTTTCTCCGGAATAATCGTAATCGTCCGCATTGAGATAATGGTAGGTATATCCGGTGACTTTTCCTGTATGCGGTCCGAATTTGTTGACTGCGCGTACCTCGGAGCGCGTAAGCGGAAGTTCAAGTCCATCGAGAAGATTTATCGCCTTTACAACAGCTTTCCAGTTTACCGTGACAAACTGCTGAATATTCAGGTCGAGATTCATATTGAGCGTGCCAAGGGATTCCTGAACGCCGTAGGAAGCGTAAATATTGGTAAGCTTGTTTTTCTTGCCGGTAGTGGTCTTCACAAAGGTGTCTCTGTGAATGGAAACCAGCTTGACCTCTCCCGTTTCGTTGTCTATACAGGCAAGGATCTCCGAGTCGGCGTTTGATTCCTTTGTCAGGGTGTTGTCAAGATCGGTACGCGAATCCACACCGTAAAGCATGATCAGCGTATATTTTTCTTTCAGAGTATCGAAATGCTTTGATACGTCCTCTTCGGAATTTACTACGATGTCTTCTTTTGAGAAATCCACCTGCTCGGTCATGGTGTCGTGAATGCCCTTTGTATAGAAAAACAAAAAGGCTCCCGCAGCTATCAAAAGGACTGCGAGGATCTCAACAACGAGAAGAACAACATATCTTTTTCTTCTTCCGGACTTTTTTGTTTTGGTCTTTTCAGGCGCGTGCCTGTAATCATTTCTTTGTTTTGTCACAGATCTTCTCCCGAAGATTTTATAGTCTGAATTAAAAACCAAAAAGAGATGATAAACCTTTTTGTCTGTTTTTTCAAGCTTTTATGTAAAAAAACAAGGATCAGGGGCGTTTAAAGTTTTATTTCTCCCCTGAATACTTCCGTTGCAGGGCCGCTCAAAGTCGTTTTTCCGTCCTCTGATATTTCTACGCGAAGCCGGCCGCCAGTGAGCTTTACGTCAACGTCGCCGTCAACAAAACCGAGCAGCCACGAGGCAAGCGCGGCCGCGACAGCTCCGGTACCTACGGACATGCTTTCTCCGACTCCCCTGCTCCAGGCCTTGAGCCTGATATGTTCTCTGTCAATGACCTGAACATAATCAACGTTTGTTCTCTCGGGAAAGCGCTGGTGGCTTTCGATCGCGGGCGAAAGCGAGGCGAAAGGCACGTTGTCAATATCGTTTGCAAAAATAACGGCATGCGGCACGCCTACGTTCAGGAAAACGATCCTGACCTGCTGTGATCCGACCGTAAGCAGTTCGATCAGCAGATCTCTTTCATAATTTTTGACGTTTGCGTCAATGGAGATCTCGGCTCCGTTGCTGCGCAAAAAGGCAGGGCCCGGCGAAAATGACGCGGCTTTTACTTTTTCGTCCTTGACGCTCATATCGACTTTTTTTACGCCGTCGAGAGTTTCCACGGTGAGCGAGTTCATATTTGTCATGCCGCTGTCGTAAAAATATTTCGCACCTGCAAAAATGCCGCCGCCGCTCATGGGGGTTTCGGATCCGTCAGCGTTGCGCACGCTCATTTTAAAATCCGCTATCTCGGAAGGCGAAATAAAAACAATCCCGTCCGCCCCTATGCCGAAATGCCTGTCGCAAAGCAATTCCGCAAGTCTGCCCGGGTCAAAATCGGGATTTTCGTCAAAGCAGTTTATCACTATAAAATCGTTGCCGATACTGTGCATTTTCGTAAATTTCATATCGAAAGCTCCTTTAATTAAGTAATTTTATCAATATCGGCACCATGTTGTCAACTTTATGACGCAGATAAGCCTTGAGGGGATGGCCGTGAGCATTGACATACAAACATATGTTTGGTATAATCAGCTTTTGTTATAATAGCGCATTGTCTGTTTTCGGAGGATTATATGCAATTTAAAATTCATTCGGAATTTGAACCTACCGGCGACCAGCCGCAGGCCATAAAAAAGCTGTCCGACGGATTCAATTCGGGAAACCGTTTTGAAACGCTTCTCGGCGTTACCGGATCCGGCAAGACTTTTACTATGGCAAACGTCATCGCCGCCCTCCAAAAACCCACTCTTATCCTTGCGCACAACAAAACGCTTGCGGCGCAGCTTTACTCCGAAATGAAAGAGTTTTTCCCCGAAAACGCAGTGGAATATTTTGTATCTTACTACGATTACTATCAGCCGGAGGCCTACGTTCCCTCCACCGACACATATATTGCGAAGGACTCGGCCACAAACGACGAGATCGACCGGCTCCGCCATTCCGCGACAGCCGCGCTTTCCGAAAGAAACGACGTTATCATCGTTTCTTCCGTTTCCTGCATTTACGGTCTGGGCTCTCCTATCGACTACAAAAATCTGGTCATTTCCCTGCGTCCGGGCATGCAAAAAGACCGCGACGAGGTTATCCGCAGACTCATTGACGATCAATATACGCGCAGCGATCTTGACTTCAAGCGCGGCACGTTCAGAGTGCGCGGGGATACTATAGAAGTGATTCCCGCGGGCGAAGGAAACGCCGCGGTCCGGATAGAGTTTTTCGGTGACGAAGTAGACAGGATCACCGAGATCGACACGCTTACAGGTGAAATACTTCGCAGACTTGAGCATATCGCGATCTTCCCGGCCTCGCATTACGTCGTGGCCCAGGACGCTATGCAGAGGGCTATCGGCGCGATCGAGGCAGAATTAAAGGAGCAGGTGGAAAAATTCCAGCGCGAGGACAAGCTTCTCGAGGCTCAGCGTATTGCGGAGCGAACGAATTTTGATATAGAAATGCTCAGAGAAACCGGTTTCTGCTCGGGGATAGAGAACTATTCCCGTCATCTTATCGGGCTTCCCGCGGGCGCCACTCCGCACACGCTGATAGATTATTTTCCCGACGACTTTCTTCTTATTATTGATGAATCTCATATGACGGTGCCGCAGGTAAGAGCTATGTATGCGGGCGACAGGTCGCGCAAACAGGTCCTTGTGGATTACGGTTTTAGGCTTCCGTCGGCGCTTGATAACCGTCCACTCAATTTCAGTGAATTTGAGAACAAGCTTCATCAGGTAATGTTTACTTCGGCCACTCCGGGGCCTTACGAAGCGGAGCACGAACAGCTGCGGGCGCAGCAGATTCTGCGTCCTACAGGCCTGCTTGATCCTGATATCTCCGTTCGGCCGATCGAAGGGCAGATCGACGATCTTCTCTCCGCCATCAATACCGAGACGGGGCGCGGAAACAAGGTGCTTGTCACTACTCTTACAAAACGAATGGCGGAAGATCTGTGCGATTATCTGCGGGAGTCCGGAGTAAAAGTTCGTTATCTGCATTCCGACGTTGATACGCTTGAGCGAATCGAAATCATCCGCGATATGCGTCTCGGCGTTTTTGACGTACTTGTCGGCATAAACCTTTTGCGCGAAGGACTCGATATTCCGGAGGTTTCTCTTGTTGCCATTTTAGACGCAGACAAGGAAGGCTTTCTCCGTTCGGAAACGTCGCTGATCCAGACAGTCGGAAGGGCGGCGAGAAACGCCGAAGGACATGTTATCATGTACGCCGACATCATTACGGATTCGATGCGCAAAACAATCGATATAACAATGGAACGCCGCAGGCTTCAGCAGCAATACAACGACGAACACGGCATCACGCCAAGGTCCATCAAAAAAGCCGTAAGAGACGCGATCCATATTACTCAGGCCGTCGAGGCAGGCGATAGTCTGCAGCTCGAAAAGGATTATGAATCCATGGACGAAAAAGAGCTCAAGAAGGTAATCGACGAGTTAAAGAAGCGCATGACAAAGGCTGCCTCCGAGCTTAATTTCGAACAGGCCGCGGCCATGCGCGACAAGCTTTTAGAAGCAAAAAAATATCTGAAATAATACCTCTGCAGGAGTTTTTATGAAGCAATATATAAAAATACGTGGTGCAAACGAGCACAATTTAAAAAACATCTCTGTTGACGTCCCCAGAGATGAGCTTGTTGTCCTGACCGGGATATCGGGGTCGGGGAAAAGCTCTCTGGCTTTTGACACGATTTATGCCGAAGGGCAGCGAAGATATATGGAAAGCCTGTCGTCATATGCCAGACAGTTTCTCGGCCAAATGGACAAGCCCGACGTGGAAAGCATAGAAGGCTTGTCTCCCGCCATCTCCATCGATCAAAAGGGAACAAACCGAAATCCGCGTTCCACGGTCGGCACTGTTACGGAGATCTACGATTATCTCCGTCTTCTTTACGCAAGAGCGGGAATCCCGCATTGTCCGAATTGCGGCAAAGAAATACACCGTCAGACTATCGATCAGATGGTGGACCGTCTTATGGAGCTTGAGGAAGGGACCAGGCTGCTTATTCTTTCTCCCGTCGTGCGCGGGCGAAAAGGCGAGCATACAAAGCTCTTTGAGCAGGCAAAACGCAGCGGCTACGTACGCGTCAGAGTAGACAGCAGTCTTTATGAACTCGAAGAGGAAATAAAGCTTGATAAAAACAAAAAGCACAATATTGAAATAGTTGTGGATCGTATCGTAATAAAAGAAGGCGTTGAAAAGCGGCTTTCCGATTCTCTCGAAACCGCGCTCGGCCTTTCTGACGGGCTTGCCGTGGCAGAACTTGCCGATACCGGCGAGCTGATCAATTTCAGTAGGGATTTTGCCTGCCCAGATTGTAATATCAGCATCGAAGAAGTTGAGCCGCGCAGTTTTTCATTCAACAATCCTTTCGGCGCCTGTCCGGCCTGCAACGGTCTTGGCTTTAAGATGGAATATGACGAAGAACTGATCGTTGACGATCCTTCCAAAAGTCTTTCCGAAGGCGCTATTTCACCCAACGGCTGGGGAAGCGCAGGAAAAGAAGGGTCGTGGACGAACGCCACTCTTGAAGGCCTGGCAAAACGCTATCATTTCAGCATGGATACTCCTTACAGAGATCTTCCGGAATCTGCCAGAGACGTTATCATGCACGGCACGCACGGCGAGCGTATCGATATAGAGTTTGAAGGATCGCGCGGCGTCCGCACCTACAGATATCCTTTCGAAGGCGTTATCAATATGCTTTCGAGGCGTTATCGCGACACAGGAAACGAGGAACTGAAGGCGGAATATGAGTCATATATGCGGGTCACTCCCTGCGCCGTCTGCAAGGGGCAGCGCATCAAAGAAAGCTCCCGTTCAGTTACGATAGGCAAGCTAAATATTTATGAGCTGACAACGCTTTCCATCCCGGAAACCAAAGCTTACCTCGAAACCTGTGAAAAGAGCTTTTCCGTATTCCAAAAGACGATATCCGGACCGATCTTAAAAGAGATTTATTCGAGGCTCGGTTTTCTTATCGAAGTAGGGCTTGAATATCTTACTCTTTCAAGAGCCGCGGCTTCGCTTTCCGGCGGTGAGGCACAGCGCATACGTCTTGCCACGCAGGTGGGATCGGGTCTTGTCGGCGTTGCTTATATTCTTGACGAGCCTTCGATCGGCCTGCACCAGCGCGACAACAGCAAGCTGATCGGATCTCTCAAAAAACTCCGCGATCTCGGCAATTCCGTAATTGTCGTAGAACACGACGAGGAAACCATGCGCGAGGCCGATTATATCATTGACATAGGTCCGGGCGCAGGATCTCACGGCGGTGAGGTAGTAGCTGCAGGAAAAGCCGCTGAGATCGAAAAAGTCGAAGAATCAATCACCGGGCAGTATCTTTCCGGCAGAAAAGTCATCCCTGTTCCGAAGATACGCCGCAAGCCGAGTCATTATCTTAGCATAAAAGGCGCGCGAGAAAACAATCTTAAAAATATAGACGTTGATATTCCCACAGGCGTTTTTACATGTGTAACAGGCGTTTCGGGTTCCGGAAAAAGCTCGCTGATAAACGAAATCCTTTACAAACGTGCCGCCAAGCAGCTGAACCGCGCACGCATGATTCCCGGAAAGCATGACGCCATCGAGGGTTTTGAGTATCTTGATAAGGTTATCAATATAGATCAGTCTCCCATCGGGCGTTCACCCAGATCAAACCCCGCGACATACACCGGTGTTTTTGATCTGATCCGCGATCTGTTTTCCGCCACTCCCGACGCAAAAGCGAGAGGATACAGCAAAGGGCGTTTCAGCTTTAACGTAAAAGGCGGCAGGTGCGAGGCCTGCGCCGGAGACGGTATTGTCAAGATCGAAATGAATTTTCTCCCTGACGTTTACGTTCCCTGCGAAGTCTGCGGCGGTAAACGTTACAACAGAGAGACCCTGGACGTGAAATATAAAGGAAAGAATATTTATGATGTTCTCGACATGACTGTCGAAGAGGCGCTCGCGTTTTTTGAGCCTGTTCCGTCAATCAGAACAAAAATTGAAATGCTCAATTATGTCGGCCTTTCCTACGTAAAACTCGGCCAGCCTTCGACCACCCTCTCAGGTGGAGAAGCGCAGCGCGTCAAGCTTGCTACCGAGCTTTGCAAACGCAGCACCGGAAAGACTCTTTATATTCTTGATGAGCCTACTACGGGGCTGCATTTTGCTGACGTTCATAAGCTCGTCGATATCTTACAGCGCCTCGCCGACAACGGCAATACTGTCGTTGTCATTGAACATAATCTCGACGTTATCAAGACCGCCGACTACATCATAGATCTCGGTCCGGAAGGCGGAAGTGGAGGCGGCACGCTTGTATGCTGCGGAACTCCCGAGAAGGTGGCCGCCTGCAAAAAATCCTACACAGGACAATATCTTAAGAACATGATATAAGAAAAATGCGTGCAAGATGGGTAAAATCCTCCGTTCTGCACGCATTTTGACTGCTGCTTGCGGGCAAGAAGGGTAAAAACCGCCGTTCTGCACGCATTTTGACTGCTACTTGCGTGCAGGATGGGTAAAATCCTCCGTTCTGCACGCATTTTACTTGCTGCTTGCGTGCAAGATGGTCAAAAATCGCAGTTCTGCACGCATTTTGACTGCTACTTGCGTGCAGGATGGGTAAAATCCTCCGTTCTGCA
>DFFO01000096.1 GCA_002369255.1 Lachnospiraceae bacterium UBA3774
GTCCGTCCGTAGGAACAATCGTTCCTGTAGCAGTGTCCAAACGGCCAATCAGTGTTCGCTTGGATCGGGGCTGCTTCTTCTTTTTGTCCCAGTAGGAGACAGATTCATAAACGTAAGTGATACCACTGCGCTTGTCCAACTGCTTGACCGTTGCCATAGCGACCACCCTCCCACAAATCATTGTTATGTGTTATAACACATAACAATGATTTTGCAAGAGGAATAGCGTGAATAATCAAAGAAAATCAACGAGTTTGCGGCATCGGTGCCAGGATTTCATAGTGCTGTGTTGCGGGAATTCAGGATAAAAGCAAACAAAAAACGCGACTGTTTTTGGCAGCCGCGTTTTTTGAAACTGAAAACTTATTTTGTGACCATCGCAATGGCGTTGTCCTTATAAACAGTCTCATAATGTTCTGAGTAATATGCCTCTGTGCAGGAGCTTCCGCCGACCTGCATGCCGTATTCGACGATGGAATTGCAGATCATGTCAAAGGTCTCGGAGTCGATGATCTTGTCTGTGAGGGTAAGATAATACTGCCCGGAAGAAGGATGACGGTACAGGCTGCTTTCTCCGTAGAATATATGCGACAAAACGGCGCACGCCGTCTTTACCTCGCGAAGATCACGGTAAACAAAAGCACGGCAGGCGGATTTTTCTTTTTGACTTTCTGTGTTGTAGGAAACGCTTTCCTCAGCGACCTTGTCATCTGCAAATGCGCCCATGAGTTTTTCAAGGGATGCAAGAAGCTCTTCTGCGCGAGGGCGGTTTTTGAATCTGTTGCTCGCTTCCTCCGCATCGTCAACGCGCGTAATGATGACCGTCAGAGAATCTCTGGCGGCAGGAATGGCCTCTATCATCACGGGCACGTTCTCCGCATAAAAATCAAACTCGCTTCCGGCCTCGCGGAGCACGTCGGCAAAAAGCTTACGCGCCTTTTCGCTGCCTCCGAAAAAGTCTTTTATGGTGAGGTGCCTGTCTTCGAAATCGCTCCGAAACAGAGTACATTTTATTTGGTTGTCACTGATCTTTTCTATCTTCATATCGACAGTTTAATACATTTTCAAAAAAAGTAAAGCGGCAAGATGAACTTTTTATAAAGATTTAATCTTCTGAAGATTTTGGGCAATAACCTGTTTGATTTGACCGCTATTTATGATATACTTCTGTCTGTTTATCGGAAAGAAAAAGTGGATTTTTTATGAATTATATAGTATTTGATCTTGAATGGAATCAAAGCCCCGGCGGAAAATCAAAAGAAAACCCAAAGCTTCCTTTTGAGATAATCGAGATAGGCGCCGTCAGGCTGAACGAAAATTTTGAGCAGACCGGAACGTTTCAGGAGGTTATCCGCCCGCTTGTATATCATCACCTTCATTTCAGAATGAAGGAAGTGGTCCCGGTCAGCGAGGACGAGCTGATGAAGGCGCGTACGTTTTCGCGCGTAGCCAGAGATTTTCTTGAATGGTGCGGAGATGATTTTGCCTTTGTGACGTGGGGAAATCTCGACGTTTTGGAGCTTCAGCGCAATCTCGATTACTACCGCATTCCGTATTCGTTCGGCAAACCGCTTTTGTATTTTGATCTTCAAAAGCTTTACAGCATCAGATATTCCGACGGAAAAAAACGCCTCGCCCTTGAGGATGCTGCCGGAGAGCTCGGCATTCCGAAGACCATACCTTTTCACAGAGCGCTCGACGACGCGCTCTATACGGCGCAGATCATGGAAATGATGGACTTTGATGCCGTAAAACAATACGTCTCCGTTGACTATTACAAGCTTCCGGAAAACAGAGAAGAGGAAATATATCTCGATTTCCCCACGTATTCAAAATACGTTTCCAGAATTTTTCCGGACAAAAATACCGCTATCTCCGACAAAAACGTTTCTTCGCTCGGCTGCCCGAAATGCAAAATGCCGGTATGGAAAAAGATCAGATGGTTTTCCACGGGAAACAGCGGCGTTTATCTGGGGCTGGTCAAATGCCCGAGGCACGGTTTTATAAAGGGCAAGATAAGACTGAAAAAACTGCCTGACGAAAGGATCTTCGTCGTAAAGACCACAAAGATCACCGATCAGGAGACCGCTGACGAAATCCGAAAAAAAAGAGCTGATCTGCAGGAAAAAAGACGGCAGATCCGGCGCAGAAAAAAATCATAAAAAACTCCGATCATTTCGGAGTTTTTTCTTAACGTATCGACCTGCGGCGCTTTTTCTTTCTTCGCCGCGTGCTTCCGTTGATAAAGCGATTGATAATTATTCCCCCCACGACGATCACGGCGACAGAAATGCCCGAAATGATCAAAATAGTATAGAGACTGCTTTTTTCACCGCTTCTTGCCTCGATATCCGTATCCGCGTTTTCCGAGGTCTTTCCGAGAAAAGCAAAAGGGTCGTCCTTTTCGGTATTGATAAGCAGATCCGCCGCACCGATCAGAGCGTCCTCATAGCAGTAAAAAACCCTGCCGATCCTGCCTCCCAAAGAAGCCTCGCCCTCCCACACTGTCTGCGAGGTAAGAGCAGAAAACGGGATTTCACCGGCAATGCACAGGCCTGCGGTGTCGGGAACGGCCAGCGAAATAACGTTGGGCGAGAGAAAAGAATTGCCTGTCCCCGATCCCGAAACAGAAGGGTCTGCTTCATTTATACTGTAAAACTTGTAATTGTCAAAACCGTAATCAAAAAGCGTTTTTGTAGAATCGGCCCTTTCCTTTGCAGACGAGCAGTGAAGGGCTACGCAGATGAGATTCATCCCGTCCTTTGCGGCGGATGTGACAAGAGTAAAGCCTGCAAGAGAGGTATATCCGGTCTTTCCGCAGACTGCGTACTTGTATTTTTCGCTGCCGCGCAAAAGATCATGCTTCATAAAGACGCGAAGCGAATCGCTGTGCTTGTTTGTGGCGGGGATAGTGTAATCTGTGGTAGAGTCGATTTCAACAAACTCCGGATGTTTTATCGCCTCGCACATGATAAGAGCCATATCGTGACAGGTGGTATAGTGATTTCCATCGTTAAGCCCGGAAGGGTTTGCAAAATGCGTATTCGTACAGCCAAGCTCCGCAGCTCTTTTGTTCATGAGTTCGGCAAAGGCTTCAATGCTGCCGCTTACGTGCTCTGCAAGCGCCTGTGCCACCTCGTTTGCCGAAGCTACGAGCAGCGCGTAAAGACAGTCGCGTACCGTCATTATTTCCCCTTCGGTCCTGGCTATTCCGGAGCTTCCGGCCTCGAGCTCGTGAGTCGCTCTGTATGAAAAAGTGACGTTTTCCTCAAGCTCACAGTTTTCAATGACGATAAGCGCGGTCATGATTTTTGTGATGCTGGCAGGGTAATAAGCGGTATCTGCGTCTTTTGAATAAAGTATGGCCTTGCTTCCGGCTTCTATGAGAATGATCGACGGAGCGTCGACCAAAGGCGCGTCGGGGCGCCCGGGAACAGCAGTTACGTCTATAAGCTCGTCTTTGGGGACAGTAAGAGCCTGCGCCGCTGACGGAAAACAAAGCAGCGCGGCAAGACCGATCAACAGTATTTTCAGACGAAACAATCTTTTCATGCTATGGATTGTATCATCATTGAAAAACAATGACAAGAACTACGGCCGGTCTTGATTTAGAAAAATTTAGGTTTTTAAAAAGACTGTTCGTCTTGAAAAAACACGCGCTTTATTTTATTATTATCGGGTATAGCTTTTTAGTGACCAGGAGGAAGAAAAATGCTCTCAATGTCAATGGATATCGGCATAGATCTCGGAACGGCAAGCGTTCTGATTTATATAAAAGGCAAAGGAATAGTTTTGAAAGAGCCGTCGGTCGTTGCATATGACAGAGATACGAATGAGATCAAAGAGATCGGCGAAGAAGCAAGAAAGATGATCGGAAGGACTCCCGGAAATATTGTCGCGGTGCGGCCTTTAAGGCAGGGCGTTATTTCGGACTATGACATCACCGAAAAAATGCTCAAATATTTCATAAAAAAAGCAATGGGACGCCGCACCATCAGAAAACCGCGTATTGCGGTCTGCATTCCGAGCGGAGCCACCGAAGTCGAAAAAAAGGCGGTTGAGGACGCCACCTATCAGGCGGGAGCCAGAGAGGTCAGTATTATCGAGGAGCCCGTGGCCGCTGCCATAGGCGCAGGTATTGATATTTCAAAGCCCTACGGAAATATGATCGTGGATATCGGGGGAGGAACTACCGATATAGCTATCATATCACTGGGAGGAGCGGTAGTGAGCAGCTCTGTCAAAGTCGCCGGAGACGATTTTGACGACGCCATAGTCCGCTATATCAGAAAAAAACATAATCTCCTTATCGGAGAGCGTACTGCGGAGGAAATAAAAATAGCGATCGGATGCGCCTATCCGCGCCCCGAAATGCTTACGATGGACGTAAGAGGCAGAAACCTCGTGACCGGCCTTCCAAAGACCATTACCGTCACATCCGACGAGATGATGGAGGCTTTGAACGAGCCGTCCGCCAAGATCGTCGAGGCCGTACACAACGTTCTTGAACGCACGCCGCCGGAATTGGCCGCGGACATCTATGAGAGAGGGATAGTTATGACGGGAGGCGGAAGCCTGCTCGGAGGACTTGACGAGCTCATAGAAGAAAAGACAGGGATCAATACCATAGTCGCCGAGGACGCCCCTACGGTCGTGGCCGTGGGAACCGGGCGTTTTATCGAATTTATCCACAATAAAACGCAAGAGGATTATTGATAATCTATGGATCAGGACACCGTAACCGGTTTCATAAGTCATATTATATTTCAAAATACGGAAAACGGTTACACCGTGCTATCCCTTTCCTGCGGCGACGAAGAAGTGACCGTGACGGGAATCCTGGGCGGGGTCAGCGAGGGCGAATCGCTGAAATGCCGGGGATCTTTTACCACGCATCCAATTTACGGAGAACAGTTCAATTGCACTTCATATGAGGTTACCGAACCGGAGGACGCCGCCTCGATAGAGCGTTATCTCGGATCCGGCGCGATAAAGGGCGTCGGACCGGCGCTTGCTTCGAGAATAGTAAAGGCGTTCGGAAACGATACCCTGCGCATTATCGACGAAGAACCGCAGCTGCTCGCGCAGGTTCGCGGAATAAGCGACAACGGGGCGCGGGAGATAGCCGTGCAGGTCTCCGAAAAAAAAGAAATGCGCAGCGCCATGCTGTATCTTCAAAAATACGGTATCTCACTTTCACTTTCGGTAAAAATCTACGAGACCTACGGTCAGGAGGTCTATTCCGTTTTAGAAAAAAATCCGTATAAGCTTGCCGACGACATATCGGGCGTCGGCTTTAAGATCGCCGACGAGATCGCAAAAAAGATCGGTTTTGCTCCGGAGAGCGATTTCAGAACAAAAAGCGGCATCTATTATGCGCTGATCAGCGCAGTTTCCGATGGGCACGTTTATCTTCCGAAGCAGGAACTGTATGAAAAGACAGCGGAGCTTTTGGGCTGCGAAATCGAGAGATTTGAAGAGTGCCTTGCTGAACTGAGCGTTACCGGAAAAGTAAAGCTTGCCGAAAGAAATGAAGGCGAGGTCGTCTATGCCGCACAATATTACTATATGGAAATAAACGTGGCCAAAAAACTCGCTGATCTTGCCGTTACCTACAGGGCTGACGAGGAAAAGATCGACAGGATTTTGTCTTTTATTTTGGAAACGGACGATTTCGAACAGGACGAAGACCAGAGAAATGCCGTGGTATCAGCGGTTTCAAACGGAGTCACTGTAATAACAGGGGGCCCCGGTACCGGAAAGACCACTACGATCAACGCCATTATCAGGGTCTTTGAAGAGGATGACAAACAGGTGGTTTTGGCTGCGCCTACCGGCAGGGCGGCAAAGCGCATGACCGAGGCGACAAAATCCGAGGCCAAGACCATTCACAGACTGCTTGAATTCCAGGGAGGCGAGGACGGAAACGATGATACCTCTCGGGTACGGTTTTTGAGAAATGAGCAAAATCCTATTGACGGCGACGTAATAATCATTGACGAGATGTCGATGGTGGATATTTTTCTTATGAATTCGCTGCTTCGGGCCGTCCCTTACGGAGCGCGGCTGATACTTGTAGGCGACGCGAGTCAGCTTCCTTCCGTAGGAGCCGGAAACGTCCTTTGCGATATCATTGATTCTGGCGCCGTTACCGTAGTCGAGCTAAAGAGGATCTTTAGACAGTCGGACGTAGGCGATATCATCAAAAACGCCCACAAAATAGACGTCGGCGAACCGATAGACACCGAAAAAAAGAGCGATGATTTTCTTTTTGTAAAAAGATATGACGCAGGAAGGATTGTGGGCAGCACCATTACTCTTGTAAAGGAAAAACTGCCGGGGTACGTTCATGCTCCCGCTATGGATATCCAGGTGCTGACGCCGATGCGCAAAGGGCCTTTGGGCGTGGAATATTTAAATCGCGTTCTTCAGGAAGCGCTGAACCCGCCGAAGAGCGGCAGGCGCGAAAAGCTTCTTCCTCAGGGATTGTTTCGTGAGGGAGACAAGGTCATGCAGATCAAAAACAACTATCAGACCGAGTGGGTCGCCCGAAGCCCGAAGGGCTTTGTCATCCAGGAAGGGAGAGGCGTTTTTAACGGTGATATAGGCATCATAAAAAGTATAAATCTGTTTTCCGAAGAGATCTGCGTGGCGTTTGATGAAGGGCGGGAGGTCGTTTATCCGTTCCATAATGCCGATGAACTGGAGCTTGCATATGCGCTTACGGTTCACAAATCGCAGGGCAGCGAATATCCCGCAGTCGTAATCCCGCTGCTTTCTGGGCCGAAGCCGCTGATGAACAGAAATCTTATTTATACGGCAGTTACCCGCGCAAAGTCGTGCGTCTGTATAGTCGGCTCACCGGAGTGTTTTTTGGCTATGACCGAGAATAACGAGATCAGAAAGCGTTATTCCGGTCTTACGGAATGTTTGATGGAGGAATTTTGTTTTTCGGGTACTTAACGGACTTGTTGTTTCCGAGAAGGTGTCCCGCATGTCACGGGATCACAGACAAAAAAGGGGAGCTTATCTGCGAAAAATGCGTCGGGCGTTTTTCCGCTGTAAAGGCTCCTTTTTGTTTCAAATGCGGAAAAGAGATCGGAGACGAGAGAGAGGAATATTGCGGCGACTGTATAAAAAAGAGTTTCCCGTTTTCACGCAATGTCGCCGCGTTCAATTACGATGAAATTGCCGGAAACTCGGTAATGCGTTTTAAAAACGGCGGGAGAAGAGAATACGCGGATTATTATGCGCAGCAGCTTTTGTCTTTGAGAGGAAAAGAAATCGCCGGCTTTAAGCCCGACGCGATCATTCCCGTTCCGCTGCTCCCGGCAAAGAAAAGGGAAAGGGGCTTCAATCAGGCCGAAGAAATCGCGAAGCGCATTGAAAAAGCAATCGGAGTCAGGCTTCTTTCGGATGCAGTAATCAAGGTAAAGAATACCGGCTCGCAAAAACAGCTTGACGCCAAAAGCAGGCAGGAAAGTCTGAAAAATGCTTTCTTGGCGAAGTATTCACTGAAAGATTTTCCGCGGGTGCTTCTTGTCGATGATGTTTTTACTACAGGTAGCACACTCTCGGCGCTTGCAAAGACGGTGAAAAAAGCGGGAGCAAAAGAGGTTTTTGGCGCGACCGTTTTTGTCGGAAAAGAGGAATAAAACTTGATTTTTCAGTGCCATCAATTATAATAAATAAGAATGTATGTTTTTTAATAATTTTTTCGGAGGAAAAACATGTTTTGTCCAAAATGCGCTGCGGAATTAAAAGAGGGCGTAAGATTTTGCCCCAAGTGCGGTCTGCAGATAAAAGAAGACCAGGCCGAACAGCTCATAGAGCTTTTCGGCCTTGACGATATTGAATACGAAGAGCCGGAAGGCTCGCCCGAGCCCGAAGTAGAGGTCGAGCTCGAAATCGAAGTCACACCCGAGCCTGAGGCCGAAGTGACACCCGAGCCTGAAGCCGCACCCGAACCCGAGGACGGGCCCGAAGCCGCACCTGAGGCCGAAGTGGCGCCGGAAGCGGCACCTGAACCTGCACCCGAGCCTGAAGTCGCACCGGAGCCCGAAGTCGCGCCGGAGCCCGAGCCTGAGGCCGCACCCGAACCCGCACCTGAGCCCACACCTGAACCCGAGTTCGAAGCCACACCCGAGCCCGAACCCGCACTTGAGGCCGAGCCCGAAGCTATACCGGAGCCCGAACCCGCACCTGAACCCGAGGCCACACCTGAGACTGATCCGGCCGCCGCACTCGAGGTCACGCCTGCACCCGAACCCGAAGTCGCACCTGAGGCCGAGCCTGCACGCGAACCCGAAGTCACACCTGAGGCCGAGCCTGCAGATGATCAGGTTGGGCTTGATGATCCGCAGGAGCCGAAAAAACGCGGAGCAGTCGGGATTATTTTCGGAATAATAGCGCTGCTTCTTGTTTGCGCAGGCGTTTATATTCTGGTATCACAGATGAACAGCAGACAGGAAAATGAAACCGTCGGAGGAACAGAGGCAGACGTAACCGAAGAGGTTGCCCCTTCCTCTGCTGAACCTTCTTCAGATGTTCCTGCTACCGAAGCGACGACTACCGAGGCGACCACAGAGGCCGCTACTACTGAAACGCCTACTACTGAGGCACCCACTACCGAGGCTCAGACCACTGAAGCTCCGACCACTACAGCAGCGGAAACGCAGAAGAGCAGCGCGACTGTTCCGAGTTCTCTTAGAGTCAAAGGGGTTTCGTCCGACGAGCTTATACTTCCGGATGCAAACAGCACGAAGTACAGCAAAAAGGTTATTTCGTCAATGACGGACAAGCAGCTCAGATATGCGAGAAATGAAATCTGCGCGCGCGCCGGCAGAAAATACACCTCTGCGGAATACGGCAAATATTTCAAACAATTCAGTTGGTATGATCCGCAATACAGCGCATCGTATTTTGACAAACACTGCGACGATATTATTAATAAGTACGAAAAATACAATCTCGATCTGATAAATGCAGAAGAATCCGCTCGCAGAAAATAAATTCTGAATAAAGAGTGAAGATGGTGCCGGATTACAGCAAAGGAAACCCAACAAGCTGTATCCGGCACATATCATTTAAAATGCGTGCAAGAAGGCCAAAAATGGCAGTTCTGCCCGCACCGAAGCTTCAGAATGCGTGCAAGAAGGCCAAAAATGGCAGTTTTGCCCGCACCTCCGCCCCAAAATGCGTGCAAGAAGGCCCAAAACAGCGGTTCTGCCCGCACCGCCGCCCCAAAATGCGTGCAAGAAGGCCCAAAATGGCGGTTCTGCCCGCACCGAAGCTTCAAAATGCGTGCAGGAAGGCCAAAAACAGCGGTTCTGCCCGCACCGCCGCCCCAAAATGCGTGCAAGAAGGCAAAAAATGGCGGTTTTGCCCGCATCGCCGCCCCAAAATGCGTGCAGGAAGGCCAAAAACAGCGGTTCTGCCCGCACCGCCGCAGCCTACCTTCAAAAGGCGCTTCTTTTCAAAAAAACATTTGACTCCTGCAAAAACTTATGTTAATATTACCTAACCGTCGACAAATCGGCTTTTTTTTGTTGTGGAATTTTAAACGGAAAAATAATACGCGGAGGAAACAAAAATGCGTACCAGAATCACCCTCGCATGTACTGAGTGCAAGCAGAGAAATTACAACGTAACGAAAGAGAAAAAGAACCATCCCGACAGAATGGAAACCAAAAAATATTGTCCTTTCTGCAAGGCTCACACCGTACACAAAGAGACCAAGTAATCTCGGAAAGGCTTTATTATGGCAGGGTATTTTAAAAGCGTAAAAGCTGAATTCAAAAAAATAATCTGGCCCGGCAAGGCTGACGCATTAAAGCAGTCGGTAGCTGTAGTCGTTACGTCGATCATACTCGGAGTGGCTATAGCGCTTATCGATGCGGGCGCAAAGTTCCTTTTGGGATTCATTCTTTAAGGAGGACTCATGGCAGAAGATAAATGGTATGTCGTACATACTTACTCCGGCTACGAGAACAAGGTAAAGGCTGACCTCGAAAAGACCATTGAAAACCGCAAGCTTCAGGACGTTATCAGAGAAGTACTTGTTCCCATGCAGGATGTTGTTGAAGTAAAAAACGGCGTTCGCAAGGCAGTACAGAAGAAAATGTTCCCGAGCTATGTTCTCATAAACATGGATATGAACGACGATACATGGTTTATCGTCAGAAATACCCGCGGCGTTACCGGCTTCGTCGGACCGGGCTCAAAGCCTGTTCCGCTTTCCGAAGAGGAAATGAAGCACGTCGGCATCAGAGATATCGGTTATGAGATAGATTTTGCGGTCGGAGATTCCGTGATCGTAGTAAACGGCGTTTGGGAAGGTACTATCGGTACCATCAAGGCCATCAACCAAAGCAAGCAGATGCTGACGCTTTCGGTAGACATGTTCGGACGCGAAACTCCTGTTGAGCTTGAGTTCGGTGCCGTAAGAAAAATGTGATATCTTATCCGGCTTGCCGGATTATGATAAAAGCTTCATAAAAGAAGCGGTGGAAGGAGACCTTTTCTCCGCCATACCACAGTTGCCCTTTCGGGCAAAATAAAAAAGGAGGAAGCCAAATGGCAAAGAAAGTAACAGGTTTTATCAAGCTGCAGATTCCTGCCGGCAAAGCGACTCCCGCTCCGCCCGTAGGTCCCGCGCTTGGACAGCACGGCGTTAACATCGTGGAATTCACAAAGCAGTTCAACGCCAGAACAGCAGATCAGGGTGATCTTATCATCCCCGTAGTTATTACGGTTTATGCAGACAGATCCTTCAGCTTTGTTACGAAGACTCCGCCTGCAGCAGTGCTTCTTAAGAAAGCAGCCAAGATTCAGAAAGGTTCGGGAGTTCCCAACAGAGATAAGGTTGCGACTATTAAGAGAGAAGAGTGCAGAAAGATCGCCGAGATGAAAATGTCGGATCTTAATGCAGCAAATATCGAGACAGCTACCAGCATGATCTGCGGAACAGCCCGCAGCATGGGTATCGTCGTCGAGGACTAAGGAGGGTGCCATGAAAAGAGGTAAGAAATATACCGAAGCCGCAAAGCAGATCGACCGCACCGTTCTTTATGACGCTCCCGAGGCGATCGCGCTTCTTAAAAAGGCTGCTTATGCAAAATTTGACGAAACAGTAGAACTCCACATCCGTACAGGCTGCGACGGCCGTCATGCCGAAGAGCAGATCCGCGGAGCGGTTGTTCTCCCCAACGGAACCGGTAAAACGGTCCGCGTTCTGGTTTTTGCGAAAGGCGTAAAAGCTGACGAGGCTCAGGCCGCAGGCGCAGATTACGTCGGAGCAGAGGAGCTTATCCCGAAGATCCAGAACGAAGGATGGCTTGACTTTGACGTAGTTGTTGCTACTCCCGATATGATGGGTG
>DFFO01000017.1 GCA_002369255.1 Lachnospiraceae bacterium UBA3774
CCTGCTCCGGGGAAGGAATGTTCCGAAAGGAACCCGAGGCCCTTGCCTGCTGGAGCGAGGAAAATATTTCCCTCTGCGCCCGGCGGCAGCATGAAATACTCGAAAACGCGGATTTAAACGTGGCGCCCGGCGGCAGCCTGATTTATTCCACATGCACTTTTGCGCCGGAAGAAAACGAACTGCAGATAGAAGCTTTCCTGCGCGAACATCCCGATTATGAGCTTGTTTTGCAGGAACATATATATCCTCACGAAAACGACGGCGAAGGGCATTTTGTCGCCAGGCTTAAAAAAGGCGGGGCCGCCGTAAGAGGTCCGCAGCGCAAAGAAAAACACCGCGCGGACAAAGCCGCGATAAAGGTCTGGGACGCTTTCAGATCCGAATATCTGTCGGAAAGCTGTTTTCTTAATACTATAGATCCCGACACGCCGCTCGTTTCCTTTGGCGAAAACCTTTATCTGATGCCGGAAGCGCTCGACTTGTCCGGACTCAAAGTCCTGCGCCCGGGGCTGCACCTTGGCCAGATCTTAAAGGGCCGTTTTATCCCATCGCATGCGCTGGCGCTTACGATATCGCCCGGCGATGCCGCGGCCTGCCTCGACCTTTCACCGCAGGACGCAGCAAAATATATTTCCGGGCTTGCTCTGCCCGCTCAGGGAGATCTTTCCGGCTGGGTTTTGATAACGGTTTGCGGGAAGAGCCTTTCCTGGGGAAAAGCCGCGAACAATTTGATCAAAAATCATTATCCGAAAGGACTCAGACATTTGTAAACACAGAGCAAAACGCTCCGAGACGGCGGTAACTATTTACTTTGCAAGTCTTTATTTTTCGGTTGAAATCATTTATACTTTAATCTATCCATAACATCATCCGGTTACAAAAGATTCTTATTTAAAAAAGAGGAGAAAAAATGGTTATTTCAGCAAAAGAAATGCTTCAACAGGCCCGCGCAGGCAAGTATGCCGTTGCGCAGATGAACATCAACAATCTCGAGTGGACAAAGTCCGTTCTCGCAGTAGCGCAGGAATTGCAGTCGCCCATGATCCTCGGAGTATCCGAAGGCGCGGGAAAATACATGACAGGTTATAAGACCGTAGTAGCCATGACAAATGCCATGCTTGAAGAAATGGGGATCACCGTACCCGTTGCGCTTCACCTCGATCACGGCAGCTACGAACACTGCTATAAATGCATTGACGCAGGTTTTATGTCGGTTATGTTTGATGGTTCGCATTATCCCATCGAAGAAAACGTTGCCAAAACCAGAGAGCTGGTCGAGGTCTGCCATTCAAAAGGAATCTCCATTGAGGCGGAAGTCGGCTCCATCGGCGGCGAAGAAGACGGCGTCATCGGAATGGGCGAATGCGCGGATCCTGATGAGTGCAAAAAAATAGCAGATCTTGGCGTTGATTTCCTTGCTGCCGGAATAGGAAACATCCACGGCAAATATCCCGCAAACTGGCAGGGGCTCAGCTTTGAAACCCTTGAGGCGGTAAAAGCAAAGGTCGGCGATCTGCCTCTGGTATTGCACGGCGGCACCGGAATCCCCGATGATATGATCAAAAAAGCCATTTCTCTCGGCGTTGCTAAGATCAACGTAAACACCGAAAATCAGCTTGCCTTTGCCGCGGCTACACGCAAATATATCGAGGCGGGCAAGGATCTCGAAGGAAAGGGCTTTGACCCGAGAAAGCTTCTCGCTCCCGGCGCAGAGGCGATAAAAGACGTAGTAAGAACCAAGCTCGAACTGTTCGGTTCTGTCGGAAAGGCCTGATAAGCCTTTTAGCTAAGAGGAGTTTGTTATGAGCAAGTCTTTTAAGATAGAGGACGTTTTCGGCAACCGCGTTTTTGGCAAAAACGAAATGAAAGAACGCCTCTCAAAGGAAACTTTCAAAAAGCTTGAAAAAATAATGAACAGCGGCGGCGAGCTGTCTTATGATATCGCGGACGAAGTCGCCGCCGCCATGAAGGATTGGGCGGTCGAACACGGGGCGACACATTTTACGCACTGGTTCCAGCCTCTCACGGGCGTTACCGCGGAAAAGCACGTGGCATTTCTCGGTTCTCCCACTTCTTCAAACAAGATCGTTTATGAATTTTCCGGCAAAGAGCTGGTCAAAGGAGAGCTTGACGCTTCTTCTTTCCCGAGCGGCGGCCTTCGCGCCACTTTTGAAGCGCGCGGCTATACGACCTGGGACTGCACTTCGCCGGCATTTCTCAAGGAAGACGCCATCGGCACTATTTTGTGCATTCCTACGGCGTTTTGTTCGTATTCCGGCGCGGCGCTTGATCTAAAAACGCCTCTGCTGCGCTCTATGGAAGCGATAAACGCCGCTTCTTTGCGGCTGCTTCGCGCGCTCGGAAACACCTCGTCTTCTCGCGTTACCGCGATGGCAGGAGCCGAGCAGGAATACTTCCTTATTTCAAAAGAAAATTTCCTTAAAAGAAAAGACCTTGTTTATACGGGCAGAACTCTCTTTGGCACGATGCCGGCAAAAGACCAGGACTCAGCAGCGCATTATTCGGGAACAATAAATGAGCGCGTCGGAGCGTTTATGAAAGCCGTAAACCTCGAGCTGTGGCGTTACGGAGTACCCGCAAAGATACAGCACAACGAAGTGGCTCCGAGTCAGCACGAAATATGCCCCGTATATCTGTCGGCAAATATTTCCACCGATCACAATCAGCTGACCATGGAAATAATGAAAAAAGTAGCCGACCGTCACGGACTGGCCTGCATTCTGCATGAAAAGCCTTTTGACGGCATAAACGGTTCCGGGAAGCACAACAACTGGTCTCTCGTCACTGACGACGGCATCAATCTCATGCACCCCGGAAAATCGGAGGAAGAGCGCCTGCGCTTTTTGCTCGTGCTCTCATGCATTATCAGCGCGATCGACTCTCACGCCGGACTGCTGCGGCTTTCCGCTTCATGCGTAGGAAACGATTACAGACTCGGCGGAGATGAAGCTCCTCCCGCCGTAATATCCATGTTCATCGGTGAAAAGCTCGAAAAAGAGCTGCTTGCCGCGGCAGAAAACAGCCGTCCCGTAGATGAAAAAGAAGAAAAGGAACAGATCTCGACAGGCGTTTCCTTCCTTTCATCTTTCAACAAAGACTCAAGCGACCGCAACAGAACGTCGCCTTTTGCCTTTGTCGGAAACCGCTTTGAATTCCGCATGGTCGGATCGTCAGACTCTATTGCCAGCGCAAATACCGTTTTGAACAGTATCACCGCGCAGGCCTTCAATGCCGCCGCTCAGCGTCTTGAAGATACTTACGACGTCGATGCTGAGATCTACAATATCATCCACGATAATATTGCAGAGCATGGCAGAGTAGTCTTCAACGGAAACGGATATTCCGACGAATGGCACGTCGAAGCCGAAAAGAGAGGTCTTCCGAACCTGACCAGCGCTGTGGACGCGATCGGCTTTATGACCGCTCCTGAAAGCGTTGAAATGTTCAGCGAGCTTGGCGTTTTTTCAGAGGAAGAACTTGCCGCGCGCGGTGAGATACGATATGAGAGCTTTGTAAGGCAGCTTCATATAGAAGCGCTTTCGATGGTAAATATCGCTCAAAAGCAGCTGATTCCGGCAATAGTAAAACATACTCGTGATCTTGCTCTTTCCATCAATGCCGTGAAAAAGGCTTGTGAGGAAGCAGATACGAGCGTGCAGGAATCCGCGCTCAAAGAGATCTCCGCTCTTTTGTGTGAAGCAGGCGGCGCACTCTCGGCGCTTGAAAACGCACTTGGCGACGCAGACAGCGTCACAGACGCAAAAGAAAAAGCTTTCTATTTCAAAGACGTGATCCGTCCATTGATGAAAGAGCTTCGTCTGCCGCTCGATAATATCGAAAAGCGCATGGACAAAAAATCCTGGCCTCTTCCGTCATACGGCGATCTGCTGTTTGACGTATAAGAGGTAAAAGTTTAGGCGGCGCGTGTGCGCCGCCTTTTTTTGTCGGTTTGTTTACGTATCTCTTACAGCTTTACCTTCGTATTATTAAACGCGTTGGAAGCAAGGACTGAGGGTTTTTCTCCCTCGAAGTTGACCTTTTCAAGCGAGCTGCACTTGTTAAACGCATAACCGTTTATGGTAGTTACAGAAGCCGGGATGGTGATCGTCTTAAGGCTCTTTAACGTCGAGAAAGCATTTACTCCGATAAACCTTAAAGTATTTCCAAGCTGAACTTCCGTTACATTCTCGCATTCCATAAAGGAATAGTTGCCAAGGCTTGTGATCCCGTCTTCCACTACTATCTTTGTGATCTGATCGCGGTATTCATGCCACGGAACATCCGTCTTTTTGGCATAACCTTTGGTTCCGTTTTGTCCGTAGATGGTAAGCGTTCCGTCTACAAGGATCCATGCCGCCTGGTTTCCGCAGTTTCCTCCGATCACTTCTTCTTCCGGATCATCCGTCCAGTAGATAGCTCCTCCAAAGCCTGCCTTGTTAAATGCACTCCAGCTGTCATTACCTGCGTGCACCGCCTTTGCCTTTACGGTATTAAAGGCCGTGCCTGCTATAGTAGGCGCAGTGTTTCCGTTAAAGGTAATCTCTGAAAGGCCGGAGCAGTTGGTAAAGGCGTAAGAGCCAAGAGTAGTAAGACCTTCGGGAAGTTCTACCTTTTCAAGAGATGAGCATCCGTTAAAGGAGCTTGTATTTATTGCTGTTACACTTCTTCCAAGATTAAGCTCTGCAAGATTTGAGCAGCCTATAAAGGCAAAGTTTCCGACAGAAGTTACTTCATCTCCGATATTCAAAGTAAGTATCTCATCTCTGAGCGGATACCAAGGGGCTTCGCCGTTACTGTAGCCTCTGATGGTTCCTTTTCCGGAGATAGTCATTACACCTCTATCAAGCGAGTACTTTGTAGCTCCGCATGAGCCGCCCGCGTGATCTACAAGCCACGTGGTCTTGCCGCCGAACTTGTCCTTTCCAAAACCACTCCACGAGGACTTATAGATAGCAGTCGCTTTTGTGTTTGCAAGGGCGTTTGCTCCAAGGGTGGGAGCTGCCGCGCTGTTAAACTCTATAAGTGACAGGGATGAGCAGTTATTAAAGGCGTAGTTACTAATGCCGGTAAGTGAGGCGGGAAGCGAAACCTCTTCGATCTTGGAGCAGCCAGAGAAAGCGTTTACTCCGATGGTCTTTACGGCGCTTCCGATACTGACCTCTGCGAGATTGCCACTGCCCATGAAGGCGTAGTTGCCAATGGACGTGATACCATCCTCTATCACTACCTTTTCTATCTGATCCAGATATTCATACCAGGGCATAGCCGTCTTATTGGCAAAGTTTGTCATCGCGCCGGTTCCGGAGAGGGTAAGGGTACCGCCCGAGAGAGTCCATGTGGCTTTGGGGCCGCAGGTGCCGGTGATTGTTTCTTTGCTAAAGTCTTTTTCAACCCATGTAATATTTCCCCCAAACCGTCCTTTAATCTTTTCTGTCCATGATGAATCATCTGCGGGATAGTATGCTGTTGCATTTAAATCAGAAAACGGATACTTACCGATTTCAGGAGCACTTCCTTTAAAGACTATTTCCGACAGGTTGCTGCAACCACTAAACGCAAACCACCCTATGAGTGTCACGCTGTCAGGAATTATGATGCTTGTCAAGCTGCCGCAATCTTCAAACGCACTTTCACCTATGCTTGTTACACTATCCGGTATCGTGATACTCGTCAGGCTGCTGCAACCATAAAACGCATAATCTCCTATGCTTGTTACACTATCCGGGATCGTGATGCTCGTCAAACTGCTGCAACTATCAAACGCATAATCTCCTATGCTCGTTACGCT
>DFFO01000089.1 GCA_002369255.1 Lachnospiraceae bacterium UBA3774
TTGGCGAGGATCAGGAGCCTATGATAGAGCAGACCCGCGAGATTGTAAGGAAATTCAATTCCGTTTACGGAGAAACGCTTGTGGAACCTGAAATAATCCTTCCGGACAACAAGGCATGCCTCAGACTTCCCGGAACCGACGGAAAGGCAAAAATGAGCAAGTCTCTGGGAAACTGCATTTATCTGTCGGATACTGAAAATGACGTAAAAACAAAGGTCATGAGCATGTTTACAGACCCGGACCATCTCAAAGTCACAGATCCCGGCAAAGTTGAAGGAAACCCGGTATTTACGTATCTTGACGCGTTTTGCAAGGACGAATATTTTGAGGAATACTGTCCCGATTATGCAAATCTTGACGAGATGAAAGACCATTACAAGAGAGGCGGACTCGGAGACGTAAAAGTAAAAAAATTCCTTCTTGCCGTATTAAATGAGGAGCTTGCGCCGATCAGGGCAAGACGCGCCGAGTATGAAAGCAGACCTTATGACGTTTACGAGATCCTGAAAAAAGGCACGGAAAACGCTTTAAAGACCGCCGCGCAAACGCTCGATGAGGTCAAAGCGGCCATGAAGATCAATTATTTTGAGAACGATGAAATCATCCGCGCGTTCAATGAAAAATACGGAAAGTAAAGACGAGCATTATATGAAAAAAGCGCTTCGTCAGGCACAGCGGGCTGCTTCCCTTGGCGAAGTTCCTATCGGCTGCGTGATCGTCTGCGGCGACAAGGTCGTAGGCAGAGGCTGCAATATGCGTAATACAAAAAAAACTACGCTCGCTCACGCAGAGATAACCGCCATCGATAAAGCAAGCAAAAAGCTCGGCGACTGGCGTCTTGAAGGCTGTACTATGTACGTTACGCTTGAGCCGTGTCAGATGTGCTCCGGCGCCATTGTCCAGTCAAGGCTTGACAGGGTGGTTATAGGCGCCAAAAATCCGAAGGCCGGCTGCGCGGGCTCCATACTGAATCTGCTCGACATGGAGCAGTTCAATCACAGAGTCGAAATAACAAACGGAGTCCTCGAAAATGAGTGCAGCAAGCTGCTTAAAAGCTTTTTTAAGGATCTTCGCGTCAGAGTAAAAGAAGAGAGAAGAAAAAATGGCTGAAATCCGCTTCGGAAAATATTCAAGAGCCTATGAGCAGTTTCATATTATTTTTCATATTTCGGCAGGAGCGGTATGCCTGCTGATGACTGCGGCGGCAATTTTTCTTGAAAACGGTTTTTTTTATTTCCCGCCGGTTTTTCTGATCTGCGCGCTGGTTTTCTTTGTTGCGGCCGCAGACCTGCAAAAGGGAGTCCGTAAAAACAAAAACAAAAAAGGAAGTATTTCCTATATCGCTCTCGGCGTATTTTTCCTTATTACCGCCGTTCTTTCGGCAGTATGCTTCTGGATGTGAAATGAACAGAGAACTGATCGAAAACAGACTAAGAACACAGCGGCTCGGGCGTGATCTCGAGCTTTTTGATGAGATAGATGTCTCTACCAACGATCGTATATTTGAACTCGCGAAAAAAGGCAGAGAAGAAGGCTGCGCTGTTGTCGCCGGCTTCCAGAAAAAAGGCAAAGGGAGAATGGGAAGAGAGTGGCTCGGGAGCAGGTATGAAAAGACCCTCGCTATGAGCTTTTTGCTTCGCTGCGCTGCTGACCCCAGAACGGCTCTTATCGCCGCTCTTGCGGTGACGGACGCGATAGAAGTTTTCGGAAACAGCGGATCTATAAAGATCAAGTGGCCCAATGATATTGTTGCGGGTGGAAAAAAGCTATGCGGAATATTGACCGAGTATAGAGAAATAAATGGCGAAGGCTGCGTTGCGGTCGGGATCGGAGTAAACATCTCATGGAAACAGCTTCCTGACGAGATCAAAAAAACAGCCGCTTCCCTTGCCGACGAGGGGATTGTTTTGAAAACCGAGGAACTTGCCGCGGAAATACTAAACGCTTTTGAAAAAAGATATGAGCAGCTCATAAAGGATGCCGCATGGATACAGGATTATAAAAAGCGCATGGATGGGATCGGCGAAAAAATCAATGTTTATGACAGTGCTTCTTGCGGCGGACGCATAGAAAGCGCAAGGATTGCTCATACCGGGATCTGCGAGGGAGTGGCGGACGACGGAAGATTACTATTGCGGCTTGAAGACGGCGCTGTTATCGCCCTTTCCGGAGGCGAAGTGAGCATAAGAAAGGAATAAAGATGGAAAACAAAGTGCTTTGCGGAGCCAATTCATATGAAGAAAAATATTATCTCGATCCTGATTTTTCACAGCTTCCCGTCGAAGTAAAAAACGAGCTTCAGGCGGCCTGCGTTCTTTTTGCCGAGGATGCCGGCGGCATCATAACCATAGAATTTGACAAGGCCGGAGATATCAAGGTGAACATTTCATCGGATGAGCGCGATTATCTGTACGATGAGATAGAAGCTGAGCTTTGCGTAAGAAAGCTGCTTGATGAAAAGGAAGAACTCTTCGGTAAGCTTTCCCTGTATTATAAGATCAAAAACAAGCTGTTATAAGTATATGCGGTTAAAAAATCTGAACATAGATAAAGAAACGCCGATTTTTTTGGCGCCGATGGCAGGAGTTACGGACCTGACGTTTCGTCAGATATGCGCAGAACTCGGCGCGGATGTTACCTGCACGGAAATGATCAGTGCAAAGGCGCTTTCATATAATAACAAAAAGACTTTTGATCTGATGAAAAAATATGACGGGGAAACTCCCGCTGCAATCCAGCTTTTCGGGTCAGACCCCGGTCTTATGGCTGAAATGGCGCAGCGGGTCGAGCCGGAATTTGATATTATCGACGTGAATATGGGCTGCCCTGTCAACAAAGTAGTGGGAAACAACGAAGGCTCCGCGTTGATGAAGAATCCGCTTCTTGCGGAAAAAATCGTTTCCAAAATGGCAGGCGTTCTTGTAAAACCGCTTACAGTAAAGATCAGGTCGGGTTTTGACAAGGATCACATAAATGCGGCCGAGTTTGCAAAACGCCTTGAGGGAGCAGGCGCAAGCGCAATAGCCGTGCATGCGCGCACCAGGGAGCAAATGTACCACGGAAGCGCCGATCCGGAGATCATCAGACAGGTCAAAGAGGCGGTAGGAATACCGGTGATCGGAAACGGTGATATTTTCAGCGGAGAAGACGCAGTAAGGATGAAGGAAAAAACAGGCGCCGACGCAGTTATGATAGCAAGAGGAGCGCAGGGAGACCCGTGGATATTTGCCAGAGTAAGATCCGCGCTTGACAAAAAAGCAACTCCCCGCGAAACAAGCATTAACAGGATGAAAACGATTATACGGCACGCTCAGGGGCTTGTCCGCGACAAAGGCGAGAGCGTCGGTATCAGGGAAATGCGTAAGCATCTTTCGTGGTATACCGCAGGCATGAAGGATTCGGCCGAATTTAGAAGAAAAACAAATTATATCGTTTCTTTGAAAGAACTGATAGAGATCACGGAGGCTTTTTTCAATGGGTGAAAGAATGACGCAGCAGGACGTGGCAAAGATCCGCGCGGAAATAGAACACAGGATACTCGTCGTCAGAAAACAGGCGCTCGAGGACGTAAAGGAAGCGCGGGCGCACGGGGACCTTTCCGAAAATTTTGAGTATCACGCCGCAAAAAAGTTTAAAAATGAAAACGAAAGCCGGATCAGATACCTGGAAAAACTGCTCAAAAACGCGCAGATAGTAGAAGATACCTCCGCAGAGGATGAAGTGGGACTTGACGATACGGTGGAGCTGTACTTTGTTGATGATGAAATAACCGAAGAATACAAACTCGTAACAAGTATCAGAGCAGATTCTTTAAGACATCTCATTTCTATAGAGTCGCCTATCGGAAAAGCGATTTCAGGACACAAAGTAGGCGATGAAGTAATTGTCCGCCCGTCTGAAACGGTTTCTTTTAAAGTTATTATAAAAGACATCGTAAAAGCCGATGACGAAGATGAAAGTATCAGAAGATACTGAAGCGGTCTTTTTCTTGACTGCATATCGCTTTGTTTAGTATAATGCAAAAAAATCAAATAACGAAAGAAGGTACGATATGTTTTGCCAAAATTGCGGAAATCAGCTGCCGGAAGGTTCGACTTATTGCCCCTCATGCGGAAAGCCCATATCTGAATATCAGGAGACTTCTGCTTCGGACGCGCCGGATTATTCTACAAACAATAATTTTTATTATACGCCGGAACCTGAGACGGCAGAGACAAGCGCCGAGCCGGAGCAAAAGCTTCGTCCCGACGGATATGCAATAGCCGCGCTGTGCCTTTCCATAGCGTCGCTGCTTTGCTGCTGCATAGTTTATCTGCAGATACCTGTTGCCATTGCAGGCCTGGTATTTGGCATTCTCGGAGTAAAATCCAATCAGAAAGTCATGGCGATAGTTTCTATCGTGATCAGCGCGATTTCTCTGGTTCTTGGAATAACCATGCTGATCTCATCTATCGTATTTGTTGCCAGCGGCGGATTTAAAAGCCCCGAAGACATCGAAAGATATATAAACGATCTTTTCAACAGATAAGAAAAAAGAGGCGCTTTCTTGAATGAAAACGCCTCTTTTTTTGTTGTCATACATCAGGAAAGAGGATAGTCTTTCAGAATAAACTCTGCAAGGGCAAAATCGCTTTTTGTCGTAATCTTGATATTCGTATCCTCTCCGGAAATGAGCAGCACGTCCTTGCGGAATTTTTCAAGCATCATGCAGTCGTCAGTGGCCTCGATCCCGGTATATTCAAGATGAGCCGAGAGCAGGTCGCTGCGGCGAAATGCCTGGGGAGTCTGGACCAGCCAGGTATTCGTTCTTACGGTAGTGCGGGCAACGAGCTGGTTTTCATAAGCAATCTTTACAGTGTCTTTTGAACGCACCGCGATGGTAGTGCCCGGATAATCTTCAAGCGCGTTTAGACAGTCGGTAATATAATATTCTTTTAAAAAGGGTCTTGCGCCGTCCTGGATAACGACATAGTCGGCGTCTGTAGCCATGAGAGCATTAAGCACCGATCCGCGTCTGGATGAGCCGCCGTGAATGACCTTGAACGGTTTGCGCAGGCGGTCGGTATTTATCATCTGTTCCTCGCCTTCGCGTACTACTATGATCAGTTCGTCGATCTCGGGATGTGAGTCGAGAGCGTCAAGACTGTATGAAATAATACTTTTCCCGCCCAGGGGCAGGTATACTTTATTTACAGAGCCGCCGAATCTCGTGGCGCTTCCTCCCGCCAAAAGAATACCGGCAACGGTTTTTCTAAGATGCATGCCAGGCCTCCAAAAGTCTCTGCTAATTCTATCATAGCAAAGAAACTATTTCACCTGTAAAATTTAAAAAAATGCAGCGCGGGAAAACTGCCTTTTTGTGCGTGCAGGTACCGAAAGCCCCGGTAAAGAAAAAGAGAAAGCCAAAGATAAAATAGGGCTTTTATTTTAGCGGTTTTTGGAGTAAAATAAACTATTCACGGACTTAAAAAACCGTTTTGCTAAAAAAACAACCCGAGGGGGAAATTCGATATATGTCAAAAGAACTTGAAAAAACGTACGATCCGAAAAAGATCGAGGATAGGTTGTATCAAAAGTGGCTTGAAAAGAAATATTTTCACGCTAAAGTCAATCCCGATAAAAAATCCTATACTATAGTGATGCCGCCGCCCAATATCACGGGACAGCTTCACATGGGACACGCGCTTGATAATACTATGCAGGATATTCTTATCCGGTACAGACGTATGCAGGGCTATGAAGCTTTATGGCTTCCGGGGACAGACCATGCGTCTATCGCTACGGAAGCAAAAGTCGTAGAGTCTATGCGTCAGGAGGGCGTTACAAAAGAAATGCTCGGCAGAGAAGGCTTCTTGAAACGGGCATGGGATTGGCGCGAAAAATACGGCAACAGGATCGTAAGCCAGCTCAAAAAGCTCGGATCGAGCTGCGACTGGGACAGAGAAAGATTTACCATGGATGAAGGCTGTTCTCAGGCGGTAAAGCACGTCTTCGTAAACCTTTACAACAAAAAGCTCATTTACCGCGGAAACCGCATGGTCAACTGGTGCCCGAAATGCAGGACTTCAATATCCGACGCCGAAGTTGAATATGAATCAAAGGAAGCTGCATTCTATCATTTTTATTATCCCGTAAAGGAAACCGGCGAGCTGCTTGAACTTGCCACCACAAGGCCTGAAACCATGCTCGGAGATACTGCTGTGGCGATAAACGGCGAAGATAAGAGATACAGCCATCTTCACGGCTGTCACGTCATACTTCCCATCATCAACAAAGAGATTCCGATCGTTTGCGACGAGCATGCAGATATGGAAAAAGGTACCGGAGTAGTAAAGATCACTCCTGCCCATGACCCCAACGACTTTGA
>DFFO01000048.1 GCA_002369255.1 Lachnospiraceae bacterium UBA3774
GTGTATACGCTGTTTTTGCCATCAAAGGCATTGTTCCGAACAGGATACCGGATATGAGTGCACAGATCACTCCTTCTGCTTCGGGGGACAGGCCAATCTTACTTTTTCCTTGCTTTTCCTGTGGTTTCCCGTATTTCAAGTCTGAGGACATAAATCTTATGAATTGCTCCTTCTATGTATTTCAATCCTCCGATAATAAAAGCTGTGCCAAATGTGATGCATTTGCGCCGCCGATCTGAAGCCCTTCGTAACAGTAATGGCAGTAGCACAGCTTTTTGCTCTTCTATCCGGTCTCTCGACCGCCAACAGTCCTGAACATATGCCCTGTGGCCATGAAAATCCGGGAAAGAAAAGGCGCTGTCAGAATCGATCAACTCCCATCAAAGATTCATGGGTATAAAAAACCCCGGAAATGGTGTATTTCCGAGGTTTTTAGTGCCTTCTTCTTCGCGATTATCTCTTTGAGAACTGAGGTGCGCGTCTCGCTGCTTTGAGACCGTACTTTTTACGTTCTTTCATACGAGGATCACGGGTAAGATATCCTTCTTTCTTGAGAGCGGCGCGAAGCTCGGGATCCATGCTTGCAAGCGCTCTGGCAAGTCCGTGGCGGATAGCTCCCGCCTGTCCGGTAAATCCGCCGCCGTGAACGTTTACTTTCACGTCGTATTTACCATCGAGTCCGGTAAGAGTAAGGGGCTGACGGACTACGACCTTCAGAGTCTCAAGTCCGAAATACTCGTCTATATCTCTTTTGTTAACAGTAATCTTTCCTGTACCGGGAGTAACGTATACGCGAGCGATACTCTTTTTTCTTCTGCCGGTTCCGTAATTTTTATTTGCCATAACTTATCTCTCCTCCGATCAGAATGAAAGCGTCTCGGGCTTCTGAGCCTGCTGCTCATGCTCCGGACCTGCATATACGTGAAGCTTGGAATATATCTGATTTCCGAGAGCTCCCTTGGGAAGCATTCCCTTTACTGCGAGCTCAACAACTCTTTCCGGCTTCTTTTCAAGCATCTCGCGAAGGGTGGTCTCCTTCATGCCGCCAACGTACTCCGAATGATGATAATAAATCTTCTGGTCTAATTTCTTGCCTGTTACCTGCACCTTGGCAGCGTTTACAACAATAACATAATCGCCGGTATCAACGTGAGGGGTGAAAGTAGGCTTGTTTTTTCCTCTTAAAACCTTTGCCACTTCGCTGGCAAGGCGTCCGAGAGTCTGTCCTTCAGCGTCAACAACGTACCACTTACGCTCGACGGCTTCGGGTTTTGCCATAAAACTCTTCATGGTTCATCTCCTATGTTAATTGAATTATATTTATTTTACCCTGCCTTTTGCTTTTGGTCTTCCGGGGCATTGGCTGACCGGTTGCAAAAAGCCATAGCTTGCATATTTTACAATCTTTTATTCGTAATTGTCAAGGATTTTTGCCCATTTTACGCTTATTATTTTTATCGGAAAGTTTTTTTCTCAAAACGGCATCGCTTTGCCGTCTTTAATCCTTTACCACAACCGAGATACCATCAGGAATAGCAGTGATGCTTATCTTCTCTTTTCCGACGATCTTTCTCGCCTCCGACAAAGCTTCTTCTATGGAATGCGCCGGTATCATATGCATATTTCTGATCGTCTCATCGGGCAGATTTGAAACGTAGATGACGGTCGCTTTTATGAGCACTCGAAGAAGAACCTGCGCCTCCCACTGATCCGGAACGGTTTCGCTTCTTTTTCTCGACAGGATTTCTTTCATTGCGTCTTTTACGTCCGCAGCGTCGGCAAGCTGGTGATAAAAATAATCGCCTCCCGTTCCATCGTCTGACGCCGCGAGCATAATTATCACGCCGCCCTCTTTTACGGTCGCTTCCGCAGCCGTCATTCCCTTGACTGCCTGGTAGATATTCTGATCAAGAGGATAGCCGCCGTTTGTTGAAATGGCTACGTCCGAGCGGACAGCCGCCGCGCCGCAAAGTCCCGACAAAAAGTCAGTGCCTTTTTTGTGGGCCTCCTCCAGATCTCCCGCCACTGCGTAGATCGGCTCTTTTTCAGAGTTGAGGACTACGTTTACAATAAACTTCAGGCCTGCGGTGCGGGCAGCCCAGACCATATCCTTGTGAATGGGGTTTCCTTCAAGTATTCCCGTTCTTGCGCAATCGCTGGCAATAAATTCAGAGCAGTGATTTGCCATTACCGTCTCCCTGCTTGCGATGCCGGGCAGAACGCTCTTTCTTCCGCCGGAATACCCGGCGAAAAAGTGCGGTTCTATAAAGCCTTCCGCAACAAGAAGATCGGCAGAAACCGCGAGATCGTTTATCTCACACTGTCCCCCGGACGGCAATACACCGATGTTTTTGATCGAAGGCTTGTCGTCGCAGTCATGTATGACTATCTTTTCATTTTCAACGATGTCTGTGCCGAACTTTGCAATCAGCTCTTCTTTTGTGGTTCCGCGATGACAGCCCGTGGCTATGAGTATGGTGATGTCGGCTGCCGGATTTTTGGAACGTATCTCGGCAAGAAGCTCCGGCATTATGATCTTGCTCGGAACCGGGCGCGTGTGATCGCTTGCTATTACTACTATCTTTTGCTTTCCTTTTGCAAGCTCGCAAAGCCTTTCGCTCCCGATGGGATTTTCAAGCGCATGGCGCACAAGCTCCCGTCCCGTCATCTCCGGATGGTATTCTTCGATCGAAGATCTTAAAACCGCCGCGAGCTCACTATCTTCAAACTCATATCCGAGCGTGCCTTTTCCATACATAAACTCTATTTTTTTCATTGTTTTCACCGTCTTTCGAGCATAAGTCCTACACTTAAAACTAATATTACTATTTTTCCCGCATACGCACAATGGTTTTTTGAATTTTTACAGGCAGTTTCCGGGGCTTATTTCGTATTGACAAACACCTTAAAAGTGGCTTATACTCCGATAGAAATTCTATTTGGAGAGTGTGTATGGAATTAACGGTTTGCAACAAACGTATTTCTTTAACTGTCAGCGATTTCGGAGCTGAAATGACTAGTTTGAAGCTTGACGGCTTCGAATTTTTATGGAAGGCCGATCCTGCATACTTTGGCAGAGTGTCACCTATCCTTTTTCCTATTACCGGTCGTTTTATGGACGGTTTTTATACCCACAACGGAAAAAAATACGAACTGAAGCTCAACGGTCTTGCCCAGGACAGTATCTTTGAATTAAAGAAAACTGCCGACAACGAAATATCCTGCCATCTTCGCGCAAATGAAGAGACATTAAAGGTTTATCCTTTTGATTTTGAACTCACTGTCAAATATACATTAAAAGATCAGACTGTTGACGTTTCTTTTGAAGTAATAAATCACTCCGATGAGGATATGCCTTATTCCGTCGGAAATCATACCGCGTTTCGCTGGCCGCTGATCGACGGCGAAGCTCCCGAGTCTTATTTTCTCAGATTCAGCGAAGAAGAAAATCTCCGCTCGTTCAACCCCTTCGGATGGACTGCGGACTTCCTCTGCGGCGAACGCATTCGCCCGATTTACCACGATTATTATGCAAAGGGCACGCGCAGTATAAAAGACGCAAAATCCGAGTGGATAGAGTACACCGGCGCCACCTGCGACTATGTGGCGCGTACACACAGAAAGCAGCTTCCTTTTGTCGCAAACTGGGCCAGCCCGGATCCGGAAGCAAAACTTGTCTGTGTAGAGCCTACGCTGAGCATTTCCTCACACGGACCTACAATGTTTGACCGCGAGGGTATTCATCGCCTTGCTCCCGGAGCTTCTGAAATCACTTCCTATCAGCTTGAGGTATATAAAAAAAGTGAGCGCTAAACAGCGTCATAATACAAAAAGACTCTCGCGGCATAAGTCTGCGAGAGTCTTTTTTGATCTGCGTACATACTCATGATTTTGCGGCTATATACTCTGCCGCGGAATCGCAGCACTTCATAAGCGCACGCAGCAGGTCCGCCAGCTCTTCCGGCTGCGAATTTTGTTTTGCAAAGGCGTAGGATTCCGCGCTATAGCAAAGCGTATTGCTGACAGGCATGTTTCCTTTCAGGACAGTAAAATAATAGCTGTCTCTGAGCTCCTGCAAAAGAACTCCGGATACTGTCGCCTGATATCTCCTGCCGGTTTTTTCAAATTCACTGCCGGAGACGGCAAATGATGAACCGTCGCCGCGGCGCACCAAAAGCACAAGTTCAGACGCGGAGTATTCGCAGTCAAATTTCAACAAAAAGCTGACTTTATCGCCAAGGCTTAAGGACGCACTTCTCCAATAGGCAGACGGCTTGCTGACGGTTTCATAAGCAGTATTTTTAACCGTTGAACACTCGGGGTCCAAATTCGTTCCCCATAAGCGTTCATCTTCCGTAAGCCCCTCATTTGCGAGGCGGCCTGTATTGCGGCTCATATACACTTGAGAAGCAGCTCCGTAATTTAACAGATCGACCGCAAGAGTCCTTACCTTTTTGGCATATTCGGAATTGTCCTTTTCCGGAGAAAAGGCTTTGAGCAAATCGTAGAGGTACTGAGCCGCGCTGTATCTGAAGGTATGCTCGACCTTGCGGTTTTCGTAAACGGAGCTAAGTTTTACGGTTATTTCATCGGCCATACACTCAGGCCCGATACCGCAAACGTCAAACGTGATCAGATTTCCGTTTATTTCAGCGTCAGTCACTTTTCTCATCCTGCCGCCAAAAATGATCTCAATATCAGGCCCGGTAAGTATTCCGGAAGCGACTGAAGATATATCAACGCAAAAGTGCATAGCCAGGCTGTCCGAAATCCGCAAATAAGCGGACCTGACTTTGAATGCCTTGCCATATAGACCGTCGCCGCCAAACAGCTCGTCTTCGGTCAGATCAAGACCGCTTATGCCATCTGTGATGATCTCTCCTCTTTCCGATACAACGCCTATGATCGCCTGCCGGATATCCTCTTCAGAAGTTATCGTATCTCCGTTGCCATCAGGCACATATATCTTGCAGTCGATCACCGCAAAACTGTTTTTCATCGCATAGACTGTAATGCCTGCGGTTGTCGCTATGTTTAATCCCGAAAACGTCAGATCGCCGTTCATAACGACGTCTCCGCATATATTAAGGCAGGCGTCCGCCTCCTCTCTAAAATCTCTCCCTCTGTAAACCGATGTAACGGTAATGCCGTTCATCTGCGGAAGATCCTGACGCTGAGCGTCGGTAAATGCGGGGCCGCATATGATCACCGTACCCGTTTCAAAGCCGCTTAATCTGCGCAGCGCTTCATCAAAAGTTTTGACGGGAGCTTCCGGCGTTATGCCGCCGTTATCGTCATTTCCTGCCGCCGCGGAAAGGTAAACCGTCCCCTCAGGCTCTTTAATCGTTCCAAAACCGTTGATCTTTTCGCTTAGCGTCATCCGGCTCGTAAAAACGTGATATTCTTTTGAGAAATTTGCAGGGTGATTGTCTTTATCGCCAATCGCCACGCCGTTTTCATCCACGTATATCGGTTCAAAAAAAGCATATCTTCCGCCGCCGGCGTTTTTCTCAATATATGCGTGGTATGCTATCCAGTATTCGTCTCCGACTTTCATATACGAGCCGTGTCCGCAGCCGTTTATTATATTTTTACTGTAATCACGGACAAGGATCGGGCTTGTCACGCACTTTTCCCAGTTGTCAGAGTTTAACGGATCGTCCGTATCGGTACACCTTAAATACCCGAGCGCGTAATATTGCGTCCAGTATCCGCTGCCCGTATAAATAAGATAAAACTGCTCTTCTCCGTTTTCATCGGTGTAATATACCGGTGAAGAGCCCTCTACTACCTTGGGATACCACTTGTCCGCGGACGCGCTGTATGCGTAACCGTGCGCTTCCCAGGAATACTCGGGCTTGCATACCGAGACCGACTCTCCTCTGTAAGTCCAGGGGTTTTCTATGGCGCAAAGCATTATTTCCTGATGAAATTCAGACGTTCCGCGTCCGAACTCCGTAATATAGATCATGTACGGTCTGCCCTTAATCACTATTTTGGACGTGCCCACACAAAACTTGTCTGCGTTGAAATCCGGATCGTCGTGGTTTGTAATGCGCCTTGGCTGTGCCAGACCGGTGACCGGGTCGCCCCACTTCCCGAGGAGATCGTCATCCTCATCAAGGCACTTTAACACGTATTGGCGCTGACGCGAGGAAGAAGTCTCTCCTTCCGTTTCATTTGCGGCATAGCCGATAAAACAGTACCAGCCGCAGGCCTGCGCTCCGACCTCTTCTTCAGAAAAACAGTGGATCTCCGGAGACCAGAGATTTTGCCCGTCGGTAAGAGTAAAAACCGTAATGCCGTTAACTGTCTTGAGCTCTGCAAGACTCGTCGCCTTATAGAGAACAAGATTGCGAGAAGCGGTCTTTACAAGATAATAGTAGCCGTCTTTATAAAACAGGAACGGATCTGCCGCAGACATAACGGGATTTGTAAATACCTGTTCCTTTGCGGGGATCACTCTGTTCCTGAAATCTTCACTTACACAGATTTCCGATACCATCGTACCGTTATACTTTTCGGGAGCAAGAATATCCGTAAGGCATGAATAATCGCCGCCCGTCACCGTGACCCTGTAAATGCCGCTTAAAGTATTGTGCATGATGTTGCTCGGCGCGACTACCCCGTGCACGCAGCCCCCCGACAAAAGAATATCCGCGTCATAATCGGCCTTATATCCGTATTTCAGATTTTCCGATTCATTGTAAATAATAAAAATGCCTTTGAAAAATTCTCCCCCGGAAATATTAGCTCTGACTTTCGCGCCTGTCGCGTTTCCTCTTGTTCCGAGAGCAACGTATCCGTGAAATCTTCCGCCCGAAATATTGACGCTAAAAACAGAGCCGCCTTCGGTACGGGCTTTTACCGAATCAGGGCTTGCACTGCTGCCTCCGCGAAGCCTGTCCCAGTCTCCGCTTTTTATAGTAATCTCGGTAGATTTATTTGTAATATTTGTCTGGGTAGAGCCGACTATAGTAGGAAAGCTTGCTTCATCCGCAGCAAGGGAGCAGCGCACGTTTTCTCCGGCCTTAAAAGGATTGCATTGAAGCTTAAACCAGTTGCTCCCGTGACAGACTAAAGTGATATCGTCTATCTCCAGAGAAGACTGCGCGATGACGCTTGCATTGAATTGAAGCGCCGCACCGTCCGCGGCAGAGATCTTCACCGGATAATCCGTATCGAGCGTAACATTTGTCAGCGTTTCATCCTTTGACAAAGTATAATTGTCAACAAGTATCACGTGCGTGCTTCCGGTCTGCGCCCGAAGAAGCTCTGCAAGATCTCCTGCCGGAGCCTCCGGTGAAAGTCCGTCGCCTT
>DFFO01000008.1:0-10424 GCA_002369255.1 Lachnospiraceae bacterium UBA3774
AAGAAAAACGGATAATTATTCCTTCCGCATTATCAAATTTTTTCGCGGCGGTTTCATAAAGATCCCACGGTTCTCCGCAAGCCGGCATCAAAAGCGAGATCAAAACCGCTGTTATCACCAAAAGTAATTTTTTGTTTTTCTTCAAAGTCATACTCCAATTCCGGTTTTTTCTTTTGCCAGAATATTGGCGAGATCGGCAAACTCTTCAAGGCGAAGCGCTTCTCCTCTGACAAGAGGGGGCAGCTGCGCTTTTTCTATTGCATTTGCCGCAGCCTCTTTCGATACCGAAAGCTCCGCGCTGTTTGAAAGCGCATTTTGAAGAGTCTTCCTGCGCTGACAAAACGCTGCCCGGATAACGGCGAAAAGCAGTTTTTCGTCGTCTGTCCTTACGGGGGGCTCGTTTCTGCGGTTAAGCCTGATGATCGCGGAATCCACATTCGGGCGCGGAATAAAACAATTCTGCGGGACGTTCGCGGTAATTTCCGGAACGGAGTAATACTGTACCGCAAGTGAAAGCGCACCGTAGGCCTTGCTTCCGGGGCCTGCCTGCATCCTTTGTGCAACTTCTTTTTGTACCATCAGCGTGGCGCTTATCATGGGCACGTTTTTTTCAAACAAACTCATAATGATAGGCGTGGTAATGTAGTACGGAAGATTTGCTACGATCTTTACCGGTCTGTTTTCGTTCTTTTCTTCGATCAGACGGTTAAGATCCAGTTTCATTACGTCGTCGTTTATTATCTCGATGTTTTCATACCCTTTCAGATTGTCTTCGAGAATGGGTATGAGTTTTTTGTCTATTTCGATTGCCAGAACCTTTGCGCCGCGCTCGCAGAGAGCCTGAGTCAGCGTGCCGATCCCCGGCCCGATCTCTATGATAAAATCTTCCGGTGAGACCTGCGCCGCGTCAACTATTTTTTCAAGCACTCTGCCGTCTATGAGGAAATTTTGCCCGTATTTTTTCTGAAAGGCAAAATTGTTTTCCTTTATTATCTCTATTGTTTTTGCAGGCTCAACTAATTTCATAAAATTTCAGCGCGTTTTCAAAGGTGATCTTTTCTATTTCTTCGGCGGGCAGCTCTCTGACTTCCGCCATTTTTTCAATTACAAGAGGCAAAAAAGCGGAATTGTTCCTCTCTCCTCTGTGCGGCGCAGGCGCCATATACGGGCAGTCTGTTTCAAGCAGCAGCCTGTCAAGAGGCATGTTTTTAAGCACTTTCACCTGTTTTCTCGCGTTTTTAAACGTCAGAACCCCGCCAATTCCTATGTAGCAGCCCATATCCAAAAAGCGCTTTGCGATTTCATATTCATATGAATAACAATGCATTACCGCTTTTACCGCGTCCTTGCCGGTTTCTTTTAAAATATCAAGAGTATCGGCGGCTGCGTCCCTGCTGTGGATGACGATGGGCTTTTTAAGTTCGATCGCGGCAAGGAGCTGGCGCCGGAACCATTTTTTCTGTATCTCTCTTTCGGGCTCGTCCCAATGATAGTCCAGCCCGATCTCGCCGACGGCAACGACTTTTTTGCAGGTCGCCGCCTGCCTGAGCCAGTCTATGGACGCTTCCCCGGTTTCATACTCCATGACGTCGCTTGGGTGTATGCCGACCGCCGCGTAAATAAAATCATATTTTTCGGCAAGCTCTATGCTGTTTTCGGAAGAGCGTTTGTCGGCGCCGATATTTACGACCCCTCCCACTCCGATCGAAGGCAGAGAGTCAAGGAGCCGCTCTCTGTCTTCGTCAAAGGCTTTATCGTCATAATGAACGTGAGAATCAAAGATCATTATTTATCTTCTAACTCTTTCAGCAGTTTTTCCGCGTCTATACGGGCAAAAAGGATTTCCGGGCTGTCGGTCACTTTTTTGCCGGAGACTGTAACGCCTGTTTTTTCAAGCTCCTCTATAGTGACCAGTTCGCACCCGAGCTGCGAGGCTATCTTTTCCGCAGTCTGCGGCATAAACGGGTAAAGCAGGCTTGCACCTGTCATAATGCCTTTTGCAAGGTAAAAGAGCACCGTTGAAAGTCTGTCCTTTTGCGATTCGTCCTTTGCGAGCGCCCAGGGCATGGTTTCGTCGATATACTTGTTGCAGCGCTTGAAAAGATTGAAAATCTCCGTCAGCGCGTCCGCTACGCGAAGCTCATCCATGGCTTTGTTTGCGCCATTTACAGTTTCCTTTAGGGCGGCTTCCAATTCGCCGTCAATATCTTGCGCAGCGCCGGTATCTTTGATCGCTCCGCCAAAATATTTGTTGCTCATGGCAACGGTACGGTTTACAAGATTTCCGAGCGTATTTGCCAGATCAGAATTTACTCTTTCTATCATCAGCTCCCACGTGATAACGCCGTCGTTTTCATAGGGCATTTCATGAAGGACAAAATATCTTACGGCGTCAGCGCCGAAAACGTTCACGAGCATGTCTGCGTAAAGCACGTTTCCTTTTGATTTGCTCATCTTGCCGTCGCCCTGCAAAAGCCAGGGGTGCCCGAATACTTTTTTCGGAAGGGGCTGTTCAAGAGACATCAAAAAGATCGGCCAATATATCGTATGGAATCTGATAATGTCTTTTCCGATCAGATGCAGATCGGCAGGCCAGTATTTTTTATACTGCTCGCTGCTGTTTCCGTCCGCGTCATATCCTATGCCCGTGATGTAGTTCGAAAGCGCGTCGAGCCAGACGTACGTAACGTGCGCCGGATCAAAGTCCACCGGGATTCCCCATTTAAACGAGGTGCGGCTTACGCACAGATCCTGAAGACCGGGCTTTAGGAAGTTGTTTACCATCTCGTTTTTGCGGGATACCGGCTGAATGAATTCAGGATGCTCGTCGTAATATTTCATAAGCCGGTCCGCATATTTGCTCATCTTAAAGAAATATGCTTCTTCTTTTGCCTTTTCAACAGGCCTTCCGCAGTCCGGGCAAACCTTTACTCCGTCTTTTTCCACGATCTGGCTGTCCGTAAAAAAACTTTCGTCCGGGACGCAGTACCAGCCCTCGTAGTTTCCTTTGTAAATGTCCCCCTTTTCATACATTTTGCGGAAGATCTTCTGTATTTGTTTTTCGTGATCTGCGTCGGTGGTGCGTATAAATTTGTCATAGGATACGCCGAGCAGGTCAAACTGTTCTTTTATCATCGCCACGGTTTTGTCAACGTATTCCTTCGGAGTCACTCCGGCGGCTTTCGCCTTTTCTTCTATCTTTTGACCGTGTTCATCGCTTCCCGTCTGAAAAAAAACGTCAAAGCCCTGCGATCTTTTATATCTGGCAATAGCGTCCGCCATTACTATCTCATAGCAGTTTCCGATATGCGGTTTGCCCGACGCATATGCTATCGCCGTAGTGATGTAATATGGTGTTTTTGTCATAGCTGACCCCCGTTTAAAGTTTTATTTTCCGAAAACTTTTAAATAATCCTTTTGGAATTTTTCAATGCCCGCATCCGTCAAAGGATGATGAAGCATCTGTTCGATAACCTTGAAAGGTATCGTTGCGATATCCGCTCCTGCAAGCGCAGAATCGATTACGTGGATCGGATTGCGGATCGAAGCGGCTATGATCTCTGCTTCAATGCCGTGGATCTCAAACATTTCTGCTATCATTGAGATAAGGTCTATGCCGGGAACCGAAATATCGTCAAGTCTTCCCATAAACGGAGAAACAAACGCCGCTCCGGCTCTTGCCGCCATAAGCGCCTGTGCCGCGGTAAAGATCAGCGTTACGTTTACTTTTATTCCTTCGTCCGCAAGAACCTTGGTTGCCTTAAGTCCTTCTTCGGTCATGGGGATCTTTACTACCATGTTCGGATGAATAGCTGCTATTTCTCTTCCCTCTGCGATCATTCCTTCTGCGTCGGTGGTGGTGGCTTTGACCTCGCCGCTGATAGGTCCATCCACGATCGAAGCGATCTCGGCTACCACGTCTTCAACTTTTCTTCCTTCTTTCGCGATAAGGGACGGGTTTGTGGTGACTCCGCAGATAACTCCCATGTCGTTTGCTCTTCTGATCTCATCGATGTTTGCAGTGTCAAGAAACAGTTTCATTTTTACTCTCCTTATATGTGTTGTTTTATTGTTTGGCTTGAATATAAAGGCAAAGTCCGCAATCGGCTTATTTTCCGGCAATGATCCTGTCCGCCACGAATACTCCGCTTGCCGAGGCATGGGAAAGCGAATGTGTGACTCCGCTTCCGTCGCCTATCATATACAGGCCTTTGTGTTTCGTTTCAAGATTATGATCAAGCGCGACTTCCATGTTGTAAAACTTGACTTCGACGCCGTACAGCAGGGTGTCGTCGTTTGCCGTTCCCGGAGCAATCTTGTCGAGCGCATATATCATCTCGATAATCCCGTCAAGTATACGCTTCGGAAGCACGAGAGAAAGATCTCCGGGCGTAGCCGCAAGAGTGGGTCTGACGGTACCTTCCTCTATACGCTTTGGTGTGGAGCGTCTGCCGCGTTCAAGATCGCCGAATCTCTGCACGATTACGCCGCCGCCCAGCATATTTGAAAGCCTTGCAATGCTCTCGCCGTAGGCGTTGCTTTCCTTGAACGGCTCGGAAAAATGCTTTGATACAAGCAGCGCAAAGTTTGTATTTGAAGTCTTAAGCGACGGGTCTTCAAAGCTGTGGCCGTTTACCGTGATAATGCCGTTTGTATTTTCATTGACTACGCTGCCGTAAGGGTTCATGCAGAAAGTTCTGACTGCGTCTTCGAATTTTTCAGTTCGGTATACTATCTTGCTTTCGTAAAGCTCATCCGTGATATCGGCGAATATTTCCGCCGGGATCTCAACGCGAACTCCGATATCTACGCGGTTTGCCTTTGTTTCGATACCGAGCTCGTCGCACACGCTCTCGAGCCACGCGCTGCCGCTTCTGCCTACCGAAACGATGCAGCGGTCGCATTCATAAGCGCCTGATCCCGTGACGATACGGTAGCCTTCGCCCGCTATCTCTATTTTTTCGACCGGAGTGTTGAAATAAAAATCAACGCTGTCCTTGAGCTCTTTATAAAGATTTCCGAGGACTACGTAATTGATATCGGTTCCGAGATGTCTGACCGACGCGTCAAGCAAAGTCAGCTTGTTTTGCATACAACGTTTCTTTAGATCCGTGCCCGCCGTGGAATACATGGTAGTTCCGCTTCCGCCGTGGGATACGTTTATCTCATCTACGTAATTCATCAGCTCCAACGCTTTTTCTTTGCCTATATATTCATAAAGCGTTCCGCCGAAATCGTTTGTTATATTGTATTTTCCGTCCGAAAAGGCGCCCGCGCCTCCAAATCCGTTCATAATGGAACAAGGCTTGCAGCCTATGCACGTTTTGACTTTTTTCCCGTCGATCGGGCATTTGCGCTTTTCCAGTACGCCTCCGGTTTCAAAAACGGCGACCTTAAGGCTGCTTTTTTTTGCAAACTCGTACGCCGAAAAGATTCCTCCGGGGCCTGCTCCTATGATTATTACGTCGTATTTCATTTTTTCTCCCTTTAGAAAGCCCAAGTGCCGTTTTTGAAGATCTGAACTTTTCTGCCGTCGCGCGTTGCGGCGGTAATCTCCATATCGTCGCTTCCTATCATAAAATCCTCGTGAATGACCGAATCGTTGATTCCCATCTTTCTGCACTCTTCAAGAGTGTATTTTTCAAAATCTTTTATCGTATCGGGGAATCCCATGCCGAGCGCCAGGTGACAGGCGGCATTTTCGTCATAAAGCGTATTGTAAAACAGGATCCCGCTTTTGTTTATCGGAGAGCTTTTGGGGACGAGGGCGCATTCGCCGAGATACGCGCTGCCTTCATCCATATTTATCAGTCTTGTAAGAAGCGCTTCTCCTTTTTTTGCATGCCATTCAACCGCTTTTCCCTCATGAAACCGTATCGAAAAATCCTCTATCAGCTGACCGTCGTACGAAAGGGGTTTCGTCGAAAAAACGATTCCTTCAGCTTTTCCCTTCATGGGCGAAATAAAGCATTCCTCCGTGGGAATGTTCGGATTGAATACATTTCCGGAAAGAGTTTTCTCACTTCCTCCGGCAAATCTCGCCTCCGGTATCATCCATACGGTAAAATCAGTTCCGTTTCCCGATGTATAATGCAAGCTCTCTATTTCGAGGCCGTTTAGATAATCACATCTGTCCGAGAGGTCTTTGTTGTGCTCGTCCCATTCTTTTACTGGGTCAAGCAGATTTCCGTCTTCATCTATGACTCTGCTCGTAAGTAGTATTTTTTGCCAAAGCTTTTCGATCGCCGCGCCTGATCGCAGGCCGGGGAACAGTTTTTTTGCCCAGGCCTTCCCGGGTACTCCGGCGATACACCACTGATACCGGCTTTCCATAGCATCGCGGTAAGGCTTTATGATCTTGAACAGACGCTGTTTCGAAACCGACATCTTGTGCTGGTCTATTCCCGCGAGTCCGTCCGGGTCCTCTGAAAGCAGATATATCTTGCAGGGCAGCGTGTCTACCTGATGCTGCCACTTGGCTTTTTGCCAGTCTTCCATAGTGGACAGCGTTTTTATGGTGCGGTAGCGGTAGTGAACCTTTTCAAGCGGCTGATAAGACCACTCCACGTTGACCTTTCGCGCGCCGCTATTGTAGCATTCCCGCACCAGCATTTTTACAAACTCCGGCTGGTCCAGGTCGCAGTAGATCATAACGTCCTGTCCTTTTTTGATATTTACGCCTTTTTCGGCGATCAGTTTCGCATATTTTTTCAGTATCGTTTTCTGCATGTGTTCACCTTCGTTTTGTCTTCTTTTTAAGGGCATAAAGACACGAATAGTATTCTACCACAAACCCGGCTGAATTGCACTTTATATTTGGACTTTGTGTTGTAAAAGCAAAAGCGTTTTGATAGAATTTATCTCATAGAAAGGGGGCCTTTTATGGCAGTTATAGAATACAAATGTCCGGCTTGCGGCGCTCCTATCGCATTTGAGCCCGGAAAACAGCAGCTTGCGTGTTCACATTGCGGAAGCTCATACAGCATAGAGGACCTCGAAACCTCTGCCGAAAAAACCGGCGTCGCCTCTGACGATGAGATCAGCTTTGACTGGGAAAACTTCAAGGACAAGATACAGGATCAGAGGCTTACAGACACAGTAACATACAATTGCAAATCCTGCGGCGCAATCGTCGAAACAGATGAAAATACCGTAGCAACTCGCTGCCCGTACTGTGACAACAACGTTCTTATCAGCGAACGCACGAGAGGCGGCCTTCGTCCGAACGCCATCATACCCTTTAAGATCACTTCAAAGGCTTTGCCGGAAGCCGTTAATTCTTTTTACAAAAACAAAAAACTTCTCCCGAAGAATTTTTTCTCCGAGAGCAAGCTGCGCGAAATACAAGGCGTATATGTTCCTTTCTGGCTTTTCGGCGCGCACGTGGAGGGCGAGCTCTCTCTTAACGCGCAAAGATCGATCAGCTTTGACGACGGAGACTATATTGTTACCGAGACTTCGCATTTTATACTTGAGCGCGAAGGCTCAATGAATTTTGCGCGGATCCCCGTTGACGCCTCCGTAAAGATGGACAACGATCTGATGGACTCGGTCGAGCCCTATGATTACCGTGATCTGGTTCCGTTTTCGGGCGCGTATCTTTCCGGATACCTTGCAGACAAATTCGACAGCCCGCCTGATGAAGAGCTTTACCGCGCAAGAACGCGCATGGTAGATACCATAAAAAACGAGCTGACAAGCAGCGCGGGTTATATCGTCACCGGCGAGCGCGGCCGCAGTCTTAAATTTTCAGATATCGCGGTTGAATACGTAATGCTTCCCGTTTATCTGATAAACAACGAATATAAAGGCAAAAAGTATCGATATGCCGTAAACGGGCAGACAGGAAAAGTCGTAGGCGAGCTGCCTATAGCCATGTCAAAGTACTGGCGCAGATTTTTTACGCCCTTTGTCATTATTTTTGCGCTTATCGCGCTCTATCTGGTTTACGTGTTTTTCGTCAGGTGAGGTGTGAAATGAAAAAACTTTTTACAGCCGCGCTTGCAGCTGCATTTCTGATATTCGGCTCCGAGGCCGCCTTTGCGGATACGCCTTATTGGTATCCGGAGGATATTTCCGCCTTTGAAGATTATCATAACGACAATTCCGTGCGGATCGTTGACGACGCCGACCTTTTTTCCGATTCTCAGGAAGCTGAAATGCTCGAAAAAATACGTCTGGTTCAAAAGGATTTCGGATACGACCTTGTCGTTTATACCGACGTGCAGTCTTACGGTCTTACCAGAGGCGTATGCGCAGCGGATTTTTATCAGTTCGGAGGTTACGGCCTTGGGGATGATTACAGCGGCTCTGTCCTGTTTATCTGCATGGAGTCCGGAAACCGCGGTTGGTTCAGCGCCGCGAGAGGTCAAAGCCGCTCTTATTTCACCGAAGACAATGTAAACGACATCGACGATCTGCTTGAGCCGCATATGAAATCCGGCGATTACGCGGACGGTGTGCTCGATTACCTTGACAATATCCATTATCTCTATGAGCACGGCAGACTTCCCGCAAAACTCTCGGACTACGACAGTCTTTTTATCTTCGGTATCGTGGCTTCTCTGATCCTCGGATTTACCTATGCCGGCAGCGCAAAAAGCAGTATGAAAACCGTCCGCAGTGCCTTAGGTGCAACAAATTATTCGGTTCCCGGCAGCTTTAACATGTCAAGATCCGACGACATCTACCTATATACTTCGATCATCAGGACGCCAAAACCCAAGGACGACGACAGAGAAGGAGGCGGAAAGTCGGATTATTCGGGCAGCTTTTCGTCATCCGGAGGAGGAAGCTTTTCCGGAGGAGGAAGAAGCTTCTAAACGAAAAACGCCGCGATTTGCGGCGTTTTTATTTGATCCGTCTGCTGCCCGGCAGCTTAGTTTTCTTTTTTTGCGTTTTTTATCAGCGAAATGTTTTTGATGGCGTAAAGTATCAGTGAAAGCGTCATTAAAAAGATACTGAGGGCTATCAGGATATCCGAAACCGTTTTCGGGATTCTCTCTCCAGCAATCACGTCCCACAGGATATGAAGAGCCATCGTCGAATAGATCATCACAGTGGCAGCCTTTCCGTGCCAATCCGCGCCATAGACCTTTCCCGTCTTTTTTATGACCGCAAGACCGCATATTCCGTTGAATATCTCCTTTGCCACAAGGAGCACGAGCGGTATCCACATGAGAGGAAAACGCCAGATCAGGCAAAAAAGCAGCGCTATCTGCGTCAGCTTGTCGGCTATCGGATCGATGATCTTTCCAAGATCGCTGACCTGCCCAAAGTGTCTGGCTATCATCCCGTCAGCCACGTCCGAAATACCCGAAAGCGCGAGCAAAATCAGCGTCATTACGTAGTCTTCTTTTACGACGTAAAAATAAATGATCACGGGTATAAGAAGAAGCCTGACCAGCGTCAGGAGATTTGGAATTGTCATTATCTGTTTTTTGTTAAATAGCTTGCTCATCTCTTCTCCATTCTCAATGTCCGGTTTTTTTTAATCGTATCCCCACAACGTGTGAAAGCGCAAGTTTTAATACGTCCGGGACAACAAACGGCAGAACGCAGGCGCTGAGTGCTGCGGAAAACGTATAAGTCGTGCCCTTATCCGACATTACTTTTATAAACCACAGCGTCCCGAAAACATAACAGAGCAAAAGCCCGGCAAAAAGAATAACGTCCGCGTAAACGGCAGATTTTCCCGCGGGTTTTTCAAGCGCCCAAAACAAAAATGCGCAAAGCAAAAATCCCACTATATATCCGCCCGTCGGGCCGAGTATCACGCCAAAACCCGCTCCGAAACCCGAAAACACCGGCACTCCGACCGCGCCCATCAGTATATAGATCAGGATTGCAAGAGTACCGTCGCGGCCGCCCAAAAACCTGAGCGCCAGAAATACGGCAAACGTCTGCATGGTAAATGGAATCGTCAGAAAAGGGATGGTGATCCACGAGCACACCGCTGTGATGGCTGCGAATACTGCTATCAATATCAGATTTTTTACGGTAAAGTCTTTTTTCAAAAAACCGCCCCCTTTATTGCTTTTTCAAAAAGTTTATCATGATTTTTATATGGTGGCAATAAATGAATTTCTCTGTTATAATCTTGCGGGAGTTTGTCTTATGACGCTCAGGAAGGGAAAAATATGTCGCTTCGCGAATGGATTAGCTGGTTAAAAGATTTTATCAGAGAACGCTACGTAATAGTTTCTTTGCTGGTTTTGTGCGTATTTATTTTCCCCGACTATCTTTCCCCGGTTTTTGCCATAGCTTCTCTTATCGCGGCCGCGGGCGAAGTTCGCGGCAAAAAGCCCTTTTTTTCTGTTCGCGGGTCCGGACTGCTTTTGCTGCTTTTTATCGCGGATATCGCACTTACAGTCATTTATTCCATATCTCGGATCTCTTCTCTTTTGACAGCGCTTTTATGGCTC
>DFFO01000008.1:10486-32516 GCA_002369255.1 Lachnospiraceae bacterium UBA3774
ATGTTCAGCATTTATTTTGCCCTGCGAGCTGTTATCACTGACAGCGAGCGCTTCAGGCGATTTATGCAGCTGCTGACTCTGTGCGTGGGGCTTCTCGGGCTTATCGCCTGTTTTCAGTATCTTGCATGCGAGGTCTTTGGCGCGGACAAAAAATTGCTTCATTTCTGGTGTTTTCTTGACGAGGCTGTTTCGAAAATATATCCTCTGCGCTCATACCAGGATGATATACGCGTGGCCTCGACCTTTATGAATCCGAATATCTTCGCCGAGGTGATGGTCGCTCTTTTGCCCCTTTGCTACTATGCGGTCGGCAAAGCAAAGCACGCCGGCACAAAGAACCTCTTTATCATCTGCATTATAGTAGGCACTATAGGCACGGCGTTTTCTTTTTCAAGAACAGGTTATTTCTGCATTTTTGTGCTGATGATACTGACGCTGATCTTTATCACAAAAAGACTTTCGAGGCATCAGTCGATCCTGCTCGTCACGCTTTTTATTATCAGTATATTGCTGGTATTTTTTACCCCGAATCTGTTTATGGACCGCATTATGAGGCTTCACTACGGCGACGCCTCCCTGCAGTATCACCTTTTGGAGTGGAAAAATGCTCTCGAAGCGATATCGCACAGATTCCTTTTCGGATACGGCGCAGGCGCGGGAGTTTCACAGGCGGTTATGCATTCCCACGGTCTTGACGTGCTCCACTCCCACAATCTCATTTTGGAGCTTCTTTTGGAAGGCGGCATTCCCATGCTCGCCCTATATTGCGCAGTCGTTGTCAAGACCCTGAACAATCAGATCGTTTATATGTACAGATGGCGGAAAAACAATCTTTTGGGCTTCTGCCTGTTTTCCGCCATTATTATGCTGATGATATTCGGTTTTACGGATTATCCGCTGCTCACTCCGGGACTTATCGGCAGTTTTATCCTGATCATAACGCTGTCCGATATTTCCATGGATCTGTTTATGTTCTCCGGCTCTTAAAAACCCACTTTTTCTGAACAAAGTAACTCAGGAAGAAAAGACAGATATCCACGCTGAATTTCAGAAGTGTGCGAGGCAGACCCGTCGCGCCCGTAAGCATCGTCACACCCGTAGTGCCCAGCCACGACAGAGTCATCTGCACCGCGGCAAGCATGGCGTATTTTACAAAAGAAGACGCTACACCGGCGCGGCTTCTAAATACGTAGAGTCTGTTTATCGAGTAGTTTAAAACAGCAGATATGACCCTTGCTATCGCAGTCGCAAAGAACAGGTGAACCGCGGTGTTTGACTCGTTTTCGGGCAAAACCGCGTCAAAAAGCCGGAACAGCCCGATATCAACGACGGCGCACACAAGCGACGAGAGCAGCTGTTTTGCTATCGGAACCTGTCTGAAAATGCTCCGCCCGACTCTCAAAGGATCCGCGAGCGCGCGGTAATGGGTGCTTTTGTTGCCGTCTTCATAAACAGCTTTGATCTTTATTTCCTCAAACGGTATGCCTTCGTTTTTCATGTAAATAAACATAACCGTTTCGTATTCAAAGCGCTCGCCCTCGATTTCCGTCGCGAATTTTTCAAGATATTTAAAAGGGATCCCGCGAAGGCCTGATTGACTGTCGGAAGCCGAGATATTAAACAGGCGGCCAAGGATGCCGCTTACCAGTCCGTGCCCGGCCTTGCTTTTTCCCGGCACCTGCGCATTTTCAAAATCTCTGCAGCCGATAATGACCGAATCATTGTTTTCCGAAAGCCGTTTTGCGACCCTCATGACGTCTCCCGCCTCGTGTTGGCCGTCGCCGTCTGCCGTAACTGCTCCCAAGATGCCTTTCAGATTTTCATTCACGTAAGAAAAAGCAGTTTTGAGTGCTCTGCCTTTTCCGAGATTCTTTTTATGGGAAAGAATCGTATCGTTCGGAAACTCCTGACTGAGTCTGTCAAATATGCAATCATACGCCGGGCCGCTGCCGTCGTTTACGAGAAGGATTTTCTCAAAGCCCTCGGCATGCATTGCCCTGACGGTTTTAATCAGTTTTTCATCCGGCTCATATGTCGGAATGATGAGGATAATATTATCCACTAAGCTAAACCTCCCACTTTCGTCATAGGAAAAATAATGAAAGCGAAAACATTATATCATCTTTTTGTATATGCGAAAATATTTTTAAAAAACGCTTTACATGACTAAAGTGTTGTGCTAATATACGTTCATCAAACCGTTGAGGAAGAGTAAGTAGGTTTTATCCATTCTCTGACAGAGAGCCGCCGGTGCTGGAAGCGCGGTAGAGAACATAAGACTGAATGGACTTCTGAGGGCGAGCACAAATGCGTTTTCGCAGAGTATGCAAGCCGGAGCGGCACTCCGTCATCAAATGCCTGCGTATGATAGTACGTGTTGAGTGGGCGCTTTTGGCGCCAAGCAGGGTGGCACCGCAGGATAATACCTGTCCCGGCAAATCTTATTTGCTTGGGGCAGTTTTTTTATTTTAAATTTTTTATGAAAGGAAGGTAACATTATGGCAGAAAAAATTCCCTACAAGATCTATTTGAACGAAGACGAGATGCCCAAGGCATGGTATAACGTTCGCTCGGATATGAAAAACAAACCCGCGCCGCTGCTCAACCCCGGCACGCACGAGCCGATGAAGCCCGAAGAACTCTCGGTCGTATTTTGTGAAGAGCTTGTAAAGCAGGAATTAGACGATACTACAGCATTTTTTCCGATTCCGGAGGAAATTCGCTCTTTTTACAAAATGTACCGTCCCTCTCCCCTTGTAAGAGCTTATTGTCTTGAAAAAAAGCTCGGCACCCCGGCAAAGATCTATTACAAATTTGAAGGCAACAATACCAGCGGATCTCATAAGCTCAATTCAGCTATCGCTCAGGCTTATTACGCAAAAAAGCAGGGGCTTAAGGGAGTTACCACCGAGACCGGAGCCGGCCAGTGGGGCACGGCGCTTTCAATGGCCTGCTCATACTTTGACCTTGACTGTAAGGTATTTATGGTAAAGGTTTCATACGAGCAAAAGCCTTTCCGCAGAGAAGTCATGAGAACCTACGGGGCGTCAGTTACCCCGTCTCCTTCAATGACTACCGAAATCGGAAAAAAGATTCTCGAAAAGCACCCCGGCACGACCGGAAGCCTTGGCTGCGCCATTTCCGAGGCTGTTGAAGTAGCCACGAAATCCGAAGGCTATCGCTACGTTCTCGGCAGCGTGCTCAATCAGGTTCTTTTGCATCAGAGCATTATCGGTCTTGAAACAAAGGCCGCCCTTGACAAATACGATATAAAGCCCGATATGATCATCGGCTGCGCAGGCGGCGGTTCAAACCTCGGCGGCCTCATCTCCCCGTTTATGGGAGAAAAGCTCAGAGGCGAGGCGGACTACGATATCGTAGCTGTTGAGCCGGTTTCATGCCCCAGCTTTACGAGAGGAAAATTTGCTTATGACTTCTGTGATACCGGTATGGTTTGCCCTCTTGCAAAGATGTATACTCTCGGCAGCGATTATATTCCCGCGCCAAACCACGCCGGCGGCCTTAGATATCACGGAATGAGTTCCACTCTTTCGCAGCTCTACGACGACGGGTTTATGCGCGCCGTATCTGTTCCGCAGACGGAAGTCTTTAAGGCCGCGGAGCAGTTTGCGAGAGTTGAAGGAATCCTCCCGGCTCCCGAAAGCAGCCACGCTATTAAGGTTGCGATCGACGAGGCCTTAAAGTGCAAAGAGACCGGCGAAGAAAAAACCATCGTATTTGGTCTGACCGGCACAGGTTACTTTGATCTTGTCGCTTATGAGAAGTTCCACAACGGCGAAATGGAAGACTATATTCCCACGGATGAAGAGATCGCAGAAAGTCTTTCAAAGCTTCCCGTAATGTAATCTCTTCACGGAAAGATTCCGGATAAAAAAAATACCGGCCCTGACTATCAGTTTTGATCGCCTGGGCCGGTATTTGAATCTCCGGGGTTTTGTCTTTTTTTCTCTCATACCTTTCTGCGTCCGCAGACCTGGTACATGCGTTCATCCGAAATTACTGTCGTAACTTCAAAGTATTTTTCAAATAATGCGGCAAGTTCTTCTGCCTCCATCAGACCGTTTGAAATACTTCCCACGCCTTCACTGTGGCAGCCGTCGATTTTTTCTTTGCTCATTCCGTGTGCGACGGTCGCCGTTCCCCCGGGATTTGTAAGCAAATATATTTTTTCGATCAGCTTTTCGGGATCCGGAAAATGCGGAAAGGCATTGTATACAACAACGCAGTCAAAGCCCTTTTCGGGGTTAAAATCTTCTATGTCACAAGAAAGCAGGCTGACTTTTTCGGAGTCGTATTTTTCTTTTGCGATCTTTATCATTTCCGGAGAAATATCGATGCCGCAAACTGTAGCGCCGCGCCCGAGATAGTTCGGAAACAGCACGCCCGTACCGCAGGCCACATCCAAAACTCTTACGCCCGGCCGGACGGCCGCGTTATCCAAAATGATATCTACGATCTTTTCGTCTTTTATCATTTCAGAGTCCCAGGTTTTTGCGTGAAAATCGAAATATTTCTTTACTTCATTTTTATCAATCATATGTATTTTGTGCCTGACTGTCCCTTATGGAGCCGCGCTCTCCCGCTGCCCTGTTATCGTTTGCATAAGTTCTTCTTTTGGGACTTTAAGCGCTTTTTTGTCTTTCAAAACGAAAAAATCATCTCCGAAGGAAATGGCTGACCTGATATCCCGCACGGAAGCAAGTATGCCGATATTTTTGCTGTCGGCGAGGCGTTTGATCTCATATATCAAAAGAGCGCCGTTTGCCGCGTCAAGGTTTTCGGTAAGTTCGTCAAAAACGAGAAATTGCGGATCCTGAACGAGCGCGCGGGCAATCGCGACTTTTTGTTTTTCTCCGCCCGACAGGGACTCCGCGCTTCTGTCGGCAAGCTCTGCCAGATCCATTTCTTCAAGAATACGCTGCGCGGCCTCTCGGTCTTTTTTCTTCGGCCTAAAGCCAAAGAAAGCGATCCTGCCCATCAGAACAAAGTCAAAAACCGTCATCGTCCCAAAATCGATATAATGCGGCACGAATGCCACAGCCCGCGCTTTTTCTGACGGAGATAGTTTTTTCAGGTTTTTTCCGCCGAATAAGACTGTCCCTTTTTGCGGAGTTTCAGTTCCGAGTATCAGCTTAAACAGCGTGGTTTTGCCGCTTCCGCTTCCTCCGAGAATAATTCCGGTTCTTCCGTTTTCTACCGTAAGACTCAGGTCCTCAAAGATCAACGGGCTGTTTTTTTCATATCTGAATGAAAGGCCTTCTATTTCAAGCATCCGGCAGCGTCCTTTACAGAAGATGTGCCCTGAGTTCTTCGGGGGTCTGTTCGCAAAGCAGCGCGGGAGCCACGTCAAATACCGTCTTGCACCCGGATTCACCCGCGTCGTAAAGCCTCTTTGCCGCTCTTGCATAAGCCACAAGCACGCTTGCAGTAAATTCCGGATTTGAATCAAGCTTTAAGCTGTATTCGATAACGTGGTTGTTTTCGTGGTTTTTCCCTGTCCTTCCGCTGCGGAAAACAAAACCGCCGTGACCCATTCCCGAGTATTTTTCATTTAATTCTTCCTGTGAGATGAAGTTTACGGTGGTGTCATAATCGGCAAAGTAATTCGGCATTTCCTTGATTTCTTTTTCAATCCGCGCTTTGTCGGCGCCTTCCTCTGCGACCACGTAGCAGACTCTCGTGTGCTTTTGTCCGGTAGTAAGCCCCGGCGCCTCGCCTCTGCGAACCGCCTCCAGCGCCTCTTTCACGGGTATAGTATGCTGTCTTGCGTCGGCCACGCCTTTTATCCGGCGGATAGCGTCTGAATGGCCCTGACTAAGCCCCGGCCCCCAGAAAGTATAGTCTTTTCCTCCGGGGAGGATAGCGTTTGAATAAACTCTCGCAAGCGAGAACATTCCGGGGTCCCAGCCTACAGAAATAAAAGCAACTCTTCCCGAAGCTTTTGCCGCCATGTCAACATTTGCGAAATGCTGCGGTATATTTGCGTGAGTGTCAAAGCTGTCAATGACGTTGAATGCCTTTGCATATTCAGGCGTCTGCCCGGGAAGATCCGTTGCGCTTCCGCCGCAGATTATCAACACGTCAATCTCATCTTTGTACTCGAGCAGTTTTTCAGAGGATACAACCGGAACTGATGGCGTAACGATATTCACGCTTTTAGGATCGCGTCTGGTAAAAACCGCTGCAAGTTCCATATCTCCGGTTTCTTTGACAGCGAGCTCTACGCCGCGTCCAAGATTGCCGTAACCGATGATACCGATTTTTGTTTTCATGATACATTCCTCCTTTTTATTATACCTGATGTCGCCTAAGCGTGTTTTCACGCCTCGGCCTTCTTCAATAACCTGTTTATTTTAGCACCGATTATCTTTTTTTCATAGCAAAATCGTGCCTCTGCGGCAGACTTTATCAGGCACCGGGCAGTCGGACACAGACCGTTTTCATGGGATTTACACTTCTCTTGATATAAGATCCTCGAGAGTCTGGCGCCTGATGACGATTCTTGCGCTGCCGTTTTCAGCAAAAATCACCGCGGGAAACGTCAGCTTGTTGTAATTGCTTGCCATTGAATAACAGTACGCTCCTGTTGCCGGCAGGGCAATGATGTCACCCGTCTTTGTTTCGGGCAGCGGTATGTCTTCTATCAATATATCGCCCGATTCACAGCACTTTCCGGCTATCGTATATGTTTTTGCGGCAGGCATTTCTTCCTTGCCGACCACGATTGCGTCATATTTTGCCTGATAAAGAGCCGGGCGAATATTGTCGCTCATTCCGCCGTCCACAAAAAGATAATTCTTGTTTAGCGTCTTTTTTGTAAATCCTACTGTATAAAGCGTATAGCTTCCTGCCGCCGCTATGCTGCGTCCCGGCTCTATAAGTATCTGTTCCACGATGCCGCCGATTTTTTCGTTTTCCGTCTCGCAGGTTTCAACTATCGTGCGGCACACCTCGTCTATTGGAATAGGTTCGTCTTCTTTGGTGTAATACGTGGCAAATCCGCCCCCGAAATCTATGACTTTTGTTTTTATCGCATATTTTTCATTTAGCAGCCCGGCGAACTGGAACATCATCCGGACTTCTGCCACGAAAGCTCTTTTGTCAAAAACCTGTGAGCCAATATGCGCGTCAAGTCCGTCAAATACGATGTTTTCCGCGGAAGACAGCGTTTTGACGATTTCCGTTATGTCCTCTTCATTTGAAAACAGCACGCCGAATTTACTGTCGTCATGCGCCGTAACTATATATTTGTGTGTATGAGCGTCAATTCCCGGATTTACGCGCAGCAGCGTATGGATGCTGTACGTTGCTCCTGCCGAAAGCCTCGCAAGCATTTTTGCTTCGGGAAGATTATCTACCACAACGGTACCGACACCGTATTCTATAGCCATTTTCAGTTCTTCTTCGGACTTGTTGTTGCCGTGAAAATAGATGTTTTTGCAATCGTATCCCGCCATTTTTGCGGTATATAGCTCGCCTGCCGAAACCACGTCCAGCTTCATCGCATATTCGGAAATAAGCTGTATCATTGCTTTACAGCTGAATGCTTTTGACGCGTAAATGACGCCCGTTTTTAAGCTGTCGGATCTGAAGCTTTCGAAGTACTGGCGAAGGATCCCTCGCAGAACGTCCAGATCATACGCTATAAGCGGCGTGCCAAATTCTTTTACCAACTCATCGGCTCTGACTTTTCCAATTTCTAACATAATACCCTCCTTTTGTCTTTATGCGGAAAATAAAAATGCCGATGCACTACGCACCGGCATTAATCAAAGCCAAAGTGTCGATAGCGCTCCTGCTGTTTGCAGACAGTCCGACAGATATTCTCTGCCGGCCCACCCTTTGGCGATGCCTCGCTCAAAAAGTTCGGCGGATTTGCTTCTTCTCCGTTTCATTGCCTGCCGGCTCTTCGGAGCGCCGTCATTTCCGCGCCTCTATCATGGAAGGTATGATAACACCCATATATATTTATTTCAAGCTTTTTCGGAAAGATTGTCCTCACACTTCCGATATTTAAACGATTATCCCGCCTCCGAGAACCTCGTCTCCGTCGTATATTACTGCGGACTGTCCGGGAGTGACGGCTCGCTGCGGTTCTTCAAAAATGATTCTCGCACGGTCACTGCCTATAGGCTCTATTATGGCGTCTTGTTCTTTATGCCGATATCTTATTTTGGCTTTTGCCCTAAATGGCGCTTCCGGCGTTTTTCCGGAAATCCAATTGACGCGCTCGACCGTAACCTCTCTTGCAAACAGATCTTCATTGCTTCCGAGAACAACCTCATTGGTATCAATACGAAGTTCCAATACGTAAAGCGGCGCGTCTGACGAAATACCGAGCCCCTTTCTTTGGCCTATTGTATAATGAATGAGGCCTTTATGCCTGCCGAGAACGCGTCCGTTTTTGTCTACGAAATTCCCCGGGATCGGTGCTTTTCCCGAATACTTTTCAATGACCTTGGCATAGTTGCCATCCGGAACGAAGCAAATGTCCTGGCTGTCGGGTTTGTCAAAATTTACAAAACCGCTCCCTTTCGCGATTTCGCGAACGTCATCTTTTTTCAGCTTGCCGAGAGGAAAACAAATATGCGCCAGCTGCTCCTGCGTAAGCTGATAGAGCACGTAGCTTTGATCTTTGCTTTCATCCAGGGCTTTTTTCAGAATAAACCTGTCTCCCGTTTTTTCTATTCTGGCATAATGTCCTGTTACCACGCAATCACAGCCAAGCTCCTGCGCCCGCATATATAGCTTTCCGAATTTCATACAGCGGTTGCATTCGATACAAGGGTTTGGCGTTCTAGCGTTTTCATACGACCTTACAAAATCCGCGATAATTGTATTTTCAAATTCTTTGGTGAAATTGAAGACGTAAAAAGGCATGCCGAGTCTTGAGGCAACGCTCCTTGCGTCCTCCGCATCGTCCAGGCTGCAGCACGTACGGGTCGGTGTCTGCTCGTCATCTTTTGCATCCCACAGTTTCATCATGCAGCCGATACATTCGTATCCGGCCTCCTGCATCAGCTTCGCCGCCATGGAGGAGTCCACTCCCCCACTCATGGCGATGAGCGCTTTTGGCTTTTTATCACGTTTTGTCGAACTGATTGTTTCCACTGATGTAAATCCTCTTTCGGTTGAGGCGCGTTTTAACACGTCCGATACATATTCCGATGCTGCCTATGGGCAAAATCCGCCGCACAGTGCCGGCATAACCCGGCCATCCTTATTCCTATGTTCCCGCAGAACAAAGCCTTTAATATGATACAATAAATTCCCGAAAAATCAAATTTTTTCGGAGAGGTGCAGAGCAGCGCACTTTGTCTTCCTCTGCACCTTGGTTTCACTCCGCAAGGCAAGTTTTGGGTGCACGGCAGAGCATTTTGTCTTCCTCTGCACCTTGGCTTTGCTCCGCAAGGCGAGTTTTGGGTGCACTGCAGAGCATTTTGTCTCCCTGTGCACCCTGGTTTTGCTCCGCAAGGCAAGTTTTGGGTGCACTGCAGAGCATTTTGTCTCCCTCTGCACCTTGGTTTTGCTCTGCAACGCAAGTTTAGGGTGCACTGCAGAGCACTTTGTCTCCCTGTGTACCTTGGTTTCACTCCGCAAGACAAAAACAGGATGCAGAGAACGCAACTTCTTGCCCAAAAAATAAATCCACCCCTGCCTTTAGCCCGTTTGCAAGCTCCGACAGGTAAGAGTCATTATGGTCTGTACACTGATTTCCAAGTTCAATGTCTACAGAGGGAATTTTGCTGTATGAAGTCTGCGTCAGATCCATTTCTACGCTCCCGGAGCCCATGATCTTCAGCCCTTTTGTTCTCAGCCCTTCCACAAGCGATTCTCCGAGCCTGTCATCCTCCTGCCATATCGTACTTACGGGGTACATGTTTTTGATTCCGTCAGGGACCGCCATATAAAAAATGCCTTTATCATAATCCAGCCCGTCTCCGTCAAAATGTATCGCAATATGATAGTCCGCGATGTTTTGTAATTTGCTATACGCAAAGCCAGCCGCCTCGATAGGAGAATTGAATCCCGCCTTTTCAAAGTCAGTTTCTTTTTCAGGTATGCTTTTTGTAATCCATCTGGCTAAATGGCTTATCAGCGCAGGAATTACAAAAATCAGCATTATTCCCGCAGAAACGGAGGATATGATCATAAGCGTTTCAGCGGCGCGGTGGCACTTTCAGCGCAAACAAATCCTTCATGTGCAGCAGCTCGTTGACGATCTGCTTGAAAAATAGCGGAGCCGCCATACGGACTCGCGCATAAAAACCCTCCTTACTTGATGTTCAGTAAGGAGGGTCCATATTAAAGCAGGCTGGCTTTTTATATCTTTTTTAAAATCCCAGCTCGTCGTTTACCAGTATAACGTGTATCCGGCCGGGGTGTTTTGAATATCTTGTGATAAGGAACTGGCAGCAAATGGTATCCGGAGATTTGCAATCCATACATGCGCCGGTCTTTACACACGGGGTGGAGAGTCCGAAACGCTGCGCGTTTATCGGCGCGGCCACGTTTCTGGCGCGTTTGATCGCACTGTCAACGTCGCTGCACACCTTGTTCATCCCGATGATCAAAATTACTTTTTTAGGGCCGAAGGCTATTGCAGACGTCCTGTTTGCGTTTCCGTCGATATTTACGATGATACCGTCCTGCGTAATCGCATTCGCGCTTGCAAGATAAACATCCGCGTCGTAAGCCATGAGCATTGCCGCGCGCTTATCTTCAATCTCGTTTCTGTCGATAAAATCATAATCGCCTTGTTTCAGCACGTCCACAAGCCCGATTTCTGCCGCGCTCATGCAGCCGCCCATCGTCACGCTGCTTCCCTCGCCGATAATCTCAAGCGCAGTTTTTTTTGCTGTTTCTTTATCCGCGGCAAAATAGCCCTTCATATTTCTGGATTCAAGGCCTTTTATTATCTTTTCGGATAAGAGTTCATTTCTTTTTGTTGTAAATACGTCCATTTGATTTCTCCTGTTTTAAAAATTTCCGAACAGAAAATTATCCGTAACCGCAAAATGTTTCAGGGTCAGCCTTGCTGCCCGTTTGACTGCCTGATCATGTCCTCGACGACTATATCATATATTTCACCGACGGAATTGCAGTATTCCAAAATCTTCCAAGGCTCGTTGGTATGAAAATGAATCTTTACCATGTCCTCATCGCCTGCAGCCACAAGCGAATTGCCCTCAAAATGTCCGAGGATATAATCCGTGATCTCATCCTCGTCCAGATCCTCGTCTCTGCGGTCGATCAGAAGCTGTGTGTCATATCTGTATGCAAACTGATCATCCTCTGCGTCAATGCTTTGTATAGGTTCCATGTCATTCTCCTTTTTTTGATATTACGCCGCAATTTTATCACAGATTCTCGCAAAAAAACAGTCGGCGCAAAAAGCGGCTGCCAAATAAAAGCAGCCGCAAAACTCAGTACTGAATCTCGTAAATAAAATCCGCCTTTTCTCCGGTTCCCGGATATATATAATTTTCTCCGGCGGCTTTTAGTTCTCTCAGTCTGTCTATAATATCGTCAAAACCCTCTCCCGTTTCATCGGCAAGCTCTTTTATCCCTTTGTCATAAAACTCTTTTATCCCGTCATATAATGAACTGATCCCGGACGACAAGCCTCCTATCGCTTCTTTTATCGCGCCGCTTGAATTTTTCAGCCCGGACGCGCCCTCATTAAGCGACGCGGCAAGCTCTTTGGCATTTTTTATATCCTCGTTTCCATCACCGTTTTCAACTATTTTTGACAGAAGCTTGTCAAGGCTGTCTATTCCGCCGGCAAGCGAATCCACCGTATCCACATAGGCCGTCAGCTTGTCCTTTATATCATTTGCTCCGTCGCTGAGCGCTTTTGCGGCTTTTTTCAGGCTTTTACCGGCTTTTTCTAAGTCCGCGATCCCGTCGGATATATCTCCAAGCTCATCTATATCTTCATCCGTAAGATCCTCGGGCGAAATGACGCTTGCTGCGACAAATGCAAATTCTGTTTTAAAATCCTTCACGTCAGCCTCTATTGTAAAATCCTCAGGGATATCAATATCTTTTGTTCTTTCCCACCCCGACAGTCCGAGACTATCTTTCAATCCCGGGAAAGTGGCTCCCATGCAAAGCCATGCGTCTCCCGTCTTTGATACTCTTGCGTTTTGAGCTACAATATTCGAAAAGACCTCTTCATCAAGCATCATCACCGTAACTGCGGCAAGAGGAGCCTGAACGCTTTTGTATGCGGTCATATTTTTATATTCAAACCGCATTTTCAGATGACCGCTCTTGTCTTTTATCTCATCCGCAGTCAGATCCACGCCGTCAAGCTCATATGTTATTTTCAATTCCAAAGGCAGCGGCTCATCTCCGGACACGCTGCCATCCGAAAAAGTCTTTACATAAACCGTACCTTCGTCTCTTATCTCTACAGACGATATCTGCTCCGGTTTGCTTTCATCTAAGATCTCACTACCGGAAACAGGCTCCGGTGCGGCAGCGGTCGTCTCATCCTCGCCGCAGGACGTAAGCGTACATGCAATTATCAGCAATATTATTCCGATATATTTTTTCATCTGTCACCTCTTTTATTATTCTACGTTTTTAAGTGCCATATCCATTGGTATTTTGCGGATTTTTCTCATCTCAACGAAAGTTACCAGAACGTATGACGCAAATCCCAAAAGCATTGTGATATAGCAAAGCTTTGAATCTATCACTAGCGGCAGCCACCCGCTCATCATTTCAAGCATTACCATGTAAAACAACTGTTTGAGCACGAGCATAATGATCGGTACGCTGATTATGATCAGCACTATCATTACTGCCGAAGTAGAGTGAAGGTAAATACTGCGTATCTCCTTTTCCGAATATCCGAGGATCTTTGCCATGGATATGGAATGCTCGTTTTTTTCGATTATTATCTTGATCAAGAAATATATCACGATCAAAAAGATAACTATCGCGAAGACGTTGACTATATCCATCAGGCCGCCCATTGAGTGCATAAGCTGCCTCGGAACCTTTGTCATCGCGTCAATATCTATAATGCTTCCTATATATGATTCATCAATGTCCGTTATCTTTGTATCCGAAAAATATCCGCAGAAAAAGTCAGGATCCTGATCAAACATCTCATTTAGCGTTTGACGGTTCATAAAAACCGCCACCGCGCTTTCATAATCGTTTATGCCTGAAATTTCCAGCGTATAGTATTTGTCTTCATAAGCCTCTTTGAGAGTAAACGTATCTCCGGCTCCGATCCTGTATTTTTCAGCCATAGACGCGGATATTATTATTTCTCCGTCCGCGAAATCCCCTTTTACGTATCTGCTGCCGCCTTCAATTCCGTAAAGCGTTATGTCTTCGGTTCTTGCATAATCGCCAAGCGTGCGCAATGACCACGCGGAGAATTTCTCGGCGTCCGGATTTTCAGTCTCAACAGCTTTCGCAAATCTGAGTCCTTTTATTATTTCATCCAGCTTGTTTTCATCCTCACCTGCATAGCTGACAGGAGCGGAAAGGACATACTGATAATTCGCAAAAAGCGAGTCTGTAATCTTTGTCTGGTAATTATTCATCAGATTCGGCATTCCCATACCGAAAAGCAGCAAAAGGTCTGCAAACAGCACCCCGGCAAACAGTATCAGATAATTCGGAACATTCTGGAATACGACGCGCAGCTTAAACCTCGTGATAAAAGGTATGTTCGGGCTGAGGCGGACTGCTTTCTTTTTCTTTTTTGCGTGAAAATCGCGGCGCAAAAACTGTATCGGAGTATGGCGAAGTCCTCGCCCGAGGATCACCGTATTTACGGCAAGCATAATGACAAGGGGCACAAACGTAGTCATGAAAAAGGCATACGCGCTCCATACCGTTTCATAAGTCGGAAGGCTGTAGCTGTTGTAATAAAGGGCCGCGCACAAATCCTTAAGCCACGTATAACCCAGCACGTTTCCGATAGCCGCCCCGGCCATGGACACCATGATCGGAAGCAGCATATAATGAAGCAAAAGCTGCCCTCGCGTATATCCGGTCGCAAGCAAAGTTCCTATTACCGGCGCCTCTTTTGCTATTGTACTTGTCATATTTACCGCAAATACAAACGCCAGGATCACAATAATGATATATATCAGCGCTATCATCATAACGCCGTCGCCTTCCAGATCTTCACCGGAAAAGTGAATGGCCTGGTTCAGATATCCGGGTACAAAATCTTCAAGTCTGATGATTTTTGCCAGCTTTTTGATCAGCTCGTCGGAAACCGCTTTTTCCTCCATATCGTCTTTCGGAAATTCAAGATATTTCCATGCGTAATTGAAAGTCAGTTCCCTTGCCGGATATGCCGATATCGCCGTATCCGTAATTATACCCACGCCGAATTTCAGCGCGTCAAACATCATGTCATTATTGTTTTCAAAGAGAGTGCTGTAATCGGAAAGTGCCACCAGGCCTGTAATACGGTAAGTCGCGCCGCCTTCTTCATCAATCGTCAAATAGTCGCCTATCTTTAAACCGTTGTTGTTTGCATACATTCTGTCTATGGCGGCTTCATCCGGCGCGGATGGCATTGCCCCTTGCATGAGGCATACCAAATTTACCTCTTTTCTGGGAGAAAACAAACGGATCCTGCTGCCGTTTGTGAGAGGTTTTTCCAGATAAAACTGTTCGTATATTTTTATTCCGTTTTCTTCGATAAGTTCTTTTTGTTCGGGACTTACCTGTTTTTTTGCGGTAAAATTTCCGTTTTCAATATTATATTTTTCAAAGCTCTCGTCGTAAGTTTTCAGCATGCTTTCATCTGCGACGAGATACCCGGAAAGAAGGCCTACTGAAAAAGTCATCAAAAGGAAAATGATGAGATACTTGGAAAACTCTCCTTTAAGCTCGCGAAGATACCTTTTTCTTAACGGATTTTTCTTTACCATTCCAATTCCCTCGCGGATATTTTGTTTTCGTTTGCGATATTTTTATGTATTACTCCGTCTCTTAAAGATATCACTCTGTCCGCTATCCGGCCGATTGCTTCATTGTGGGTTACCATCAATATGGTACAGCCGTATTTTTGGTTGACGGCTTCTATGGTTTTTAAGATCTCTCTCGATGTGGAATAATCCAGCGCTCCGGTAGGTTCGTCGCACAGGAGCAGACCTGGGTTTTTTACGACCGCCCTTCCGATCGAAGTGCGCTGCTGCTGTCCGCCCGACAATTGATTCGGAAGCTTATCCGCATGCTCTTTTAGTCCCAGTACGCTTAATATCCCGTCCGTATCAAGCGTGTTTTCTCCAAGGTATGCCCCGACTTCAATGTTTTCGCGGACAGTCAGGTTCGGAATCAAATTGTACATCTGAAAAACGTATCCGAGATTTTTTCTGCGATACTGCCCAAGTTCCCTTTCACGCATTTCGGAAACACATTTTCCGTCCGCATACATTTTTCCGCTGTCTGCCCGGTCAATACCCCCTATGATATTTAACAACGTGGATTTGCCTGAACCTGACGGGCCGAGAAAAACAACAAATTCCCCTTTTTTCACGCTCAAGTCAACGCCATTTAACACCTCAACGCGGTTGTTTTCATCTCCAAATGACTTTTTGATCTGCTGTAATTCCAAAAACATCTGCTTTACCCTCTTTTCGTCACGGCTTTTGGTTAGCTTCTGCTAATTAGCCTTTGCTAACTATATCGCTTACGGCACATTTTTGCAAGATGTTTTAGGTCTTACGCATAAAATTTCATAAAAAAAGCCCGCGGCCAATATATAGCCGCAGGCAGCAGAAATAACAATAATCTTTTTTTACAAGGCCCGCAAGATCCCTCAGGCCCTCTTCTTCAGGCTTCCTCCGATACGAAACGCCTCGTACTCATTAGTCTCACCGATCAGCAGAAAATCGTTTTCTTTTCTGTAAAGATTAAAAGTGAGCTTTTGCCCGGGGAGCACTTCTGTTTTGTAATTAAAAGCAAGCTTTGAAAACTCGTATTTTTTCATCAAGTCAATACCAAGCGTATTGCATAAAAAATCGGCATATTTCGTGTTGTTGACGTGGCCGTTAAAATCAAGATCGGAATACAGCGGTTCGTATTTCACGCTCGTCTTTTCGCCGTCCAGATTTCGTATCTGTGAAGGAATAACCGCATTTATGTCAAGATCGCTGTTATCCGGAAGGATCGCGGCGATATGATCCACCTTTGTCACTACGCTGCGGTTGCTGATATCAAAAAGCGACCAGGCGGTGTTTGCGGAGCCGATCTTCTCGCCGTTTTCATCATAAAGGAAAAACACACGCGGAAACATGAAATGCCTGTTTGCGAGAGGAATGGTTTCGACTGTGATCTCCTCGCCGTAGCTTGGCCAGCGTTTCATTTCAATCTCGCTTCTTGCAAGCACCCACGTTACGCCCATGGCGTCAAGCTCGGCTTTTCCGGCGCCAAGCAGCTCGCAATGATTTCCGGAAACTGTCTGCATTGCTTCGAGCAGACTGCTGACCCGCCACTTTGTATTGACGTCGCAATCCTTTGTCAGCAAAAGAATCTTTTCCTTGTAGCTTTTTAATTCTTCATTCATATTTTTCCTCACAACCTCTGCAGAAGATATTTTCCGTTTTCCTTGAGCCAGCCGTTCCACTTGCGGTATTCCGGAAAAACACGGACAACTTCCTCATAAAACCGCTTTGAGTGATTCATCTGTTTGATATGGCACAGCTCATGAACGATCACGCTGTCGATCACGGGATCGGGCGTAAGCATGAGCAGCGCGTTAAAACGTATATTACCGCCGGCGCTGCAGCTTCCCCAGCGCGTCTTTGCCGTTCCGAATGATATTTTCCCCGGCGTGACTCCGACAAGCTGCGCATACTTTTCTATTCTCTCCGGAAAAGCTTTTCTCGCCTCGTTTTTCAGCCGGCGTATTTCGGCTTCCGTTAGTTTTTCATCGGAAAAGCCTTTTAGGGCAGCGTCTTTCTTTCGTTCATCGATTTGTCTGAGCTTTTTTTCTATCCAGCCGCGGTGCTTTTTCACGAGCTCTTTTGCCATCGCGTCACTGTAATGCATCGGCACGCGAACTATCACCGCGTCGTTTTTTATTTCTATCGCCGCCGACCTTCTTGCGGACCGACGAATTTCATATTCCATTTTTCCTCCGTCAAAACAGTTACGATCTGTATAAAATAATATTTATCCTCTTGTTTTTTGTCAAGAATAACGCCTGAAAAGTAATAATAATCCTTTTCACAAACTGCGTTTTTAATTATAATACTTGTTGTGAAAATATTTTTTCGGAGGTTATTATGGATGGCAATGTGAGAGAAAAACAAATAACGCGCTCCAGCGCGATAGGTATTTTGGCAAACGTTTTTCTTGCTGCTTTCAAGGCGGTCGCGGGGCTTCTTGCAAGCTCGGTTTCAGTAATCCTTGACGCCGTCAACAATCTCACCGACGCGCTTTCATCCGTCATTACCATCGTCGCGATTAAGCTCGCAAGGAGAAAGCCCGACGAAAAGCATCCTTACGGTCACGGCAGAGTAGAATATTTCAGCTCCATCATCATTTCCGGCATCGTAATAGCGGCAGGCGCGACCTCTTTTGCCGAATCCGTCAAAAAAATCTTTGCCCCCGAGACACCCGACTATTCCGCGCTCACTATCATTATCATTTCCGTTGCGATAATCGTAAAGCTGGCACTCGGAAAATTTATGGAGATCCGTGGCAAAAAATACAATTCGGACTCGCTTGTCGCTATCGGAACAGACTCCAAGTCCGACGCGTTTCTTTCCGCGTCAACCCTGGTCGGTGCGATCGCAGCCCTGATCTGGGGGCTAAATATTGACGGCTACATCGGCGTTTTGATCTCCGTTTTTATCGTCAAATCCGGAAGCGAAATGCTGATGGAATCTGTCGGAAATATTGTCGGTGTGCGCCCTGACAGCGGGATAACCGTAGCGATCCGCGACGAAGTAAATAAAATCGACGGCGTCCGCGGCGTTCACGATCTGATACTTCACGACTACGGCCCCGAAACAGCTATAGGCTCGCTCCATATAGAGGTCGATTCCGATATGACCGCGCGTGACATTCACAAGCTGATCCGCGACATTCAGGCGCTTGTTCTTGAAAAATTTTCCATCTTTGTAACGGTCGGTATCTATTCATATGACAAAGATCACCCCGCCGAAAGAGACATCATCGAAAATATCGTAGTTTCTCAGCCCGGAGTCAGTTCTATCCACGCACTGTTTTTCGACGATGAAAAACAGCTCGTTTCTTTTGACGCTCTTGTCGATTTCAGCGTAACTGACAAGGGCGCTCTTGCGGACAGTCTGAAAAAACAGCTAAAGGAAAAACTTCCGCAGTACGACTACTATGTCAATTTTGATACGGATTACAGCAACTGACGATTTTACTTTAGCAAAGGAGTTTCAAATGAAAAAAAGTCAAATCACAGACTACGCTTTGATGGTTATACTGTCTTTTTTGATGGCTTTTACCTATCAGATATTCATATTTGAAAATCAGTTCGCACCCGCAGGTATTGAGGGTTTGTGCACTATGATCCAGTACAAATTCGGAATCAGCGTCGGATTTCTCAATCTTGCCGTCAATGTTCCGCTGTGTATCGCGGCATTCATTTTTTTGGACAAGGGCTTTGCCGCCAAATCCACGGTATTTACATTCGCTTTTTCGGGAGCGCTTTTGCTTTTTAAATACCGCGTAATCGACGTTACGGATTTTGTTTATAAGACCGCAAACGGCACGAGCACCGTCCTTGCGCCCGTCGCGGCAGGCGCGCTTTGCGGGCTGATCTTCGGAGTGGTACTAAAGCACGGCGGTTCTACCGGCGGCGTGGATATCATCTCGGAATTTGTCAGGATCAAACGTCCCGAGGTAACGCTTTCATGGCTCAGCTTTATAATGAAGCTTTCCATTGCCTGCATATCATATTTTGTTTACGACTTTAATCTCGAGCCGGTTTTGCTTTGCATTATCTATGCGTTTATTTCCAGCCAGATCGCGGAAAATATGCTGCGCGGAGTGCGTAAACAGGTGGAAGTGGAGATAGTAACGCCCCATTCGGAAGCAATTTCAAAAGAGATCATAGAAAAACTGCGGCATTCCGCCACCCTCATTCCCGCCAAGGGAATGTACTCCGGAAAAGATATGGGAATGCTCATCTGCATTATTCATAAACATCAGATAATTAAACTGCAGGAAATCGTCGAAAAGTATCCCGATTCGTTTGCCTTTGTCAGCAACGTTTCCGATACTATCGGCAATTTCAAGGCAATAAGAAGATAGGGGGATTTTATGGTAAAAAAAGAAGCTTTTGGGGAATTTGAGAAGTACACGATCAGTAACGACGGGATTTTAGTCTCGGTCACTACACTTGGGGCGACGCTTACCGACGTCTGCTTTAAAGGGAAAAACCGTGTTCTCTCCTACGGCTCGCCCGAAGAATACCTGGCGCGTAAATCGTATCTTTGCGCCATCATCGGAAGATACGCGAACCGCATAGAAAACGCGGAATTTAAGCTAAACGGGGAGCTGCTGAAAGTAACGCCCAACGAAAACGGGAACCAGCTTCACGGCGGACCTGACGCATTTGACAGACGCGAATGGAAAGCGGAAATTTTAGACGATAATGCCGTAAAGTTTGAGCTTTTCTCACCCGACGGCGACAACGGTTATCCCGGAAATCTTACCGCTACTGTTATTTACAGTATTTTCAAAGACGGTTTTAGAATTACGTTTGAAGCCGAGTCCGACAAAGATACCCTTTTTGCTCCGACCACGCATGCCTATTGGCAGATCGACGGCAGCGACGTCCGCGATGACGTGCTGACATTTGACAGCGAAAAATATCTGCCTGTGGACGAACGCCTGATTCCTACTGGCGCCGAGCTTGAAACGGCTGACGCGTTTGATTTCAGATCCCCGAAAAAGGTCGGCGGCTTTTTTGACCACTGCTTTTTGCTCAGAGAAGGAAGCGACAGAAAAACAGTGCCGGCGCTGACGCTTACCGGCAGGGACGTAACTATGGAATTGTTTACTGATTTTCCCGCTGTGCAGATGTACACGGGGCCGATCGACGGTTTTGACGATTATGCCGGGCTGGCGCTTGAGCCGGAAGTAGTTCCGAACAGCCCGAATATGCCCGGATACGAAAGTCCTGTGCTTAAAAAAGGTGAAAAATACTCAAAGTTTGTCGAATATCGTTTTAAATAAATACAAAAAACTATTTCAGACTCTCGCCGGGATCCCACTGATACTCGGCGAGATTTATTTTATAGTTTACCACCGCGACTCCGTCTTCCACAAGAAGCTCACGCTGGCTTGCTATCCCGCCGAACGCAAACGAGCTGCAGAGGCTCCCGTCCGCGTGAACTACGCGAAAACACGGAACCGTATCCGGAAAAGGATTTATATGCAGGGCGTTTCCTACAGCCCGCGCAGCTCCCGGATAACCCGCTTCTCTTGCGATTTGCGCATAGGTGGCAACGCGCCCGGAAGGAATTTTTTGAACCGTCTGATAAACGGCAAGTTGAAATTCTGTCATGTTTTTTACTCATTTTTTGCGACGTCTATCCATTTTTCAAAATCCACCGCCGACTCCAGTTCATTGATTGACAGCTTTACCGCAGAGTGGGCGTCGCCTGCGGCGGGATAAACGTATTCATATTTGCGAAGAGACTCATCCAGATATATTTTAACTTCACTTTTTATCCCAAAAGGGCAAACCCCTCCCGGAGCGTGTCCAATCATCTCTTCTACCTCTTCAAAGGCAATCATTCTTGCCTTTTCGTGAAACTCGTCTTTGAATTTTCTGTTATCAATCCGCGCAGTCCCCTCCGCTATGATCATAACCGGCGATCCTTCAACGATAAACGAAAGGGATTTTGCAATCTCGCCGGGAGTAACGCCTATCGCGGCCGCTGCCGTTTCAACCGTTGCCGTGGAATCGCTTCTGACTATGATTCTGTCTTCAAAACCTTTTTCCTTCAAATATTCTCTTGCAGACTGCGCAGACATGTTTCCCCTCTCTAAAAAAATCCTGCCTATTCGAATTTGAAACAGGCAGGACAGTAATATTTTTATGGTCTAAATGCTCGTAAGAATCCTGACTATTATTACAATCAAAGTATAAAAAATGATAAACGCAACAAAGTCCAAGGAACAACCCCACGCGTTTTTCACTTCCTTTTTTTCTTTTTCAGCGGCGTCACCCTCCTGCCGCTCTACAGGTTTCTTCTCTTCCATTTATCTTTAAGTATGTCCGAATTAAAGCTTAGTTTGTACGGTTGATTATATATCCAAAAGCGCTTTATCGCAAGTGTAATAAATCCGGGGGAAGGACTTTGTGTGGAGGGGGGGTAGGGGGAGTATTGCTCGAAAAATGGAATATAAAAAATGTATTGCTTTTATCTATGCAATTATGCAAAAATAGCGACAGCAATTTGTGTGCTATGTATTGCGGGGATATTGGTAAAGAATTAAAACGTCATACCAAATAAGGAAGAATAATGAAAAAGTTAGGAGCTGATTTTTACTATGATGAAAATTTTATTTGTCTGTCACGGCAGGATTTGAAACGCCCTAAAGAAATGGCGGAAATAAGCCATTTATGGGTAGAGTGGTATCTGATTTACACCTTGCTTACACCTTTTGATTTGGGAAGGGACACAACGCGGAAAGAGAGAAGCAAAGACATGATTAAAGTACTGTTCGTCTGCTGGGGCAAGAGATTTCAGTAAGGCGGAAACCCTTGAAAATACGGCATTTTGAAGATTTTTCAAACGGATTTACACCCCGTTTACACCTTTTAAGGTGAACTACCCGATGAGATGAGAGCACTCTGCGTTATGCAGGGTGCTTTTTTGCGGTAATTTGGAAGAAACAGTACTAAAAGCAGAAATAAATCTTGAATAAACGGAATAATGCCCTTGAAGTATTGAAGAAATGGTACTATAATCCATTTATAAGTTTGAAGAAATGGAACTATGTTGCTTTGAGGAGATAGTATGTTTAAGAG
>DFFO01000078.1 GCA_002369255.1 Lachnospiraceae bacterium UBA3774
CTTACGGCTCTTTCTTTCCGTAAATTTCGCCGCCTTTTTTGGCGGCGACGTTTAATATAGCACTTTGCAACATTGTTTGTCAACATCTTTTTGAGAAAAATTGAAGATTTTTTTGCTTTTTTTGCGCCTTACAAAATCTTGTATTTAAAGGCGTTTTCAGGCACAAGATATATTAGATCGAAAGGGACTCTACTCTGCCGAGAAGATCCGACAGTCTGCCGTGAGCATTCTCAATAACAGCCCTTCCTTTTTCAGTCTTGTCGTTCCCTCTGCGAACGTTGTGTCTGATGACTCTGAGATAGGCCAAAAGCATTGCTGCGTCTGCGGCCTTATTTATATAGGAAGAATCTTTTCCCGCAAAGTAGGCTGGCAGGAAGAGCTCCCATATTTTTTTGCACGTCTCAAAAGGCAGCCCCATGAATTTTTCTACCATATCAGGGTCTTCTTCGCCGAAAGCGACATAGGCGGTATAGATGTTCGCGATCTCATAAATGGGATTTCCGCGGGAGAGAGTATCCATGTCTATCAGGATCGCCTCCCCGCCCTGCATCATTATATTGTTTGTGTGATAATCGCAGTGAAGAAGCGTATTCGACTCCCCGATCCCGTCAAGCAGTACCCTGATCTTTGTTTTTTCATCCTCAGTAAGAGCCGGGCCGGCCTCATCAAGCCACTGCGCGCCTTTGCTCCTGATGTCCGGAATGCTCTCGTCCACCTCAACGGAATGTATCTGTCTTAAAAGATCGGCATATATCCCGACGTATTTTTCGAGGTTTTCAGGATCGCCCGTAATGGTTTCGGAAAGCGATTTCGCAGCAAGAAGTTCAAAAACCGATCCGTAAGAATCGCCCACCCGTACGATATCGTAAGGTATCGCCGTCGGAACTCCGAGTATAAACGCTTTTCTCGCCAGCTCTCTTTCCTTTGATACGGCTTTGATATCTTCTTTATTTTTATATACTTTTACAATGATATCGGGGCTCCATCTGTAAACGATGCCCTTTGCTCCCTGGCCGATGACCTGACAGCCGTCCACCGACAGCCTGCGCATTGCCTTTTCAACCGTCATCATTTCGGTAAAGCCGGTCATTTCAAAGATTTCATAAACCTCGGAGCTGACCTCGGTCACCGAAAAGTCCGGCTCTGCTTTTTTGAGCCTCAGGACAACGCGAAGTCCGGAACTTGACACGTAGGAAACGTCGCCAAGGTCGAGTACCGTCCTCTCGTGCGGATTTTCTTCTTTTATCGTTTCAATTTCCTTTTCTATCTGCGGTGCGGTCGCAGTGTCGATATTTCCGTGCGGAAATATTTTTAAAAGCCCGTCGTTGATCTCAAATGTCGTTGCCTGCATATTCTTTTCCTCAAACTTTCTCGGGCTCCGGATAATCGACGCCGAACGTCTCAACCGTCATGCTTTTGATTTTTTGTTCTTCAAGAGGCCTGTCGCTCCAATCCGTCGCGGTCTCGGCAATGCCGTTTACCACGTCCATTCCTTCGGTAACTTTTCCGAAGGCCGCGTATTCGCCGTCAAGGTGAGGCGACTCGGCGTGCATAATAAAGAACTGCGAACCCGCAGAATCCGGGAACATCGTCCTCGCCATAGAAAGAACTCCCGGCGTGTGTTTCAGCTCGTTTTTAAATCCGTTTCCGGAAAACTCGCCTCTAATCGAATAGCCGGGGCCTCCCATGCCGGTCCCTTCGGGGCAACCGCCCTGGATCATAAAACCCTTTATTACACGGTGAAAAATTATTCCGTCATAATAGTTCTTTTTTATCAGGCTGATAAAATTGTTGACGGTGTTGGGGGCTATTTCGGGATAAAGCTCCGCTTTTATCACCCCGCCGTTTTCCATTTCGATTCTGACTACCGGATTTTGTGCCATTTTTATTCTCCCTTATTTGTGATTTCCAGCATTTTCTTTTCTGATTACATCGTGCGCGCCGCCTTCGACGATGCTGGTCGACGAAACAAGCGTCAGCACTGCTTTTTTCTGAAGCTCGGGTATTGTGAGCGCTCCGCAATTGCACATAGTCGATCTGATTTTTAAAAGCGACGCCGTTACGTTGTCATGAAGCGTTCCGGCATAAGGGACATAGGAGTCCACGCCTTCTTCGAAGGAAAGCCTTCCCGCGCCGCCCATGTCGTATCTCTGCCAGTTTCGGGCGCGAGCAGATCCTTCTCCCCAGTATTCTTTGTAATAAGTCCCTCCGATGGAAACCTTCTGCGACGGGCTTTCGTCAAAGCGGGCAAAATACCTGCCGAGCATTACAAAATCCGCGCCCATTGCAAGTGCAAGCGTGATATGATGATCATATACTATTCCTCCGTCCGAGCAGACGGGAACGTATATTCCGGTTTCTTCGAAATATTTATCCCTTTCGGCGCAGACGTCCATAAGCGCTGTCGCCTGTCCTCTGCCGATACCCTTTGTCTCTCTCGTGATGCAAATGGATCCGCCGCCTATGCCGACCTTTACAAAATCCGCGCCGGCCTCTGCAAGAAATCTGAAGCCCGCGCCGCTTACAACGTTTCCTGCGCCGACCTTCACGCTGTCGCCGTATTTGTTCCTGATCCAGTCGATCGTGATCTTTTGCCACTCCGTAAAGCCCTCGGAGGAATCGATGCAAAGCACGTCGGCCCCCGCCTCAACAAGAGCGGGCACTCGGCTCTCGTAATCTCTGGTATTGATTCCGGCTCCGACTACGTATCTCTTGTTTGCGTCAAGCAGCTCGTTCGGATTTTTCTTATGCTTTTCATAGTCCTTGCGGAAAACCATATAGCAAAGTTTTCCTTCATTATTTAATATAGGAAGAGAATTCAACTTGTGATCGAAAATAATATCGTTTGCCTCGCTCAAAGTGATTCCCTCTTTTGCCCAGATAAGCTTGTCAAAAGGCGTCATAAACTCCGAAACCTTAAGATCAAGCGGCATACGGCTGACGCGGTAATCACGGCTGGTCACTATTCCCACAAGCTTTCCTTCGGCAGTTCCGTCCTCGGTGATCGCTATTGTGGAATGACCTGTTTTTTCGGTAAGCGCAAGCACATCTGAAAGAGTATTGTCCGCGGACAGATTCGAATCGCTGACAACAAAGCCCGCCTTATGATGCTTGGCGCGTTTTACCATTGCAGCCTCGTCATTAACCGACTGCGATCCGTAAATAAACGAAACTCCGCCCTCGGTCGCAAGCGCAACAGCAAGCTTTTCGCCCGATACCGACTGCATGATGGCCGATACCATGGGGATGTTCATCGTAATCTCCGGCGCCTCGCCTTTTTTAAATTTGACAAGCGGCGTTTTCAGGCTGACCGCGTCCGGAACGCATTCGCTCGAAGAATACTCCGGTATAAGAAGATACTCGTTAAAGGTGTGTGACGGTTCGTTGATAAATTTTGCCATTTTCGCTCCTTTTTAAAATAATCCCGTTATCCTGCCTTTTTCATCTACGTCGATCTTTTCGGCCGCGGGAACGCGCGGAAGTCCCGGCATAGTCAGGATTTCCCCGGTCAGCACCACGATAAAACCGGCGCCGGCCGAAACCTTTACGTTTTCGACCTTTACGTCGAAATCATCCGGCGCCCCGAGAAGACCCGGATCGTCGGAGAAACTGTATTGTGTTTTTGCCATGCAGACGGGAAGCCCGTCAAACCCAAGTTCTTCCAGCTCTTTAATCTGCTTTTCGGCTTTTGCGGAAACGTTTATTCCCCGGCCTCTGTAAACGCGGCGAACTATCGTTTCTATCTTTTCTCTGATAGGGCGGTCAAGCTCGTACGAAAACTTAAGCTGCGCTTTTTCTTCTTCGCAAAGCCGCACCACCTCTTTTGCAAGCTCTTCGCCCCCTGCGCCTCCGTCGGCCCATACCGTGGAAAGAACGGTATTGACCCCGAGCTCGCGGCATTTTTTGATAATAAAATCTATTTCCGCATCCGTGTCTGTCGGAAAGCGATTTACCGCGACTACGCAGGGAAGACCGTAAACGTCTTTTATGTTTGAAACATGGCGAAGAAGGTTTGGAACTCCGGCCTCAAGCGCCCTTAAATCCTCCTGCGCAAGCGATTTTTTGTCCTGTCCTCCATGGAGCTTTAGAGCCCTTACGGTCGCTACCATTACTACGGCGTCGGGCGTAAGTCCCGCCATTCTGCATTTTATGTCAAGAAATTTTTCCGCGCCGAGATCCGCGCCAAATCCCGCTTCCGTGACCGTATAATCCCCCATCTTGAGCGCCATTTTTGTGGCGATGACGGAGTTGCAGCCGTGAGCGATATTGGCGAAAGGCCCGCCGTGAACAAAGGCAGGCGTTCCTTCGAGCGTCTGAACGAGGTTTGGCTTGAATGCGTCTTTTAAAAGAGCTGTCATTGCGCCGACAGCCTTTAAATCGCCGGCAGTTACGGGCTTGCCGGAATAAGTATAGCCCACAATAATGCGTGAAATCCTGTTTTTTAGATCGGAAAGCGAATCGGCAAGGCAAAAAACCGCCATTATTTCGCTGGCAACCGTTATATCATATCCGTCTTCTCTCGGAACTCCGTTGCCTTTTCCGCCGAGGCCGTCAACTATATATCTGAGTTGTCTGTCATTCATGTCCACACAGCGTCTCCAGGTAATGCGTCTCGTATCGATCCCGAGCTCATTGCCCTGGTGAATATGGTTGTCCAGCATTGCTGCCAGGAGGTTGTTTGCCGCACCTATAGCATGAAAATCTCCCGTAAAATGCAGATTGATATCTTCCATGGGAACGATCTGCGCATAGCCTCCGCCGGCTGCGCCGCCCTTAAGACCGAACACCGGCCCCAGCGACGGCTCGCGCAGCGCGACCGTAACATCCTTTCCTATGCGCGAAAGTCCGTCCGCAAGACCGACTGTAGTAGTGGTCTTGCCTTCTCCTGCCGCCGTGGGCGTGATAGCCGTTACAAGGATCAGTTTTCCGTCGGGTCTGTCTGTTTCCGACAATAAAGCGGGATCTATTTTTGCTTTGTATTTTCCGTAAGGTTCAACAAATATTTCATCAACATGAGCTTTTTTTGCGATCTCGCCTATAGGCTTCATCTCGCAAGCCTGAGCAATCTCAATATCCGACAGATGCGCCATAACAGACCCCCTCGTTAAGATAGTCAAAATACATAACCGGATATCACCCCGAGCGCCGCGGAAATACATATGACGATAATGGGGTGAACCTTTTTAAATATCAGTACAAGACTAATTATAAAAATAACCAGCGAAACATAAAACGATAATTCCCGAAACATTACGGCCGAAAAACCGTTCGGAAAAAAAACAGTCGTCAGTATGGTCAGCCCGGCCGAAGCAATAAGCCCTACTACCGCGGGTTTCAAGCCTGCCATGCAGCCTTTGACGATCTTGTTTTCTTTAAACTTTTTGTAAAATATCGCGACTATCAGGATGATCACAAATGACGGAAGAACCACTCCGAGAGTCGCGCCAAAAGAGCCGAGGAGCGCAAGAAGCGGACTCCCGCCGCCGCCGACTTCTGCTCCGATATACGTGGCGATATTTATGGCAAACGGCCCCGGCGTACTTTCGCTGACGGCGACAAAATTGATCAGCGCTTCCTGAGGCATCCATCCATGCGCCGCCACTTCTTCCTGAATGAGGGGGAGCATGGCATAGCCGCCGCCAAACGTAAACGCCCCTATCTTAAGGAAAGTCAAAAAAAGGTCAAGAAATACCATTTTTTGCCCTCCTGTCCGCAATCACCGAATAGACAAGCCCAAGCAGCGCACATCCTATAATAATATAAAGCACGTTTATATCGGTAAACGCCGCCACAGCAAACGAGCCTGCCATAATAATATAGGAAACAAGGTGGTGAGGGGCTTTTTTGTACATAGTCCAGAGCGCTTTTATAATGAGCGCGAGCACGCCCGCCCTGATCCCGGCAAAGGCATACCTCACAGCCTGTATTTCCTGAAAGCTTCGAAGAACAAAAGATATGGCAAAAATGATCAAAAATGACGGAAGAACCACTCCAAGAGTACCGAAAAACGCCCCGAAAAACCCGGCTACGCGATATCCGATAAACGTGGCGGAGTTTATAGCGATGGGCCCGGGCGTGCTTTCCGCGATGGCAATGATCTCGAGGATGTCATCGTCCGTGATCCATTTTTTGTTTTCGACCATTTCTCTCTGAAAAACGGGGATCATCGCATAGCCGCCGCCAAACGTGAACGCCCCGATCTTAAGAAAAGTTATGAAAATTTCCCAGAGAGTTTTTGCTTTGTTGTGCATGGGTCAATTATAGCCGCGCAGGGAAGATAAATCAATTAAGAATCCTTTCCATTTCATGCCATTTTTCTCCGCCCCAAACGGATGACGAGAGGCCAAGGTCTGTAAAACCGAGTTTTTCATACATTTTCACAAGCCTTGCATGACACGTCAATACGAGTCTTTCGCGCCCTTTTTCCGCTTCCTCGGCAGCATATAAAGATACAAGTCTCCTCCCAAGCCCACACAAGCGATACCCAGGCCTTACCTCAAGACCGAGGATCATGACGTTTTTGCCTTTCGGATCGTGCAGCTTTGAGTCTGTAAAAAACGCATCAGAGAAGGACTCTTCATTCGTGACGATCCCTGTGATAAAGCCCGCTATAAGTTTGTTTTCGGGGTCATATGCAATCAGAAACTCCTCCGGAGCTTCTTTTACGCGAGATCGCATGTCTTCTTTTTTACACGCTTCATTCGGAGGAAAGCATATCTGCTCTATCTGCGCGGTTTCATCCGCGTCCTGAGGAAGCGCGCTTCGAAAAACAAATTTTTCCAATGGTCTTGAAATCTTCCTTTATAGATTATTGGTGCAAGTATAAATAAAATGAAAATTTTCGTCAATATCGCTATTTACCTTTTCCTTCCGATGTGTCAAAATATTAACTGCAAAGAAATAGTAATCTTTCAAACGGTTGTAGTTTTTTTGTCCGGATCAGTAGTTTATTGTTGAAAAAAATATACGAAGGATGGATGCCATGAAAAAGTTTATCGCACTATTTATGAGTCTTGTATGTGTTGTTTGCGCCCTTGGATGCGGCAGCGACAGCAAAGAGTCTTCTGATATTTCCGCCATCAGCGACCCTTCCGGGAAGAGCGCGAGCTTTGCGGGCACGCTGGTCAAGGCAGTATATCCGGATCAGGCCGCGCTCCCTTTAGAGGATGATTTTGTAAAAGAAAACGGCGAGTTCGATTTTGACGCCTATGAAAAAGCATATCAGGCATATAATCTTCAGAACGAAGCCCGCCAAAACGCCCTTGCAGGATACAACGGCGAGCTTGACGGTTTCTTTTCAAGAAGCATTCTTCAATTCCTCTGTGACGGAAGCGAAGGAGAGCACGTCTTTTCTCCGGTAAATATTTATCTTGCGCTGGCATTGCTCGCCGAAGTGACCGATCATAACAGCAGGGCGCAGATACTCGACCTTGTCGGAGCGGACAGCATAGAGGATCTTCGCACGCAGGCCGCGGGTATATGGACGGCTCTTTATCAGGACAACGTCGCCGTAAAATGCCTGTTGGGCAATTCTATCTGGCTCAGAGACGATACAGAATACAATAAAGATACTCTTGAGAAGCTTGCTTCTTATTACTATGCTTCATCGTTTAGCGGAAAAATGGGCGACGAAGCCTTTTCACAGGCTTTACGCGACTGGATAAACGAGCAGACCGGCGATCTTTTGAAGGACTCCGCAAAAGATCTTTCATTTACTCCCGACACTGTCTGCGCCCTGGCTTCCACGCTATATTTCAAAGGAAAGTGGAGCGACGAGTTTGACAAGGGCGCTACGGCCGAAAACGTTTTCCATGGCGAAGAAGGCGATGAAAACAGACCCTTTATGAAAAGCTCAGAGCTCGGCACATACTGGAAAGGAAGTAATTACAGCGCAGTCAAAAAGAGCTTTGAAAGCAGCGACTGCAATATGTGGTTTTTCCTTCCGGACGAGGACGTTTCTGTTGATGAAATGCTCAACGACCGGGAAATGCAGAGCTTTTTGCTCAGCGCCGATAAATATTCCTTTGAAGGCTCCAAGGATTTGACAATAAACCTGTCAGTTCCGAAATTCGACGTTTCCTGTGATCTTGATTTGAAGGACGGGCTGATACAAATGGGAGTGAGCGACGTATTTGATTATAACGTTTCCGACTTTTCTCCGCTTACGCAGGCCGTTGACAAACTGTTTGTTTCTTCGGCAAAACACTCAGCCAGGGTGATGATCGACGAAGAGGGCTGTGAGGCGGCGGCTTTTACCGTAATGATGGTGGACGCAACCGGAATGATCACTACTGACGAGATCGATTTCGTTCTTGACAGACCGTTTTTCTTCGCAGTAACCGGAGCCGGAGAGCTTCCGTTGTTTGCGGGGATTATTAAATAACGAAAGAGAGCCGATGAAGGCTCTCTTTTTTTACAGCAGCGGCGTTCAAATCCTACTGTCATATTTATTTTCAGACAAAAGGAGCCCGTACGGACTCCTTTATCTATGAGCGGAGAAGGAGGGATTTGAACCCTCGCGCCGCGTTAACGACCTACACCCTTAGCAGGGGCGCCTCTT
>DFFO01000019.1 GCA_002369255.1 Lachnospiraceae bacterium UBA3774
AGTGGCGGGTTCCGTATCCGGTAAAACGGACTATGTAATTCTCGGAGCTGATGCCGGTTCAAAAGCGAAAAAAGCACAGGAACTGGGGATTAAAACGCTTTCCGAAGACGAATTCATCGCCCTGTGTAACAATCAGAAACAATAAGTTATTCGATTTTAAGAAAAAATCGGCGTACCTTCAAAATATCGGATCACGTTATGAGAAAAGGAGGTTGCCATGAAGCTGTTTGTTTTATCCGCTTTATTGATGCTGACGGCTTTTACCGCGCATGCCTCCGAAGAACAGCCTTTTGTGTTGGCGATGGATTATTCCGTTTATCTGCGGATGGCTCAAAACGATACATTCGGCGAAGCGAAAAAAGCGTTGATCGAAAATCCCTATGAAAAAAAAGACGCTGCCATTGCTGAAGAAATATCTTCTGAAGATGATGAAAAATGGCATCCTGTTAAGGATTTTAAAAAGACGAAGAACCTTTCCGGCGGCGGGTTCGTGAACACGAGCGACCGAGTGGCCGTCGGCGCGTTTGCCAACTATCAATACGACGACATCGACGAAAACAGATTAAACGAAGCCTATTCTGTAAAAATCAACGTCAATATCGCGCTTTAATTTTCCTGCCGATAGGTGGCTAAGAAATCTTTCAGCCGTCCCAACGCTTTTTCCAAATCGTCCGTTCTGGGCAGAAAAACGACGCGGAAATGATCCGGTTTTTCCCAGTTGAAGCCCGTTCCGTTGACCAACAAAATCCGCTTGTCCATCAATAAATCCAAAACGAATTTCTGATCATCAAGAATATTGAATTTTGCCGTGTCAATTTTCGGAAACATGTAAAGAGAGCCTTTGGCTTTCACACAGGAAATTCCCGGGATATCGTTTAACAGTTGGTGGCACAGCGTGCGTTGTTCGTACAACCGGCCCCCCGGTTTGACTAAGTCGTTGATGCTTTGATAGCCGCCCAAAGCCGTTTGAATCGCATACTGCCCCGGCACATTGGAGCATAAGCGCATATTGGCCAATAAATCCAAGCCGTCAATGTAGTCCTCCGCCATTTTTTTATTGCCGCTCAAAATCATCCAGGCGGCGCGGAAACCGCAGGAACGGTAGTTTTTGGAAATGCCGTTATAGGTGATGCAGAATGTGTCCGTGATCAAAGAAGCCAGAGAAGTATGCGTCACGCCGTCATAAAGAATTTTATCGTAAATTTCATCACAGAAAACGGCTATTTTATGCTTTTCGGCCAAAGCCGCGATTTTTTCCAACAGCTCTTTCGGATAGACGGCGCCGGTCGGGTTGTTCGGATTGATAATCACGATGCCTTTTGTTTTCGGTGTAATCTTGCTTTCGATGTCTTTTAAGTCGGGATACCAGTCAGATTCTTCGTCGCAGATGTAATGGACGGGCTTTCCGCCGGCCAGACAAATCGCCGCCGTCCACAACGGATAATCCGGTGCCGGAACCAGAATTTCATCACCTGTGTTCAGAAAAGCTTCCATACTGAGCAGAATCAGATCCGACACGCCGTTGCCCAGATAAATGTCGTTGATTTGAACGCCTTCGATATGTTTTTGCTGGCAATAGTGCATCACGGCTTTGCGGGCGGGAAAGATGCCTTTGGAATCGGAATATCCGTCGGCGAAAGGAATGTTTAAAATCACGTCTTTAATGATTTCTTCGGGCGCATTCAAATCAAAAGCCGCCGGATTGCCGATATTGAGCTTTAAGATTTTATAACCGGCTTCCTCCAGTTGGTTGGCGGCTTTCAAGACCGGGCCGCGAATTTCGTAATGAACGCCATCCAAACGGGAAGATTTTTGAAATTCTCTCATTGTTAAAGCTCCTTTGTTAACGGAATATCAGCATATAACTAAAGCAGTTCGGGGGAAAGCTCTTTATCTTCCGAGCATAAAATTTTAACGGCGCAGCGCAGCCCGTCAACGGCGGCGGACATAATGCCGCCGGCATATCCCGCGCCTTCGCCGCAGGGAAAGATCCCGCTAATGTCGCTTTCAAAACATTCGTTTCTGAGTATTCTGACGGGAGCTGACGTGCGCGACTCCACTCCTGCAAGGATCGCGTCATATCTGTCAAAGCCCTTTATACTTTTGCCGAAAGCATCGATCCCTTCTATCAGCGATCCGTTTATCTCTTCGGAAAAGATCCCGTTTAGCCTTCCAAAGCCGCAGCTTCCTTTTACGTCCGGCATCACTTCGACAAAAGCCTTTGAGCAGGCGCCTTTTTTATAATCTCCGTAGAGCTGCATAGGAATACTTCCTCCCCGGATATTATATGCATTTTTTTCAAGCTCTCTTTGAAAATCTATACCGCCTCTCCAGCTGCCGGTGGCAAAATCGGACGGATTTACGGTAACTACGACTGCGCTGTTTGCATTTATTCCTGATCTTTTTGACAGGCTCATTCCGTTAATGCAAAGACGGCCGTTTTCGCTTGAAGAATTAACCACCTGACCTCCCGGGCACATACAAAAAGTATAGACGCCGCGTCCGTTTTTTGATCTGTGCGAAAGCTTGTAATCCGCCGCGGGAAGATATGTCCTTTCTTTTGTTCCGTACTGAGCGATCTGTATATCGTCCTGCGGGTGCTGAATCCTCAGTCCGACGGCAAAAGCTTTCGGAACTACCTGCGCTCCTTTTGCTTTCATAAGCTCATATATATCATCAGCGCTGTGTCCGCATGCAAGGATAACGCTCTGTGCAAGGACAAAATGCGGTCCGTCTTTGTCTGTGAGGGTTAGCATGATACCGTCTTTTTTACTTTCAAAGTCCACAAGCCTTGTTGAAAATAAATACTGCCCGCCGAGCGAGAGTATTTCTTTTCTTATGTTTTTTACAACGCAAAGCAGTGAGTCGCTGCCAACGTGCGGTTTGTTCAGATAAGAGATCGATCGGTCTGCGCCTTTTGCGGCGAAAGTCTCAAGAACGTATCTTATCCTTCCGTCCGGATCTTTTATTCCGGTATTCAGCTTTCCGTCGGAAAACGTTCCGGCGCCGCCTTCCCCGAAGCAGACGTTTGACTGAGTATCAAGCTGTCCGCTTTTCCAAAAACGGTCAACGGTCTTTACTCTGTCATCAGCCGCTTCCCCTCTTTCAATCAGAAGGGGCTTATAGCCGGCTTTTGCAAGCAGCAGTCCCGCAAACATCCCGGCAGGTCCCGTTCCTATTATAACATGCCTTCCAATCGCCTCTCTATGGCCGGATTTTGGCGGTATATACGTTTTTATATCACGATATGACAAAATACCCGCCTTTTTGTTTAAAACGCGCGTATCGGGATTTAAAGCAAGAGTATAAACATATCTTAATTGCGTCTTGTCTCTTGCGTCGAGTGATTTTTTCAGTATATCTATATCATCGGGGCCGGAGGCTTTGATCCCTTTTTCCGCAAGAACTCTTATCAGGTCCGATTCGGGCGTTTCGATATTTAATTTCAGGTCCGATACTATGAGTTTTTTCATTTCTTAATCAAAATACCGTATTCTCTTCTGCTTTTTGTCTGCTGTTTTTTCCATCTTTCGATATCGCCCGAGTCACCCGCGCCGGTAAATTCTTTTCCGGCGGCAGCGCAGCCTGCGAGCAAGCCGCTTGCCCATGCAAAATGCAGATTATAACCTCCGCACAGCCCTGCAACATTTAAGATTTCACCGGCAAAAAACAGTCCGTTTATGAGCCGCGACTCCATATTCTTTCCGACCTCATCGGTACGTACTCCTCCGTTTGTTACCTGAGAATCGGCAAATCCTTTAAGACCGCTTATATTTACGCTGTAATGCTTTGGATGCTTTTTACTGTCGTTTATATCAAAAATCTTTGCAAGCGAAGTGTCAAAAAAGCTCAAAAGGCCCATACCGTCATACAAAAGACCGTCGAATTCTTCTTCGCTCATTTCCGGAACAAAATCCAGCACGAGTATCTCTTTTCCTGACAGCGATTCTTTTTCAGCAATAACATTGCTCAGGTTCATTGCAGGGATACCCGATATACCATAAGCCGTAAGCTGTATTTCTCCCTCGCATTCAAAACAAGCTTCCCCGTCAGTATAACTTAAGCTTGCCGTCGTGCGTAGGCCTGCGCAGCTGTTTAAAGCATCGCAAAACCTGATACCGCAAAGCCCGCTTTTGAGACTTGTAACGCTGTGCCCGAAGGCCTTTGCGATATCATAGCCGTTGCCTGAAAGCTGTGTTTGCGCAAGACCGCCCGCAGCGATAATGAGGGCATCCGCACTGTAAGTATATCCGTCTGTTACGGCAAAAAATCTTTCAGACTCCTTATAAGCCGCTTTTACCGGAGTGTTGTTTCTGATTGTGATAGGTAGTCTCTCGCATTCTTTCAATAAAGCGTTTCTTACCTGCGAGGCTTTTTCGCTTCTCGGATATACATAGCCGTCTCTGATAAGCGGATAAACGCCGATCGATTCAAAAAAAGAAATAGCGTCATACGGACTGAAACGTTTGAGCACCGAACTTACAAGCTCGCGGCAAGCGCCGTTATAATAATCCGCATCGATATCAAGGTTTGTAAAATTGCATTTTCCGCCGCCGGTCAAAAGGATTTTTTTCGCAGCCTGTCTTTCGCCCTCAAGTACTTCGACGGCGGCTCCGGCTCTTGCTGAAGATATAGCGGCCGCAAGTCCCGCGGCGCCTCCTCCGATAACGATCACCTTTTTCACGACAGTCTCCTTTTAGTCCCTGATAAGCCTGAGCTTTCTTATAAGCTTGATGATACGGTCTCCCATAGGAGCCCTGGAAATATCCACCTCGTCAACTCCCTTTGTGAGAATGAGCAGCACGGCGTAAATAAGCACCGAGATCAAAAGCGATATAATAACGGCGATCAGGTTGCTTTTAAATATACCAAACAGCAATTTATACGAGAAAAACGCGGCAAGTCCCATAAAAACAGATGAAATGATAGGGCTTACAAACGTTTTTTTCCATTCCTGCCTGTAATTTAGTCTGTTGCGCAGGCAAAGATTGTTCGCTACGCACATGATGATATAAAACACTATATTTGCAAGAATAACTCCGTATATCCCGAGATCAAAGCCGTAAAGCAGGATCTCAAGTATCACGACGTGCAAGAAAAGCGCGATAACAGCATTTCTGACAGGGATCCAGATATTACCGATACCCTGAAGTATTGAATTTGTAGTAGTTGACAGCGCAGTAAAAAAAATTGCAGTCGAGCCGTAGATCATCATCGCGGCCGCAAGGGAATTGTCGGTTCTGAACAAAAGATCCATGATCGGCCTTGCAAGTACGGCAAGTCCTATCGTAGCTGGAATGGCTATGACCATATTAAAACGGATCGCCGTACCTGATTTATCAACGATTTCAGTAGTCCGTCCGCGCTGCATGGCCGCGGCAAGCGTCGGGATCACGGCGGAGCCAAGCGACGTCGCAATGGCAGTTGGAACATGGACAAGAAGCATATATTTTCCGTTAAACGCTCCCCAGATGCCGGCATAATCTGATTTCAGATATTGAGCATAAAGCGCTTGATCTATTACCGTGCTTACCTGGTAAATCGTCGTGCTCATCAGAACCGGGAAAATCGTCATGATAAGCACTTTTAAAAGATGAGGATAATTGTCTTTTTCTCCGGTGGAGTCGCGCCTTGCTTTTTCTTTTGCAATCGGTCTGAAAGAAAAGAACAAAACACCTGTAAATATAAGCGCGGAAAGCGCGCCGGCTCCCGTGCCGATAGTACCTCCCGCAGCGCCGTAAGCAGCGCTGTAATAGTGATCCGTACCAGAGGCGATATCTACTGAGGTTCCGGCTTTAAAAAGCAGATATCCCGCAAGAAGACTCACGGCGGCATTTATGATCTGCTCTATGATCTGCGAAATGGCAGTGGGCACCATAGTATGATGTCCCTGAAAATATCCGCGCAGCGTTCCCAAAAATGCCATAATAAAAATAGTCGGCGCCAGGGTTTTTATGGCAAAGGATGCCTGAGGCATGTTCATCATCGAGGAGAAAAGATCTGCTCCGAAATAACAGATGATACCCATTAAACCGCCCGAGATAAGCGCGAAAATACAGGCGGCGATAAAAATCCTGTAACTGTTGTAATATTGTTTTACGGACAGTCTTGCCGCAATCAGCCTGGAAAGTGCAAGCGGCAGCGTATAACTTGAGATCAGCAAAAGAATATTGTAAATGCTGTAAGCAGTTGAATAAACTCCTATACCCTCTTCACCGATAATATTGGTAAGAGGGACCCTGTATAATAAGCCGATTAGCCGGACGATTATTCCGGCTATAGCTAAAATGCTTCCCTGAACGAGGAAGTTTTTGGATTTTGAGGAGTTATTCTTATTCGTCATTCAAAAACAGACTCTCCGGTCATTTTGGGAAGCACTATGCATACCCAGCTCTTTCCGGGATTCAGCTTTATCTCTGTCCCGTCTTCATAATAGTAATGGGTATTGTTCCAATAGCCTTCTTTTTCCCATGTTATATCGACGACTTTACCGTTTGTCACAAAAGCGCCGGCTCCCGTGCCTACGGTATTGATAAATTTGTTGCTGCGGTCGTCTTCAAGGTGATATGAGCAGTATTCAATGATGATATTTTTTACCGCTATCTGTTCGCCGGTATCACCGTCCACATGCTCTTTTCCCCATGCATATCTGTAATACAGGCCGTCCTGTTCATTGTAAACAAAGTACGATTTGTTCTGAGTAAATCCGGTAGTAACTTTGTTTGCAGGGCGCCCGTTTTCAAGATTATTGCGCTGGTTTTCATCCGCAAATAAGAATTTGTATGTATAATCCTGTGACAGATTGCGTTCGAATTTGCGGTATTCAATTCTTTTTTCGATTTTTTCCTGGTTTGTAAAATTGTTATGTCCGGTGAGATGGTCGCTGCTTCTGAACTGTGCTTCATAATCCTTGTTGACAAGTTCGATATCGTCGCAGCTGTTTAATTTTTCAACGGCATATTTGCTGTGTCCGTTATGGACAAGTATCCCGCCAAACTCGGCAAGGATACCGGGATGGTAAGACCTGCACGAACGAAGCGGTCCTATGCGATCAAGTCCCGAAATATCCTGAAATATCGCGGTAAGACGCACTTCATTTGCTTCGATCGGAACTTCATAGACAACGTCGGCGCGTGATATTGCGCACTGCGGCTGGGCTTTTCTTTCATTGTCTATCTGAAATCCGAGAGGACGAAGTCTGCCTACCTCTTCCGCTACGGGAAGGCCGGTAAGATAACTGTACATATAACCGTCCGGCAGACCTTGCGGCTCTGTAGGCGTGGCAGCCGGAATAGTTACTTCAGCTATTGTTGCGGCGCTTGTGTTTCCCACATCTGATTGGCTCTGCGCCGCATCATTTCCGCATGCGGAAGCAAAAACGCTGCATATTAAAAGCAAGACAGAAAGTAACTTTGTAGTATTTTTCATGATAAGCTCCTATCGTGTAATATTTAAAACATGCATTATCTGTCTCTGACGATCTTCCATCAGTAATCTTTCGTCATCATCTTCATGGTCAAAGCCGAGAAGATGAAGCATACTGTGAACCGTAAGAAAAGCAAGTTCTCTTTTTTGAGTATGCCCATACTCGGCGGCCTGCTTTTTTATTTTTTGCACGCAAAGGGCGATATCTCCCAAAACAAGCTCGCCCGTGTCCGGATCAAAGCATCCGGTCAGATCCGTATGATCAAAATCAGCACATGTCTCAAAATCCAGCGCAGGAAAAGACAAAACGTCTGTGGTTTTGTCGATGCCGCGAAATTCGGCGTTCATTTTTCTTATCTGTTCCATATCCGCAAGAAGCACGCTTACCTGCGCCTCATACGGACATTCAAAAAAAGACAGCGTCACTTTTACTGCGTCGTCTATGATTGTCTTATAGGGAATACTCAGTCTCTCTGACGATTCTTTTTCTATAAATACGCTCATTTGGTCTCTTTTCCGCTTCGTCTTTTTTGTCTGGCTTTATATTCTTCTTTCTTTTCATAGCGCTCGTAAGCGTCAACTATTTTCTGAACGAGAGGATGTCTTACAACATCTCTCTTGGTAAGCTCGATAATACCGATATCTTCGACGTCAGACAGCACTTTTAAGGCAACATCAAGGCCGGAAACCTGTCCTGCGGGAAGATCTTTTTGCGTAATATCTCCGGTAACGATAACTTTTGAGCCAAAGCCTATACGGGTCAAAAACATCTTCATCTGCGCGGGAGTGGTATTCTGAGCCTCGTCAAGAATGATATAGGCATTATCAAGGGTGCGCCCTCTCATATAAGCAAGGGGAGCTACTTCGATGGCTCCTTTTTCGTAATTGTGCTGGTAACTCTCTGCTCCCATGATCTGATACAGAGCGTCATAAAGAGGTCTGAGATAAGGGTCTATCTTGCTTTGAAGATCGCCCGGCAAAAATCCGAGCTTCTCTCCCGCTTCTATTGCGGGTCTGGTCAGAATGATGCGGTCAACGTCATTGTTTTTAAATGCATTTATCGCCATCGCCATTGCAAGATACGTCTTGCCGGTTCCGGCAGGGCCAAGCCCGAAGCATATCATTTTTTCTCTTATTGCATCTACGTATTTCTTTTGGCCGGAGGTCTTGGGCTTTATCGGTTTTCCGTTTATCGTGCGGCAGATGATATCGTCGTCAATGGCGGAAAGCTCGGAAGAAATACCTTCAAGCGCAGACGAAATGGTATAATCAACGCTTTGTTCCGTAATCTCGCCACCCCGGTCATAAAGCCCGGCAAGTTCTGTAATAACCAGACAGGCTTTGTCTGAATATGGCTCCTTCCCCATTATATATACGTTATCTCCACGGGTTACGAGCGTGACGCCGAACGCTTTTTCGATCTTTCTTAAAAACCTGTCAAGCTCGCCGCTGACCGCCTGAAGAGTTTCCTTTTCAAGTAAGAGAGTTTTTGTTTTTTCAGCCATTAAAATACCTCTTTTCCAAAGGGGTATTTTACCATAAATACTGTTTAAATAAAAGGTTTATATAATAATCAGTTTTTGATAAAGACAGACCGGGAAACGCAGTAAAAAAGAGCCGCCGCATAGTGGCAGCTCTTTGTAATGTGCAGATTCATCCGCCCAATCAGGCTTTTATCTTGAAAATGATCTTCCTGACGTCGCAGGGCTTATCATAAGTGGTTCCCGGAACGTGGGCTTCTCCGGGATAGACTACAACAAAATCACCGTCAGTAAGGTGGGTTTGCACCGCCTTTTCCTTTGCGGCAGTCACAAACTCGACGTCTTTTTCCTGATTGTATGCAACAAGCTCGGTGCATACGTCTCTTGGCGCAGTAAGAATGCTCTCGCTTCCTTTTATCATCAGCTGGATATCGATATAAAAACGGTGATTCTCATATTTTGCAGGATCATGTTTTTCCGTATTGTAAAGGTTGACGATTACACGGTCGTTTTCATCTATGGGATACTTTCCCGCTTCAAGATCAGCGTATTTTTCTACGGAAGAAAGGGCCTTATAAAGCCACGGGATGTCTTTATAGCGTTCTTTGTTTTTAAGATTGTCAAAAATCATACAGGTTACTCCTTTGATAATTTTTAAATCTTTATATCAGTTTTATATCCGGTATTCAAGTCCAAAAAACAAACCAAAAAGGTAATTATTTGTTGACCATCCGAGGATTTCGTAATATCATCTTAATGCATATATTCATTATTTATAAGTTGAGGCAAGTATGAAACCTTATGATTCCAAATTGAAAAAAACTATCGTTACCACCATATGCATTATTTTCGGAAATGCGCTTCTTGCTTTTCTTGTAGCGGCTTTTATTATTCCGCACGATATAATAATGGGCGGCACAACCGGCATAGGAATCGTTCTTAACCGCCTTGTACCTGCAGTTGACGTTTCCGTATTTGTCCTGATCCTGAACCTTTTGATGCTTGTTTTGGGACTTATAGTGCTCGGCAAAAAGTTTTTCTTTACTACTATTGCAAGCTCTGTTCTCTACCCGCTCATGCTCGGAGCGTTTCAAAAAATACCGGGAATAGAGACTCTGACTGACGATCCGCTGCTTGCGGCAGTATTTGCGGGCACTCTTATGGGAATAGCTCTGGGGCTCGTAATGCGCGTCGGCTCTTCCACCGGCGGTATGGACGTGGTAAATCTTGTATGCGCCAAAGTATTCCATCTGCCTGTCGCCGTCTTTGTTTATATAGCTGATATCGTCGTAGTCGGCGGACAGGCGCTGTTTTCTTCTTCGGAAAAAATACTTCTCGGGATTCTTGTACTCGTTCTTGAATCGATAATATTAGATAAAGTAATGATCGTAGGCAAGGCTCAGATTCAGGTATTTGTTGTTTCACAAAAATCCGATGAGATCAGAAAGGCGCTGATAGACAGCCTTGACGTAGGAGTTACAATGATGATGATAGAAACGGGAAAGCTCGGTATGGAAGGGAAAGGAATCATGTGCGTGATATCTCAGCGAAGGCTTTATTCTGTCACTGAGCTTGCAAGAAGCATTGATCCAAGCGTTTTTATCACAATTACCCAGATACGCGAAGTCAGAGGCAGAGGCTTTACTTTGGAGCAAAAACATATAGACTAAGAAAAACCCGCTTATTGATATGTACCCAGTTTCCTGGACA
>DFFO01000076.1:0-795 GCA_002369255.1 Lachnospiraceae bacterium UBA3774
CCCGCATCATCGGACGGTGAGGGCTCTTCCGGACGCGGGATTTGCGAAGTCAGCCGTTAAGGAGGTATGTTTATGGGTTCCGAAGGGATTAAAAAAACGACGAAGACCGCGCTGCTTACGGCCCTGACCTTCGCCGCGACGATGCTCATCCGCGTACCGGTCCCGGCGACCGGCGGATATGTGCATCCCGGCGACGCGCTCGTCTTTCTGGGCGGGGCATTTGTCGGGCCGCTGTTCGGATTTCTCGGGGCCGGCATCGGCTCGGCCCTCGCGGATGTCGCCGGAGGGTACATGGTTTACGTGCCGGCGACCTTTGTCATCAAAGGGCTGGCGGCGATGGTGACCGCCCTCATCGCCCGCCGGCATGAAAAGACGGGCTGGTTCATCCTGGGGAGCCTCGCCGGCGCCGCGGTCATCCTGCTCGGATATTTCGGCTTTGAAAGCGTTCTTTACGGCATGCCCGCGGCTCTCGTCGCCGTGTTCCCCAATATTGTGCAGGTGCTTTTCGGCGTTCTCGTCGCCGCGATCCTGCGGACGCAGGGAGTCGTGAAAATGTTTGAGAGATGAAAGTCGGCAGGAAATACGCGTCGTCGTCTTCGGTTCGGAGCCCAAAGCCCTGAGAAAGCGTGCCGTAGCGTAAATTTCATACATTCCCGACACCCGAACCATTCTTTACAGGATGAAAAAACGGTGGTAGAATCAGAGATGTCCGGCCGGACATGCGGTCGCGGCCGGCGCACACGCGCCGGGTGAGGAAAGTCCGGGCTTCACAGGGCAGGATGCCGGATAACGTCC
>DFFO01000076.1:882-11343 GCA_002369255.1 Lachnospiraceae bacterium UBA3774
AAGCGCAACAGAAAAGAACCGCCGCCTCCGGGCGGTAAGGGTGAAAAGGCAGTGTAAGAGACTACCGCCGATGCGGTAACGCAGAGGGCATTGTAAACTCCATCCGAAGCAAGACCAAGCAGAAAGCATACGTTTGCCCGACGGCTTTCGGGTAGGTCGCTCGAGCCGGGCGGTAACGTCCGGTCTAGATAGATGATCATCTCGCATTTTGTATGCGAACAGAACCCGGCTTACAGTTTTACCCTTTTTGATAACAGTACAGGAGGTAAGGTCTATGTTTGAGATTTTGGAAAGACGCGAGCTAAATCCCACCGTTACGTGGATCAATATTAAAGCGCCTTATGTAGCGCGTAAAGCGGAGCCCGGACAATTTATCATACTTCGTGTTGATGAAGAAGGAGAAAGGGTTCCTTTTACAATAGCGCAGTACGACCGCGAAAAAGGAACGGTTGCCATTATTTTCCAGATAGTGGGAGCCAGCACCGAAAAACTGAATCATAAAAAAGTCGGCGACAGCCTTGCCGACGTGGTAGGGCCTCTCGGGAATCCGTCGGAGCTCGAAGGCTTGAAAAAGGTCGCCGTAGTAGGCGGAGGCGTTGGGTGCGCTATCGCTTATCCCATCGCAAAAAAGCTTCATGAGATCGGCGCTGAGGTACACTCCGTAGTAGGTTTTAGAAATCACGATCTTGTCATTCTCGAAGACGAGTTTAACGCTGTATCGGACGTGCTCGTTATGATGACGGACGACGGTTCTTACGGAAAACACGGCCTGGTTACCGCAGGCCTCGAAGAACTCATTCAGGCGGGAAACCGGTATGACGAAGTAATCGTTATCGGCCCCGTGATCATGATGAAGTTCGTATGTGACGTAACCAAAAAATACGGCATAAAAACCGTCATATCCATGAACCCCATAATGATCGACGGAACGGGAATGTGCGGCGGCTGCCGTCTTACCGTCGGCGGCGAGACGAAGTTTGCCTGCGTTGACGGTCCCGATTTTGACGGCCATCAGGTCGATTTCGATGAAGCAATGAGCCGCGGAAGTATTTATTACGGTTTTGAGCGTCATGCTCACGAAGAAACCTGTAATCTGTTCAAAAAGGAGGCCTTATAACGATGCCGAATATGCAAATGGAAAAAACGCCGATGCCCGAACAGGCTCCCGACGTAAGAAATAAAAATTTTAAAGAAGTTGCGCTCGGATATACTGCTCAGCAGGCAATGAACGAGGCCGCAAGATGCTTAAACTGCAAAAACCGCCCCTGCGTGGGAGGCTGCCCGGTAAATATCAGAATACCGGATTTTATCGCCGAAACCGCAAAAGGAAATTTCGAAGAAGCTTATCAGATCATAAACCGGGACAGCTCGCTTCCGGCGGTCTGCGGACGTGTTTGCCCGCAGGAAAGCCAGTGTGAAAAATACTGTGTTCGCGGGATCAAAGGAGAGCCTGTCGCAATCGGACGTCTTGAAAGGTTTGTCGCGGATTACCACAATGAGCACTCAAAAGCCGAGCCTGAAAAGCCCGCTTCAAACGGACATCGCGTTGCGGTAATAGGCGCAGGCCCCTCCGGCCTTACCTGCGCCGGAGATCTTGCAAAATCCGGCTATGACGTTACCGTATTTGAAGCGCTTCATCTTGCAGGCGGCGTGCTTGTATATGGTATTCCGGAGTTTCGTCTTCCGAAGAGCATAGTTGCAAGAGAGGTTGAAACCTTAAAAGCCCTTGGCGTTAAGGTCATTACCGACGTTGTGGTCGGACGCTCGATCACTGTTGACGAGCTTATGGAAGAGGAAGGCTTTGAGGCCGTATTTATCGGATCGGGAGCCGGACTTCCTTCGTTTATGAAAATCCCCGGAGAATCGCTTAAGGGAGTTTATTCGGCAAATGAGTTTCTTACCCGCGTGAATCTCATGAAAGCCTATAAAGAGGGTTCGGACACTCCTATAATGCACGGAAAACGCGTAGCCGTCGTAGGCGGCGGAAACGTTGCCATGGACGCGGCGCGCAGCGCAAAGAGGCTCGGCGCCGATGAAGTATATATCGTATACCGGCGCAGCGAGGCGGAGCTTCCTGCCAGAGCGGAAGAAGTACATCATGCAAAAGAGGAAGGAATCATCTTCAAGTTTCTTACTTCACCTACGGAAATACTTGGTACGTCGGGACTGGAAGACCGCATGGCAAACGGTTTTGTCTGCGGTATAAAGTGCGTAAAGATGGAGCTCGGTGAGCCGGACGCTTCCGGGCGCCGCCGCCCGAACGTCATACCCGGATCTGAATTTGAAATGGACGTTGACGTGGTCATCATGGCTATCGGCACGTCGCCCAATCCCCTTATCAGATCCACCACAAAAGGACTTGAAACAAACAGTCACGGATGTATCATAACAAACGGCGATGACGGGCTGACAAGCAGAGAAGGCATTTATGCCGGAGGCGACGCCGTGACCGGAGCCGCTACGGTAATTCTCGCTATGGGAGCGGGAAAACAGGCTGCCGCAGCCATCGACAAATACATTCAGGGTAAATAACTTGCATTTTAGAAATACCTGTGTTACAATACCCACACTGCGCAAAAAAAAGCGCAAATCCGAGCATCAAAGCCGGCGTTCGGAAACCGCCGGAAGAAAGGTAAAAAAATGAAAGAAAGCATTCAACCCAAGTATTTTCAGGCAAAAGTAACCTGTAACTGCGGCAACGAGTTTACTACCGGATCCACAAAGCAGGAGATCCACGTAGAAGTATGCTCCAAGTGCCACCCGTTCTACACCGGCCAGCAGAAAGCCGCTCAGGCAAGAGGCCGCGTAGATAAATTCAACAAAAAATACGGTATTAATCAGTAGTTTTTTGATCACAAAAAAGAGAGGCGCGATTTTCGCATGTGCGGATTTTACGCCTCTCTTATTTTATGCAATATCGCGTCTTTCTTTATAAAGCTTTAATAAAAAACACAATGCTAAAATCGCAGCTTCATTATATAATGTAGCATGAACGTGACCCGTTTTTTGGGGGGCGCGTATCGGCCTTAAACGAAAGGAAACACAAAATGAAATACTCCGGAATAGGCGGACAGGCCGTTATAGAGGGTATTATGATGAGAAACGGCAGTAAATATGCCGTGGCCGTCAGAAAACCCGACGGAAATATTGCTATGGACGTAAAAGAAACGCACAGCTGGTCCGAAAGGCACCCTTGGATGAAGTGGCCTTTTATCAGGGGCACGTTTTCTTTTATCGAGTCAATGATCACCGGAATAAAGACTCTGATGTTCTCGGCAAGCTTTTATGAGACCGAAGACGGTGAGAAAGAAACGCCCGAAAGCGGCAAAGAGGCCGCGGAAGATACCGAAGGAGCTTCCGGCGAGGAAGGGATCAGCAAGGGGGTACTTGCAGGTACGCTGCTGTTCTCGCTCGCCTTTGCCATAGGTCTGTTTTCGCTTCTTCCCGTTCTGCTTGCAAGCATTCTTCGAAAATGGACGGATTCGGGTTTTGTTATCGCGCTTGCGGAAGGAGTCCTCAGAATACTTATATTTGTGGGCTATATCTGGGCTGTGTCGATGATGAAGGACATAAAGCGCACGTTTATGTATCACGGCTCTGAGCACAAATGCATCAACTGCATAGAACACGGCCTTGAATTAAACGTTGAAAACGTCAGAAAAAGCTCAAAGCAGCACAAGAGATGCGGCACAAGCTTTATGCTGATAGTTATGATCATCAGCGTGTTTGTTTTTATGTTCATCCGGGTCGATAACGTTTTGCTTCGAATGCTCACAAGAGTGCTTCTGATACCGGTCGTTGCGGGACTTTCTTTTGAATTCTTAAGATTTGCCGGAACTCATGACGGCCCTGTGATAAACGCGCTCAGCCGCCCCGGACTTTGGCTTCAGAATCTTACCACGAGAGAACCTGAAGATGATATGATCGAAGTGGCGATCACAGCAGTAGAAGCTGTCTTTGACTGGAGAGAATTTCAGGAAAAAAACCGCGGTGAGCTTGACCGGCCCTGCGACGGGTGCCCTGATCTTACGCCATGACGTACAGAGAGCTTTTGGCAAATGCGGCAAAAAGACTTGCGGCCGCCGGGATCGCGGAAGCGCAAAATGATGCGAGACTATTGCTTTTTGAGGCTGCGCAGCTGACTTTTGCGGAGCTTCTTGCAAAATATGAAGATCCTGTCCCTGACAGCGTAGAGAGCGCATACAAAAACTTTATCGCAAAAAGGGCGAGCCGGCTGCCCCTCCAGATAATAATCGGAAAAACCGAGTTTATGGGTCTGGAGTTTATGACTGACGGCAAAACGCTGATTCCCAGGCAGGACACAGAACTGCTTGTGAAAAAAGCGCTGGAACACTCCGAGGCAGCGGCGGCAAAAAGTCTTTTGGATATCTGCACGGGATCGGGCTGCATCGCGATTGCGCTGTGCAGATACGGAAGCTTTGAACGTATCTGTGCCGGAGACGTTTTTGAGGAAGTGTTAAGCCGCGCCAAGGAAAATGCCGTGATAAACGGAGCAGATGGTCTGATAGATTTCAGGCGTTCGGATATGTTTGACGCTTTTGAAGGAGAAAGGTTTGACGTAATCACCTGCAATCCTCCTTATATAAAGACCGGCGATATAAAAGATCTTATGCCGGAAGTAAAAGATTACGACCCGCCTGCCGCGCTTGACGGGGGCCCGGACGGCCTTGATTTTTACCGGATAATAGCAAAAAAAGCCGCTAATCATCTGACTTTAAACGGCGCTCTGTTTTTGGAGATAGGTTATGATCAGGCGCGGGAGGTTTCAGAGCTGCTGGCGCGGGAAGGATTTGAAGAAACTACAGTTTTTGCCGATCATTCGGGAAATGACAGATTGATAAAGGCGGTTTTTAAAGGCTTGCCGGAGAAATAAAAATGTTTGACAGACTTGAAGATTTGATAAAAAAATACGAAGAGCTTCAAAGACAGCTTATCTCGCCCGAGACTCTTGCGGATACTGCCGTATTTCAGCGTCTTATGAGACGGCAGGCCGAGCTTGCACCTATTGTGGAAGCTTATTTGGAATACAAAGAAAAACAGCGCAGTATAGAAGAGGGCCTGCAGATGCTCGAGTCCGAAAATGACGAGGAAATGCGGGAAATGATAAAAGAAGAGATAAACGACGCGAAGAAGCGTATTTTGGAGATCGAAACCGGTTTAAAGATACTTCTTTTGCCAAAAGATCCCAATGACGATAAAAACGTTTTTGTGGAGATCCGCGCAGGCGCCGGAGGCGATGAGGCGGCCCTGTTTGCGGCGCAGTTATACAGGATGTATGTGCACTATGCAGAAATGAACCGCTGGAAAACGGAACTTGTGAGCGTAAACGAAAACGGCATCGGAGGCATGAAGGAAGTCGTCTTTATGATTTCCGGAAAGGGCGCATACTCCAAAATGAAATACGAAAGCGGCGTGCACAGAGTACAGCGGGTGCCGGAGACGGAGAGCGGAGGCAGGATACATACGTCCACCGCTACAGTGGCCGTAATGCCCGAAGCGGAGGAAGTGGATATTGAAATAGATCCCGCGGACTGCAGGATCGACGTATTCAGAGCCTCTGGAAACGGCGGGCAGTGCGTAAACACCACGGATTCTGCGGTAAGACTTACGCATATACCTACCGGCATAGTCATCAGCTGCCAGGATGAAAAATCACAGCTCAAAAACAAAGATAAAGCAATGAAGGTCCTCCGTTCAAGACTTTACGATCTTGAGCTTCGCAAAAAACAGGAAGAAGAGGCTGCGCAGCGAAGAGGACAGATCGGCACCGGAGACAGATCGGAAAAGATCAGAACCTATAATTTTCCGCAAGGGAGGGTGACTGATCACCGCATCAAGCTGACGCTTTACAAAATCGACTCCATATTAAACGGAGAACTGACGGAACTGATCGACAGCCTTATCGCTGCGGATCAGGCGGAAAAACTTGCCGGAATGGAAAAACAGTAAAAAACACGTCCGGGATATGGTATAATTATCCCCGGCGGACTTTAGATCCGGAAATTCGGTGAATGCTGATGAATTTTGGAAGAGAAAACGTACAAAAAGAATTAAACAATCTTTCCTCAAAAAAAGAAAAGCACGGCGTAAAGGCGGCGATGCTCTTTTTAAAGCTGCTTCTGATCGCCTTTGTTTTTGTGCTCGTAATGGGCGGCGCGCTGATCTTCGGAACCGTAAAGGGAGTAATAGATCAGTCTCCGAAACTCACGTCCGAGGACGTCGCTCCTTCGGGGCTTGCGTCCGTAGTCTATGATTCAGACGGCAATATTATTCAGACGCTTATGGGCAGCGGAGCAAACAGAACGCTTGTGGAATTTTCCGACGTTCCTCGGGATCTGATAAACGCCTTTGTCTGTATAGAGGACGAGCGGTTCTGGGATCATGAAGGCGTGGATTTAAAAGGCATTATCCGTGCCGCTTTTGTCGGCGTTACGAACGGATTCAGATTTACCGAGGGCGCAAGTACCATTACTCAGCAGCTGATCAAAAACAACGTTTTTGACGGAGGTCTTGAAAAGACGCTCGGTTCGCGTATCGTAAGAAAGATCCAGGAACAGTATCTTGCCCTGGAGCTTGAAAAAACCATCGACAAAAACGAGATACTGATAGATTATCTAAATACTATCAATCTCGGCTCAAACTGTCTCGGGGTGGAAAAGGCTTCTCAAAGGTATTTCGGAAAAAGCGTCAGCGAACTGTCGCTGTCCGAGTGCTCCGTAATAGCTGCCATCACGCAGAATCCTTACGCATACAACCCCATAAACTTTCCCGAAAAAAACAACGTCCGCAGGACAAAAGTCCTAAACAATATGGAAAAGAACGGTTGTATCTCTCAGGCGCAGAAAGAGGAAGCCTTAAACGACAACGTTTACGAAAGGATAGCGCAATACAACAATATTTATCACAACAATTATCAGGAAACGGTTTATTCTTACTTTGTGGATCGTCTTGTCAGCGACGTAAAACGTGATCTGAAGGCGGCGGGCTATTCGGACGCCCAGGCCACGAAACTGCTCTACAGCGGCGGGCTGCAGATATATTCCACTCAGGATTCTTTTATCCAGTCTGTAGTTGACGAAGAAGTAAACGATCCCGCGAACTATACCGACGTCGAAGAAAAATACTCCTTCACTTATACGCTGCGCGTAGTACATCCGGACAATTCATATACTGATTACGGCACTTCCGACGTCAGAAAGTACAGCGGCCTGACATATCTTGATTTCAACAAAAAATCCGAGATAGAAGAGCTTGTCGCGGGCTTCAAAAACAGCTGCGTAATGCACGGAGATACGGTAGCGGTGGAAAAACTGGATATATCGCTTCAGCCGCAGGTCTCCATGACCGTTATCGATCAGTATACCGGGCAAGTAAAGGCGCTTACGGGCGGCAGAGGCGAAAAGACGGCGTCGCTTTCTTTGAACAGGGCGACAAATACATTCCGTCAGCCGGGTTCTACGTTCAAGGTGCTTGCCTCGTTTGCCCCGGCGCTCGAATACAGCGGAGATACGTTGGCTACGACGTTTTATGACGAGCCTTATTCCGTCACCTATAACGGCACGACCTGGACTCCGAAAAACTGGTACAGCAAGAGCAAGTATGCCGGATATGCCAATATACATCAGGCGATCACTTACTCTATGAATATCATAGCCGCAAAATGTCTTATGGAACACGTCAGCATAGATACGGCTTTTAGAATGGTGGAAAATTTCGGGATCAATACTCTGATCCCCGAAACGGCAGACAACCGCGTAAGCGCCAGAAATGATATGAAACCCACCCTGGCCCTCGGCGGTATCACACAGGGCGTTACAAACATGCAGCTTACGGGCGCATATGCAAGTATTGCAAACAGCGGAGTATATGTAGAGCCCGTTCTTTATACGAAAATAGTTACAAATACGGGAAAAGTCATCCTTGATAAGACTCCTGAAACGCATCAGGTAATTTCAAAAGAAACCGCTTTTCTGCTGACGCATGCGATGGAAAGCTCCATGGAGAGGTCAAAGATGAACGGCCTGTTCAATTCAAATTCGGCTGCCGCAAAGCTTTCGCGCCTGCCTGCCGCCGGCAAGTCGGGAACTACGAACAGCTACAACGATCTCTGGTTTGTCGGATACAGCCCTTATTACACAGCCGGAGTTTGGAGCGGATATGACGACAACAACAAGTTTTCTTCAGATGATGAGAGAGATTTCCATAAAATCATCTGGAAAAACGTCATGGACAGGATCACGGAAAATCTTCCGGACGCGGCCTTCCCGGTTCCTTCAAACATGGTTTTGTGCAGGATATGCACCAAGTCCGGAAAGCTTGCTTCGTCGGCGTGCGAGTGCGACGACAGGAGCAGCATTATCGAAAACGAATATTTCATTGCCGGGACAGAGCCTACCGAATACTGTGATCTGCATTCTTCGGTAAATGTCTGCGCGGTATCGGGACTGCTTCCGGGTCCGAACTGCATAAATACAAAAGGCGCGGCGATCATAAAGCTTCCCGAAAACACCACCGGATCAACGCAGGACAACAATTATACCAAAAAGCCTACCGAGATCTGCAATGTCTGTCAGCCGGCATCACCCAATTCAAATACCGAAACTACAGCGCCGGGCACACACATTATCACGCAACCATAGGAGACGGGAATGATCGATCTGCATACTCATACAAATAAATCCGACGGGACGCTCTCGCCGGAGGAGCTTATCAGGCTTGCGAAAGAAACCGGGCTAAAAGCGATCGCGGTCACCGACCACGATACTGTCGCAGGAGTAAGACAAGCCTTAGCCGCGGGAGAAAAATACAACATCCGCGTAGTCCCCGCTATCGAGATCAGTACGGAGGCGGACGGATATGACGTACACGTAGTAGGCCTTTTTATCGACATTGAAAATCCGGAGTTAAGGAGCTTTCTTTCTTATATGAACCAGGTCAGGAGTGAAAGAAACCTGAAGATGATAGATATGCTCTCAACGATCGGTCTTGATATTCACAGAAGCGATTTTCCGGAGCTTGAAACGGATACCGTAATGACAAAGGGCAACATGGCGCGCGAGATAGTAAAAAAAGGATATGCGTCAAGTACCCGCGAGGCAATAGAAAAATACCTGAAAAAAGGCGCTCCCGCCTATGTTCCCCGCCGGCAGGCGCTGCCCGGGCAGGCAATAGACGCGATCCACGCCGCAGGCGGAAAGGCTTTTATCGCTCATTTTCATCAGATAGTCAGGGGAGACGTCGATAAAAGCGAAGAATATTGCAGGACTTTTTTGAAAGCAGGCGCAGACGGGCTTGAGACAAGATACAGCGAATTTGACGACGAGCTAAATTTGCGCGCGGAAAAGATAGCGTCGGATTTTGGCTGTCTTCGTTCCGGAGGAAGCGACTATCACGGCGTCATAAAGCCGGATATTTCTCTCGGGACCGGTATGGGAAATCTTCACGTTCCCGACAGTTTTCTCGATGATATCGAGGCTTCTTTAAGATAGACTTTTACCTGCTCGTATGATAAAATCATATTCAAAATCACGGAGGCGGTTATGGGTAAAAACAGACGTGTTTTGCTGAAACTCAGCGGCGAAGCTCTCGCCGGAGAAAACGGCAGAGGATTTGATGAAAAAGTAGTGCGCGATATCGGCATGCAGATAAAAAGAGGGCTTGACGAAGGCGTTGAGCTTGGCATTGTTATAGGCGGCGGAAATTTCTGGAGAGGCAGACAGTCAGATACGATCGAACGAGTCAAGGCAGATCAGATAGGCATGCTTGCCACCGCGATGAACTGTCTTTATGTTTCTTCGTTTTTTAATACTCTCGGTATAAAGACAGCTGTTTTTTCGTCCTTTGAGATAGGCGGCGCCGTTTCTCTTTTTGACTATGATGCGGTTCTTGACGCTCTCGCAGACAGAAAAGTGGTCTTTTTTGCTGGAGGCACGGGACATCCGTTTTTCTCCACGGATACGGGAGTCGTGCTTCGCGCGATAGAGATGCACGCAGACGAGATATTAATGGCAAAAAACATCGACGGAGTTTACGACAGTTCGCCTTCAGTAAACCCCAACGCGAAAAAATATGATACGATCACCATTGAGGAAATGGTTGAAAAAAGACTTCAGGTTATTGACGTTACCGCGTCGGCTCTTTGCCTGGACAACCGCATTCCCATGGCAATATTCAAGCTTGACGAAAAGGACAGCGTTTATAACGCAATGAAGGGAAATATTAAGGGTACGCGAATTACCGTATAAAAGAACGGAGGGTCAGTTATGGAAGACATTTTACAGGTATCTGAAGAAAAGATGGGAAAGACGCTTGCAAGTCTTGAGGAGGAATATTCCGTTATCCGTGCAGGACGCGCAAATCCCGCCATTTTAAACAAGATCATGGTCAGTTATTATGGCACGCCCACGCCTATCCAGCAGACGGCGAATATTTCGGTTCCCG
>DFFO01000020.1 GCA_002369255.1 Lachnospiraceae bacterium UBA3774
GACGGAAGAAGAGCAGCCGTTGATTATTTGAACGAATACTACAATTCGGGTAAGAGAGTTTGGAAAGAAGGTTTGTAATGAAAAAAACAAAACGCTGCCTGGCATGGATCATAGCAGTTTTATCCGTCTTTATCGCGACGATAGTTTATGCCGACTCCGGAAAGATTGACGTTTCAGACCCCGGAGAAGATATAAACTCCATCCGCGGAGACGTAAATCTTGACGGAAAGATAGATGACGCTGACGTTGCTTTTCTTCTTGAGATCGTCTCTCTGCCTGATGACGGAAGATATCTGATCCGTCAATACTGCGATTTCAATGAGGATGGTGTTACTGACAGAAACGACGCAAAATACCTGCTCATGCACATTTATTTTCCCGAGGAATACCCGATCCCGGACTACGTGACGGATACAAACGAATTGCCTCCGGACGTAATTATTCCGTAAAAAGTCACTGATTTAAAAGAGCGCAGGGAAGTCCCCATTCTCTGCGCTCTTTATTAGCATTTAAAAAACGTAAAGCAAAAATGCTTGACAAAGCATAAGCGGAGTTGTATTATAACCGAGTCGCTTGCAAAAAAGGAGCTAAAAATACTCTATGTATGAAGTAGAAGACCGCGTCAGGCAAACATTGTTATACGATTATTACAGCGAGCTGCTGACGCCTCAGCAAAGAAACATATTTGAAAGCGTTGTTTTTGATGATTACGGACTCAGCGAGACCGCAAAAGAAAACGGCATTTCAAGACAGGGGGTTTATGATTCTATCAGACACACCCTCAAAACGCTTGAACAGTATGAAGAAAAGCTCGGCCTTCTTGACAAAAGACAAAGGTTAAAAGAAATAATTGAAATGATGCAGGATGGCGGCCAATACAGTGCAGGCATCGATGAAATAAAGGAATTATTCAGCTTATAATGGCATTTGAGAGTTTATCTGATAAATTACAGAATATTTTTAAAAAACTTCGCGGAAAAGGAAGGCTTAGCGAGGCGGACGTAAAAGAAGCGCTCAAAGAGGTCAAAATGGCGCTCCTTGAAGCCGATGTCAATTTCAAAGTCGTAAAGCAGTTTGTAAAATCCGTCGAAGAGAGAGCGGTCGGAAGCGACGTCCTTGAGAGCCTTACTCCGGGACAGCAGGTGATAAAGATCGTCAATGAAGAGCTCACAAAGCTCATGGGCAGCGAAACAAAGGAACTGTTGCTCAGACCCGCGAGCGAAATATCCGTGATTATGCTCTGCGGTCTTCAGGGCGCCGGAAAAACCACCACTGCCGCAAAGCTTGCCGCAAAATACAGATCCTCTGGCAGAAAGCCTCTGCTTGTTGCTCTTGACATACACAGACCCGCAGCAATAGAACAGCTGATAGTAAACGGCGAAAAACTCGGCATCGAAGTCTTTTCGATGGGAACAGATATCTCGCCGGAAAAGATTGCCGTCGCTGCGATCGATTATGCAAAGCAAAACGCTTATAATACAGTTATTCTTGATACGGCCGGCAGACTTCACATAGATGAAGATATGATGAAAGAGCTTTCCGACGTCAGAAATGCCGTGCAAATATCGGCTACGCTTCTTGTGGTTGACGCGATGACGGGCCAGGACGCCGTAACAGTCGCAAAGACCTTTGATGAGCAGATCGGCATAGACGGTGTGATCATCACAAAACTTGACGGCGATACGAGAGGCGGCGCGGCTCTTTCCATAGTAGCAGTTACCGGAAAACCTATTTATTACGTCGGCATGGGCGAAAAGCCCGAAAATCTCGAGCAGTTTTATCCGGACAGGATGGCTTCGCGCATTCTCGGGATGGGAGATGTACTTACGCTTATTGAAAAAGCTGAGGCGGCTTATGACGAGGAACAGGCCAAAGCCATGGCATCAAAAATGGCAAAGGCCGAGTTTGATTTCAACGACTACCTTGAGCAGCTAGCGCAGCTTCGCAAAATGGGAAATATCGGAGACCTTCTCGGAATGATACCGGGAATGGGAAACAAGCTTCGCGGTGTGGAAATGCCAGATGATAAGGCTCTCGGGAAAACAGAGGCTATCATCTTTTCAATGACAAAGCAGGAACGCTCCCGTCCGGACATGATAAATCCTTCCAGGAAAAACCGCATTGCGGCGGGCGCCGGAGTTGATATATCCGAAGTAAACAGGTTTTTAAAGCAATTTGAACAGTCCAGAAAAATGATGAAACAAATGAGCGGAATGTTAGGAAAAAAAGGCAAAGGCCGGTTTAAATTTCCTTTCTGATACAAGCATAATAAGGAGGTAGATATCATGGCAGTAAAAATTCGTCTTAGAAGAATGGGACAGAAGAAAGCACCTTTTTACAGAGTTGTAGTAGCTGATTCCCGTTTCCCCAGAGATGGACGTTTTATTGAAGAGATTGGCTATTATGATCCCACAAAAGATCCCAGTGTCGTAAAGATTGACACCGAGAAGGCTCAGAAGTGGATCTCGGACGGCGCAAAGCCCACTGAGACAGTTGCCAAGCTTCTTAAAATTGCTGGACTTGAATAATCGGAGGTGCTTATGAAAGAATTGGTCGAAGTGATCGCAAAAGCGCTCGTAAATGATCCGGACGCGGTTGTGGTTGCAAGGCAGGAAAAGGATGATGAAATTGTCCTGACTCTTTCTGTTGCGCCCTCTGATATGGGAAAAGTCATCGGCAAACAGGGACGTATCGCAAAAGCGATCAGAAGCGTTCTTAAAGCCGCAGCAACAAAAGAAAATAAGCACGTTACGCTCGATATTATCGAGTAAGCAGACTTTTCGGGGCTGCAGCCATTTGCAGCTCCGAAATTTTATCAAAAAGGCTTTATATGAAATCGGAATATTTCAGAATCGGCGTACTTACCAATACGCACGGAATAAAGGGCGAATTTAAAGTGTATCCCACTACTGAGGATATGCACCGCTATGATTATTTAAAAAACGTTTTTATTGAAAACAAAGCCGGAAAAAACTATTTTGAAGTAGAGAGCGTAAGGTACTTCAAAAACATGGTAATCTTAAAATTGTCCGGTATTGACGATATAGACGAGGCCTTAAAATACAAAGGACTTGACCTTTATGTTTCGAGAGAAGACGCTATACCGCTTGAAGAAGGCGAGTATTATGTTTCGGATCTTATCGGTCTTAAAGTGATGACCGATAATGGAGATGAGCTCGGAGAAGTTAAGGATATACTTCAGACGGGCGCAAACGACGTTTACGTGGTAAAGACGCCGGAAAAGGAAGTGCTTCTGCCTTCGATCCCTGAGTGTATTTTAAAAGTCGATTTGGATAACGAAACTGTGCTTGTGCACATTATGGACGGGCTGCTTGATCTTTGAACCAAAGACGAGGTGATCATGAATTATCATATAATGACGCTGTTTCCCGATATGATGGAGACGTATTTTAATGAAAGTATACTCGGACGCGCACGCCGCGCCGGGCTTATAAATATTTCTCTTGTAAATATCAGGGATTTTGCCGCACCGGAGAGAAAAAGAAGAGTCGATGACTATCCTTTCGGAGGCGGCGCGGGAATGGTCATGCAGGCCGAACCGATAGACAATGCCTACAAGGCTGTTTCGGAAAAAATAGACAAAGCGCATCGCGTGATATACGTTACACCGTCGGGCAAAAGATTCGATCAGAAAATGGCAAGAGAGCTTTCGGAACAGTCCGATATCGTATTTTTGTGCGGTCATTATGAAGGCGTAGATGAGAGAATACTGGAAAAA
>DFFO01000032.1 GCA_002369255.1 Lachnospiraceae bacterium UBA3774
AACCGATGTGTCCGTCTCCGCCGATTCCGAGGAGCTGGATATCAAGGTGGCCCAAAGACTCAAGGATCTTGTCGTAATCTGTGCATGCCTTGACAGCGTCAGCCTCAAGGCCGTCAGGTACGTATGTCTTGCTCTTGTCGATGTTTACGTGATCGAAAAGATTTGTGTTCATGAAATATCTGTAGGACTGGTCGTGGTCACCGCCCAAGCCCCTGTACTCGTCGAGATTGGCGGATGTTACCTTTGAAAAATCAAGGCTTCCCTCCTTATACATATCGACAAGTGCCTTATATGTTCCTACAGGTGTAGATCCTGTTGCAAGACCGATCTTACAATCGGGCTTAAGTCTGATCTGTGAAGCAATAAGCTCTGCACATGCCTTTGAAGCTTCTTCGTAATTTGCTTTTCTGATTACTCTCATGTTTTCCTCCGTGATTACATCTCGTCTTCTGTCTTAACTACGATATGGTCCTTATCTTTATAGATAGAATGCTCGGGAACGACTCCTCTTACCATCGACAGCGGATAGATATTGGTATGAGGTCCTACAACGGTTCCGGGATTAAGTACGGAATTGCAGCCTACTTCAACATTATCGCCGAGCATAGCTCCGAACTTTCTAAGTCCGGTCTCGATACTCTCGTTTCCGTCCTTGACCACAACATTCTTCCTGTCCGCCTTGATATTGGAAGTGATCGCACCTGCGCCGAGGTGGGCCTTATATCCGAGAACCGAATCTCCTACATAGTTATAGTGAGGAACCTCAACTTTATTAAAGAGGATAACATTCTTAAGCTCAGTGGAATTACCTACAACGCAATTGTCGCCAACAAGCGCGCTTCCTCTGATAAAAGCGCACTGTCTGACCTCGGTGCCGTGACCTATGATGCAGGGGCCGTTTATGTAAGCCGTACTAAAAACGGTTGCGTCCTTTGCGATCCAGACGTCATCTGCCGGGTGATCGTACTCATCTGCGGGAAGAGTCTTCCCTATTTCCAAAATAAGATCCTTAATGCCTGCAAGGGCCTCCCAAGGATAAGTGAAACCGCCGAGGTACTCTCCTGCTTTCGAATGTGACAAATCATAAAGATCGTTTACTGTCAGTTTCATTTTTTCACCTCAATAAGATGTCCTGATTTTTTCATTGCATCAATAATAAAATCAACCTGCTTTTCGCATTCTTCATCGCTGCCGGCCTCGGCCATAACGCGAAGTACAGGCTCGGTGCCGCTCTTTCGAAGAAGAACGCGGCCGTTGTCTCCGAGGGCTTTTGTGCATGCAGATACAGCCTCCTGAACGATCTTGTCGTCAAGAGTGCCGTCTTTGTCATCAACAATCACGTTTTTAAGAACCTGAGGATACATAGTAACGTCAGCCGCGAGAACACTTAAAGGAAGCTGAGTCTCAACCATAATGCTCATTACCATAAGCGCGGTCAAAATGCCGTCGCCAGTACGTGCAAATTTACGGAAAATAACGTGCCCGGACTGCTCGCCGCCGATCAGATGATTGTACGCTTTCATATTTTCATATACAAAACGATCGCCGACCGAGGTCTTGTTATACTGGATGCCGGCCTTGTCAAGCGCTTTGTAAAGGCCGAAGTTTGACATAACGGTGGTAACTACGGTATTTGAAGGCAGCTGGCCTCTGGATTTGAAATATTTGGCGCACAGATACATGATTTTATCGCCATTTACCACTTCGCCGTTTTCATCTACGGCAAGGCATCTGTCGGCGTCGCCGTCAAAGGCAAAGCCTACCTGCGAGCCGGAGTTTTTAACAAATTCGCAAAGACCTTCAATATGAGTCGATCCGGCGTTTTCATTGATATTAAGGCCGTCAGGTGTGTTGTTAATGACCTGCGTTTTTGCGCCGAGCGCGTTGAAAGTAGCAGGGGCTATCATCCACGAGGAGCCGTTTGCGCAGTCAAGCGCAACTTTGCAGTTTTCAAAGGATTTTGTGGGAATTCCGGTAAGATATCCGATATATCTGTTTCTGCCGGCATAGTAATCGATGGTTCTGCCGATTTTTTCTCTGGTCGCAAAAGGAAGGCTGTCAGGCTCGCCGTCGATCCATTTTTCAAGCTGATCCTGAAGCTCGTCATCCATTTTTTCGCCGTCGCAGTTCATCAGCTTGATACCGTTGTCGTAGAAAGGATTGTGACTGGCAGAGATCATTACTCCGCAGTCAAAATTCTCGGTCCTGGTAATATAGCTGACGCACGGAGTGGTCGTAACGTGAAGCAGGTAAGCGTCTGCGCCGCTTGAAACAATTCCGGCCGCAAGCGCGTTTTCGTACATATATGAAGAACGTCTTGTGTCTTTTCCGATAACGATCTTTGCGTGATCATTCCCATGATTGTGGCTGTAATACCAGCCCAGAAAACGGCCTGTCTTAAATGCGTGTTCAGCGGTAAGCACCTTACCAGCTTCTCCTCTGAAACCGTCAGTTCCAAAGTATTTTCCCATAGATATTTACTCCTTTCGAGTTAGGAATTATATATAAGACTATTTTTCGTCAAGTATACGCTGCTTGATCTCGGCAAGTCTTATTATAAGCTCGGCAGCGCCCTCGTACCCGGTGCGCGAGCTGTTTATACAAAGGTCATAGGAGCTTGCCGCTCCCCATTTCTTGCTTGAATAATAATTATAATAATTGGCTCTGGTTTTGTTTGTTTTGTTTATAAGATCGATCGCTTTGTCTTTTGTAAGAGAACGCAGCTCCGAAACGAGAGCGATCTTATCTTCCATATCTGCGTTAATAAACACGCTTACAACGTTTTCAAAAGAAGCCAGCGCATAGTCGGCGCATCGTCCGACAAAGACGCATGATTTTCCTTCGGCAGCGATTTTCTTTATCACGTTGAACTGAGCAAGAAAGGCCTGCTGGCTGATTGGAGAATCTATTCTGCCGATCGTGTTTCTCGCATCAAGCGCCAATGAAAAGAAAAAACTGCTCATCGGCTTTTCGTCGTTGTTTTCAATGACCTCCGGCGCCATGCCGCTGTCTTTTGCGGCAAGAGAAATGATCTCTTTGTCGTAAAAATCAATCCCAAGCTTCTCGGAGACTATCTTTCCGATTGCTTTTCCGCCGCTTCCGAACTCACGTCCAATCGTGATAATAACGTTGTTTTTCATAAAAAACCTCTTTTTTAAAAAACGAAAGAATTATAAGACCATAGGGTTAAATTTTCAACTGTTTTATTATATTATTAAAATAATCAGGTATTTGCGAAATAATATTAAGATACTCTCCGGTCCTGGGATGTATCAATCCCAGCTGCCCGGCATGCAGCACTTGCCCGTCTGTTTTAAATCTTGACGGAATATTCCCATAAACGGCATCTCCGAGAAGCGGATGATTGATATGCGTCATATGCACCCTGATCTGGTGTGTTCTGCCTGTTTCGAGGCTGCACTCGACAAAAGTATATTTATCAAAGACCTCAAGCACTTTATAATGCGTTACGGCGCGTTTTCCGCCGGTACTTACAACAGCCATCTTCAGGCGGTTTTGCGGGCTTCTGCCTATAGGCGCGTCCACAGTGCCTTCTCCCTCGAGTCTTCCGTTAACTATCGCATAATATTTGCGGTTTATGGAGTGCTCTGCAAGCTGCGCGGCAACGCTTCTGTGAGCCGCGTCGTTTTTACAGCATACGATAACGCCTGAAGTATCCTTATCTATCCTGTGCACAATTCCGGGTCTTAAAACTCCGTTGATTCCGGAGAGCGAATCACCGCAATGATAAAGCAGCGCATTGACAACAGTTCCCGTTTCATGACCCGCGCCCGGGTGGACCACCATGCCTTTCGGCTTGTCGATAAAGATCAGATCCTCATCTTCATAAAGAACGTTTAAAGGAATATTTTCCGCAGCCGCAGTAAGGCTGACAGGCTCAGGGATATCGGCAACTATCTCATCTCCTGCCGAAAGTCTGAAATTTGACTTTCTTTGAATGCCGTTAATCGTAACGCCGCCGTCTTTTATTAGTTTTTGAATATACGAACGCGACAGAGGCGCAAGGCCTTCGGAAAGATATACGTCAAGCCTTTCGCCCGCGTCGTCTTTATCAACAAAAAAGGTTTTAATCGACATTTTTTTCAGGTTTAAAATCCGTATCCTTATATTTAAAAAGCAATAAAATGATCAATAAAACCATCGACCACGAAATATATATATCAGCAACGTTAAATACCGGGAAATCTATGAGAGAAATATAAAAGAAGTCAGTAACAAAGCCAAATCTGACTCTGTCGATAAGATTTCCCACTATTCCGGAGCATATAAACACAACAATGATCCGAAGTATCAGGAACCTGCGGGCGGATAAGTACTTAATATAGCAAAAGACTGCTGCAAAAAGTACGATTACCGCAAGAATATAAAAGAGCCAGTGCTGGCCTTTGAGGATTCCAAACGCCGCACCGGTATTTTTTACGTAACGCAGCTCAAATACGCCGTCTATAAGAACCTTTGGAGAAGAAAGCGAGTTTCTTGCCCACAGTTTTGTGAGCTGATCGAAAAGCGTCAGCAAAGCAAAAGAAAATATCGGTATTATTATTTTTTTTATACGGTTCATCCGGCTGCTTCCTTTAATTAAATAAAAACTGCAAGGACCCCCTATGCAGTTTTTATCGGATAATATATGTCAGGATCAAATATTATAATTTAAAGTATTGCTACCGCCTCCGGCAGATCCGAGAAAGTCTCCGGAAAGTTCAATAGTCTTGGGAGTAGCAATCAGGATATAAGCCGAAATCATTCTGAGACTGCCGTCTATTGAATGGGTAGCGCCTGCTACAAAGTCTGTAATGCGCTGGCATACGTCAATATTCATACCTTCCATGTTTATGATAACAGCGGTTCCCATCCTGAGTGTGTCGCAGATCTCTTTTGAATCGGAAAACGAAGCGGGCTTGAACATCCAGATTTCATTTGAACCGCGCTTTGGCATCGAAACCACGGGCGCCTGCTTTCTGGAAGATTTGAACACTCTCTTGGGCTGTTCTTCCTTTAAATCGTCTTCGTCTTCAAAATCGTCGTCAAGACTGAGCGCGGAGTCATATTTGCGCGAGGAAGTATAGCTGCGTTTTTTCGGTTCTTCGGTATAGTCAAGATCATCGAACTCTTCACCGGGTTCGAACTCTTCTTCATCATCGTATTCGTCGTCATCAATTTTGATAGAATTGAGTAATTTGTTAAAAATTCCGGCCATTAAAATATCCCCCAAAATTATTTTACACTATTAAAAAACATCTTATTTATTATCCGAAAAAAAGCGGTCATTGTCAATAAATTTTTTGACCTTCATTTGCGTTTTCGGCGTTCAGCAAAAGAACGTCATGAGACGTGATACCGCCCTCCGTAAAGCTGCTGACAATAGAATATTCGGAGTTTTCATCCAGCACTTCAATGATATTAAATACGGCATATCCCTGATTTACGTTATAGACTCCTGGCAGAGCGGCAATGGCTGAAACGGCGCATCTTTCATCGCTGTCTGGCATTACTATGACGCTTCCGAGAGTCAAAGATTCTTTGTCAACATAAACAAATTCGTCGTTTTTGAAGACACAGCCCGTAGGAACAAAAGTAACGCTTTCCCCGCTCGTAGTGACCTGTGCGACAAAGAACCCCTCAGTATCGGAATTGCCTCCCTTGGTATAATACTGAACAGGAATGGCATAATATTCGGATGAAGTAATTGCCGTATTGGGTATTTTGTAGCCGGAGGGAGAATCTATTACTATGGAAAGCGTCAGATATCTGGAGTCGGCATATTGGATCATATACTTTGTAAGCGTAATGATTCCGTAAGTGTTTCCGTCAGCACCTGAGATTTCTTCAAATAATGCAATGGTTTCGATGCCTGATTCCTCAAAACGTACTTTTAAACGGTCTTTGTCTTTAAATTCAAGCGCGTCCGCCTCATCAAGAGCAATGGCTACAGACCACGTTTCGGAAGTGACGGCCTTGCAGGCGGTTTCATCAGCACCGATAGTCGCTCCGTTTTTCAGAAGATTTTTTTTGTATTGCGAAGTATCAAAATGTTCTTTTGTCAGGTCTTCTTTTGAAAGCGATTCAAAACCGTCGGTATAGTATTCGATTATGCAGGGCGTTTCATTCTTGTAGATATGAAAATATCTGGCGTCTAATCCAAGCGAATTTATCGCCTCATCCGAGGACAGATCGAGAAATCCTACAAGCCTTCCGGAAATATCGGATTTGAGCGTATAAACGTCCGAAAAACCCACGGAATTATAGCTCATGGAAAATTTTGCAAGATCCGCGGTGATTGCCGAGAGCTGATCTGAAGTAAGGCCGCTCGAGCCGTTTTCAGATGAAAGAAGGTCGTTGAACTCTCCTGTTTCATCGATTGAAAAAACAATATCCGAAACGGCGCATCTGCCTCCGGAAGGAACAAAATAATTCACCAGACCCTGATACTGCGCTTTAAGCTCTGTTTCCTCACGCAAAATCAACCCGGTAAAAGTCTTATCCGAGTGAAAGGAAGTAACCGTTCCCACTTCATAAGTAGAAGTTTTTTCACGAACCACATAAGAAACCACGTGATATACGAGATAAACAAAGATCAATGAAAACAAAACGGCAATGAGCGATATTGTTTTTCTCTTTTTTTTAGTCTTCGACATCTATAAACCTGCCGTCCCGCCAGATCCTTTCCAGATCGAAAAATCTTCTGTCATCTTTTGAAAATACGTTAATTATAATATCATTATAGTCGAGAAGAACCCAGTTTCCTTCACGGTAGCCTTCGACTGATCGGGGAATAAAGCCACATAAATGCATTTTTTCCTGAACATTGTCAACAAGAGCATGAACCTGATTTATGTTGTCGCCGCTCGTGATGATATAATAATCTGCCAAAACGGAAATGCCTCTGATATCAATAACGCTGATCTCTTTTCCCATTTTTTCCTTGAGAGCGTCGAGCGCTGTTTTGAGCATTTTTTCAGCTTCTTTCAATGCTTATTCCTCCGTGAATAATTCTTTGTAGTAAGTATATACTTTAAGAGACTCTTCGTCAATGTGCCTTCCGGTAGTTTCAAGATACTGCGCAGTGCTTTCCATGCACATAAGCATGGCTTTGTTAAGATCAAGATAGCTTTCTTTTCTGATCTGTTTTAGGCCGGGGAAGCCTTCTCTTGTCGGTTCTATAAAGTCGGCAGTAAAGATGATTTTGTCAAGCAAAGACATATCTATCCTGCCAATCGTATGACATTTTATTGCAGACAGGATTTCGGGATCCTTTATGCAAAAGTATTTTTCTGCAATTTCAGCGCCCATGGCCGCATGGGTGAGCGCGTCCGCAAACGGCTTTCCGCAGTCGTGCAAAAGGCCTGCAAGATAAGCTTTATTTGTATCTGCAAACCCATGACAAAGAGCCAGATCAACCGCCGTTTCGGCAACGCCGAGGCTGTGAGAAAATCTTGACGGCTTAAGCAGCGCTTTAAGCCGGTATTTTAGCTGTGAAACGTCAGGATTTTCAAGATAAAGTCCTGTCTTTTTTATAAAACCGGCTACTTTTTCGGGAACGTCAAGATCATATCTGCCTTTGGACGCGGCAAGCCTAATGTCAGATGAAGATATATCTCTCCCTTCCCAGCTAAGCAAACGGATATCCGCGCCGTATGTTTTTTTCAGGCGTGAGGCTTCATCTGAAAGATTTTTTTCGGAAACCTGTCCGTTTCTGGTAGCCACAATGCATTTTGCGGTCCTGAAAATGGTTTCAGGGTCATGCCATGAAGAAATAAAAGCAAACGAGTCCGCCCCCATAATAAAATACAGCTCGTCTTCCGGAAACGTTTTTTTGAATTCCAAAAGAGTATCTGCGGTATACGTAATGCCCTCGCGCTTTAATTCGACATCCGAAACGAGAAAATGCCTGTGCCCGGATACCGCAAGCTCAAGCATTTTCTTTCGCCACGCACCGAGAGTGATAACGCGGCATTCTGTTTTGAAGTACGGATGGCCGGCAGGCACAAAATAAACCTCATCGAGATAAAAGCTCTCCATGGCTGCCTTGGCAAGCATTATATGTCCGTTATGAACCGGATCAAATGTTCCTCCGTATATACCTATCTTTTTCAAAGCTCGATCTTTCTGTCCTTCGGATCATTTGCAGGCTTGTAAAGGACGATCTTTCTGCCTATCACCTGCACAAGGCTGCTGCGGGTACGCCCTGCAAGGGTCTCGCCGAGCTCTTTAAGATCATCGAAACAATTCTTGTTTACTTCGATCTTGATGAGTTCTCTTTTTTCTATCGCCTCAGAAACAGCCTGCGTAAGTTCCGGCGTAAGCGATGACTTCCCGATATGTACAACGGGCTCAAGGCTTTGCGCCAGACTCATAAGTTTGCTTCTTTGTTTGCTTGTCATATCATTCATCCTCATAATAATCAAATTCGTGTCCGTACATACGCACCGTATCGCCCTCGGCTATTCCAAGTGATTTAAGATCGTCAGCTATTCCGCGTTCCTTGATGAACTTCTGGAAAAAAGCAAAACCGCGCTCGCTCTCAAGATTTGTATAGCCAAGCATCTTCTCGATCAGGGGACCTTCAACAACGAACACCCCGCTTTCGGGAGATGTGACCTCATAAGGAAGATCCGGAGACGGCTGCTCAAAAATAAATTCTTTTTCAAAAACAGTTACCTTGTCCGGAAGGGTCTTTCTGAGCTCATTGATAGCATATAAAAACTCTTTGATCCCTTCCCCTGTGGCTGCGGAAATAGGATACAGTCCGATGCCGGAAGCTTCGGCTTTTTTCCTAAGAGCGGCAAGCCTGCTTTCTCTTTCATCTGCTGGTATAAGATCTATCTTGTTTGCGCCGATGATTGCGGGAAGTTTTATGAGCGCCTTGTCGTAGGCCTCAAGCTCCTTTTGGATATTATCAAAATCTTCCGCAGGATCTCTTCCCTCTATGCCGGACGCGTCGATAAGATGGACCAGCAGCTTTGTCCTTTCGATATGGCGAAGGAAAGTGATCCCAAGTCCAAGCCCGTTTGCGGCTCCGTCAATAAGCCCGGGAATATCTGCGATAACAAAGCTCTCGCCGTCAGGCAGCTCCACGCATCCGAGATTCGGTGAAAGCGTAGTGAAATGATAATTGGCAATCTTGGGTCTTGCATTCGTAGTAACCGACAAAAAAGTCGATTTGCCTACGTTTGGATATCCGATAAGACCAACGTCCGCGATGCTCTTCAGCTCAAGAATAACGTAAAGCTCCTGCCCGGGTTTTCCGGGCTTAGCATATTTAGGCGCCTGCATAACGGCCGTTGCATAGTGCATATTGCCGATGCCGCCGCGCCCGCCCAAAAGAACGGTTTCGCGGGTATTGTCTCCCGACATATCGGCTATGACCTTTCCGGAATCGGCGTCACGGATAACAGTTCCTTCAGGAACCTTTATGACGAGATCTTTTCCGCTGGCGCCGTGACAACGCCTTTTTCCGCCTTCCTGTCCGCTTTCCGCCACGTATTTTCTCTTGTGCTTGAAATCTGCGAGCGTATTTAAGCCTTTATCGACCTGAAATATGATATCGCCGCCTTTTCCGCCGTCGCCGCCGTCAGGGCCGCCGTCCGGAACATAAAGCTCTCTGCGAAAGCTCACGTGTCCGTCACCGCCTTTTCCTGACTTTATAAAAATTTTTGCGTAATCTACAAACATGATAATTATTTTCCAAATGATAAAAATGGCGGCGTAAATGCGCCGCCGTTATGTCTTATTCAGTTGCCTGCGGGTAAACGGAAACCTGTTTCTTGTCTCTGCCTTTTCTTTCGTAACGAACAACACCGTCTACAAGAGCAAAAAGTGTGTCGTCTCCGCCGCGTCCGACATTGTTTCCGGGATGGATCTTGGTGCCGCGCTGTCTGTAAAGGATGTTTCCGGCTAAGACAAACTGTCCGTCAGCTCTCTTTGCGCCAAGGCGCTTTGCTTCTGAATCTCTGCCGTTCTTTGTTGAACCGACTCCTTTTTTATGAGCCATAAAAACTCACCTCCTAATCAAATTACAGAAAATCCAAACGGATTATTTAACGATAGAATCAATCTTGAATGCGGTAAAGGGCTGTCTGTGACCGTTTTTCTTGTGATAACCGCTTTTTCTCTTGTACTTGTAAACGATTATCTTCTTTCCTTTACCGGTCTCAAGCGCAGTCGCCTTAACTACGGCGCCTTTTACGGTAGGATCACCAACGGTGAGTTCACCGTCGTTTACGGCAAGTACACAGTCAAACTCGTAAGATTCTCCGTCGGCTACTTCGAGCTTTTCAACACGAATAACGTCGCCTTCGGATACCTTGTACTGTTTTCCGCCTGTTGCAATAATTGCGTACATAAAATCTTCCTCCTTGTATCAGTCTCGCCAATTACGGTGGTCAAAAAATGACGCTTAAACCTATTTGAGCGGCATGCGCAAAATTCGCGCCGATAAAATATATCACAAACAAACACTGACAGTCAAGCAGTTTTTTGATAAAGTCGCGGTTTGTTTTAAAGCTATTTTGCGTTATCCGAGCTGTTCTTTCAGCGTCTTGTGGGTCTTTTTTCTGGTAAGCTCCACAAGATTGAGTTTTGTTACGTCTATTACGTTTGTTTTGACAGGATCATAGAATACGGCTTCCCTGAGACAGTCAACGACTTCGTTCATGTTTTCCTTTCTTTTCATATCGATAAAATCGATAAGAATAATCCCCGACAGATTCCGAAGACGGATCTGTCTTGCAGCTTCTCTCGCAGCCTCGAGATTTGTCTTGAAAAACGTATCTTCCGTAATCTTGCCGCCGTCGTTTTTACCGGTATTGACGTCAATTACGGTGAGCGCCTCTGTTTCGTCTATCACAAGATAGCTGCCGCTTCGAAGCCAAACTCTTCTTGAAGTAATATCAGATACAAGCTTTTCGAGCTTGTAAAGCTTTGATAACGGCAAAAGCTCGTCCTGATAAAAAGTAAGCTTGCTTTCCGGATATGAAGCGCGGATATTGTCATATACCGATTCATCATCCGTCACTATCTCGGATACTGCCCTGGCGTCGCGAATTTTGTCAAGGTAAAACGCGCTTCCCGCATATATTTTTTTATAGACAGGGGTGTGTTTTGCCTTTTTACGCAGCTCTCTTAATAACTTTATATGGCTCTCCGCCTCATTTATGATATCCGAATTGTCCGCCTCCTCTGATTTTGTGCGGAGGATAAACGAAAACTCATCTTCATATGAGTAGGTGGAATCAAAAAGCTGCTGGAGCTCAAAACGCCTTTCATTATCGGAAAATTTCGAAGATATGCCGAGGCTGTAAATGCCTTCGGTCACCACAACGTATTTTCCCGGTATTGAAAGACGCAAAGAGCATTCCGCGTCTTTGGCTTTTGATCTTTCTTTGGTTATCTGGACCGGAAGCTCATCTCCCACTTTAAGCTTTTCGCCCTTACCGAGCTGATAAAAGCACTTTTCTTTTCCTTCGATTTCGATAAAAGCGGCGCCGATATTTTTCGCTATGCTGTCAACCCTTCCGACGTAAATATCGTAAAGGTGATAGTCGCTGTCGTTTTCAAAATTGACGTCGATCGCTTTTTGTTCAAAAAATTCAACCGTTGCGATCTTTTCAAGAAACTTTGTAATGATTAACTTATTCATATATTTCTCCTACTTCGCCAAGCGAGAGATAGCTGTCCTTATCAACAGTAAACTGATCTAATCTGGTGATTGATATAAGCCCTTTTAGAAAAGCCTCTTCTCCGCTGTACGGAAAAGACAGGCTTTCAAAAAAAGCATTGATAACGCTGATCGGTTTTAAGCTCTTTTCGCTTCCTGCACAAAGCATAAGCTCGATGGCATTATCTATCAGCTTTCCGCCTATGATAAGCGGCTTGATGTCGGCTTTAAGCAGCTTTGATTTTGTCTTTCTTTCGGTTGTGATCTCGGGCTGAGATAAAAAATCCCACCAGAGATTTTCCGGTTTTCCTTTTTCACACAGGGCTTTAAAAACTTCGTCAGAAAGGGAAACACGGTACTTGCATGCCCTAAGTGACGCCATGGCGTTCGTTTTCGCGTTTTCCGGAAGGACGCGGAACGAAATCACGCGGATATCGTCATTAAGCTGCTTGTTGAACTTTTTTATCATCTTTTCGGACGAAAGGCATGAATTAAATACTGCGTCAAAATATTCGCCTTCTGATTCCATTCCGAGGCTTAAAGGTGACGCAAATGATAATATCTGATGCGGATTAAAGCCCTGCGAATAGGCAATATCAAAACCGGCCCTTCTGATAGCTTTCTGAAAGCACCTCATTATATCAAGGTGACCTATATATTTCATCTCGCCTGTTTTTGTAAATCTTACTCTAACCTTCAATACATATTCCTCCGCCGAAACCGGCAGCTCCGCAGCCAGCGCACTTATTGCGGCAATTTTCGGTAGGAACGGCCATTTGGGCCTTTTCCCATTCTTTTATAAGGAAAGCTTTGCTTACACCTACGTCTATAAAATCCCAAGGCAGAATCTCGTCAACCGATCTGCTGCGTCCGGTATAAAAATCCATATTCACGCCGCAGGCATCAAAGGCGTCTTTCCATATATCAAAATCAAAATATTCGGTCCATGCGTCAAACATTGCGCCGTTTTTATAAGCGGTCTCGATCACCGTGCCGACTTTTCTGTCGCCTCTTGCAAACACGCCTTCCATAAGAGAGGTTTCGGCGTCATTGTACTGGTAGTGCAACGACTTGTTATTCAAAGTCTTGCGGAAATTGTCTTTTATAAAATACGCGCGGTTTAAATATTCATCCCTGTCAAGCATAGCCGCCCACTGAAACGGCGTAAAGGGTTTCGGAACAAAAAACGACGAGCTCGCGCTGATCTGTATTTTTCCGTGGCGCTGTTCCTTCGGGATCTCGTCATAATATTTCATCGCGATTTTCTCACAAAGTTCTGTAATAGCCGCAAGATCATCATAATCTTCCGTAGGCTGTCCGACCATAAAATACAATTTTACTTTGTTCCATCCGGCAATAAACGCCTTTGAAGCGCCATTTAGGATCTCTTCTTCCGTAAGCCCCTTGTTTATTACGTTTCGAAGTCTTTGTGAGCCGGCTTCGGGAGCGAAGGTGACAGAGCTTTTTCGAACGTCCAAAAGCAGCTTCATTACGTCAAGCGAAAACTCGTCTATACGAAGCGACGGAAGCGAAATATTGATCTTTCTTTTGTTGCATTCATTTATAAGTCCGAGAATCAGCGGTTTTAATTCACTGTAATCACTCGTGCTGAGCGAGCTTAGGCATATTTCTTCATGGCCTGTATTATCGAGGATCTTTTTTGCAAGGGACAAAAGTCCTTTTAGCTGCTTTTCGCGTTGGGGCTTGTATACGCTCCCCGCCTGACAAAAACGGCAGCCTCTTATGCAGCCGCGCATGATTTCAAGGACCGCTCTGTCCTGCACGATCTTCATATAAGGAATGATAGGTTTTTGGGGATAAGGCGCAGAGGCAAAATCCGTAACAATGACTTTCCTGACCGTTAAAGGGGCGTCGAAGAGCGCTCTTCTCTCCCTGATCGTACCGTCAGAGTTATAAATAATCTCATAAAGAGAAGGGACGTATATTCCTTTTATCTTTGCCGCCTCTACGAGAAACTCATTTCTGCTTTTGCCGTCGGCCTTGCATTTTTTGTAAAGATCGATCAGCTCGTCATAGGATATTTCGCCTTCACCTATATAAAACAGGTCGAAAAAATCAGCTATCGGCTCAGGATTGTAAGTACAGGGCCCTCCGCCTATGACAATAGGATCAGACTCTTTCCTGTCTTTTGAATGAAATGGAATATCTGACAGATCAAGGATCTGAAGAATATTTGTATAACACATTTCATACTGGAGCGTGATCCCGAGAAAATCGAAATCTTTGATCGGATCCTGACTTTCAAGAGCAAAAAGCGGAATATTTTTATCACGCATAATTTTGTCAAGATCCGGCCATGGGCTGTAAACACGTTCGCACCAGACGTCCGGGCGGCGATTTAGCATATCATATATGATAGGAAGACCGAGATGTGACATCCCCACGTCGTAAACGTCCGGGAAGCACATTGCAAATCTTACCATGCCGTCCGTCGGCTTTTTGTGTATGGAATTTATTTCATTTCCGAGATATCTTGCCGGTTTTTCAACCTGCATAAGTATCTCGTGTGTAAGAGCAAGCTTTCTCATTTTCAGTCACTTTCAAGCAAATCTTTTTGAAGATGCGGCAAAAAGTGAACATTAAGGCTGTTTTGCGTATCGATCTTTCGCGTTTTATCAAGCTCTCCGTAGGTAAAACTCTTTCTGCCGCCGTCTTTTGCTCTGTCCCAAAAAAACTTCATATCGCGGAAAGGCATATAATAAAACTCGTTTCTATGGGCATAATACAGGATAAAGAAGGCGACGCCGCTTTGGTTTTCAAAATCGTTCATAAACTCGATCTGATGTTCATGAACGTTTTGCAGAGTAAACGTGTCAACGTGAATCTCTTTTGCATCAAAACAGACCGGAACGCCCTGAACTACTCCGATATAATCCACAGTGCTTTTTTGGTCAAAATAGGCAAGCGTAATATGTCTTGTCTTTGCGTCAATATTGACCGGAGTGATTGGCGTGGGAACTTTTTGCACAAGAGCAAGGCCGTTTTCCCTGTATCTTGCAATAGTATGATTTATAAGATCTTCAAGAGTCGAGCCGCGAAGCCCGTGTTTTTTCCAAGTAGCCATAATTGTCAAATCAGTCCGAGTTTTTTTGCAAGCCTTTCAAAATCAGCAGGAAGCGGAGCGGTATATTCTGTGTCATTCCAGACAAGCTGATATGAATGGAGCATTTGACGCCCCGCGCCGTTAAATCCGACTCCGTATTTTTTGTCTCCCAGAATGGGAAATCCGCAGGAAGAAAGGACGGCTCTTATCTGATGAGTCTTTCCTGTAAGGAGCTTTATCCTGACGAGAGAAAAACCGTTGTTTGAGCAAACAGGAGAAACTTCCGTTTTTATCCGCTCACTGTTATCTCCTTCGTTTTTTATGTGAACGGTATTTGTCTTTTCATCCTTTTGAAGATAACCTTCAAGGCTGTAATCCCGCGATACGTCGCCTCTGACAAGCGCGAGGTAATATTTATCAGCCATCCTTGTCCTGAAAGCCTCAGAGAGGCGCTGAAGCCCTCTGAGCGTCTTTCCGGCGGTGATCAGGCCGCTGGTATTTCTGTCAAGTCTGTTTGCCACGGAAGGAGTAAAGGCCCGGAGGCTTTCGTCTGATACTTTTTTTGAAGAGTAAAGGTATGATATCAGATATTCACAGAGAGAAACGTCGCCTGCGGCAGCTTTTTGAGAAAGCATTCCTGCAGGCTTGTTTATAAGCATTATATCTTCGTCTTCATAAATAATAAGACTCTCAAAACCGATATCATAGCTGTTTATAGGCGTTTTGCCTGTAAACAAGTCTATCGTTTCTTCAGAGAAAAACAGCTTTACCTTATCTCCCGGAGCAAGTATCTCAGAGCCGGCCGCTTTTTTTCCGTTTAGCGTAATATTCTTTTTCCTCAGCATTTTATACAGAAAAGGTCTGCCGGCTTTTGGCAGATATTTTCCGAGAAATTTGTCAAAACGCTGTCCGCTTTCCGCTGACGAAATAGTAAGCTCTTTCATTTATTACATACAGGTATTTATTATGGTCTCTGTTGCAAGAGAGATATTGCTTTTCTCTGCATCCGGCTTTTGCAGGCCGTTTATCTTTTCTGTAAATACATCAAAATCTTCTACTATGGTAAGGCGCATGTTAACGCCTCTTTTTTTCAAAAGAATGTTTATATGATCTGATACGATATTTTTATTATTGCCTGGTGAAGGCATGAATCCTAAAAGCTCTCCGCTGCCGATCACAACAAAAGGAAGAAGAAAGCGCTTTCCCCTGTTATCCACGATCACAAGATCGGACAAAAGCATTCCCTCTTCATCAAAATTTTTGAGCATGGCATACTGATTTTGCGGAGCGGAGCTAAACTTAACCAGGGCAAAAAATGAAGCCGCCATCATTGCAAGCGGTATAACCAAAACCATGGTAGGAACCATGATAAGATTGCGAAACGTTCCGAAAATCAGATAGCCGACGCCGGCTGCGGCAAGCATAAACAAAGCTACAACAAGCGCCTTGATACCGTAATTTTTCTTTTTGTAGTCAATATATCCGTATGAACCGCGATGGATCTTTTCGTTTAACATGCTTTTTATCCGGGATGAATTTTTGCATAAAAAGGCGCCCCTGAAAATCAGAGGCGCGTACTTTATCAGATTTCGATATCAACTCCCTTACCGCCCGGAGTGGCTTCCGAGGCGGCCGCGCCGGTGAGCTGTTCTCTGTTTGAACTTACGACCTCCAGAGTATCGCTCAGCTGCTTGATAAAACCATTGTATCTGGCTTCTGTATTTGTCGCGGTGCTGGTAAGGAGATTCTGCAGCATCTTGAGCTCATTGTCCGTATATGCGATAGCGCCCTGTCTTATCTGATATGCGTCATTATTTGCGGCGTCCAGGATGGCCTGTCCTTCAGTCTGTGCCTGCGATATAATGGCCTGGGCCTGTGCCTGAGCGTTTGCGGTGATCGCATGCTCGCTGAGAATAATATCAGCCTGCTTGTTCGCGTCGTCTACAATAGAGTCCGCTTTTTGTTTTGCGTCCGCAAGGATCGCGTCTTTGTTTGCTATGATCTTTTGATATTTTTTAATCTCGTCAGGAGTCTGCATGCGCAGTTCAACAAGCATTTCGTCTATAACGTCTTTTTCGACGACGATCTTTTTGCTGCCTGAGAACGGCTGCGCTTTGCAGCTGTCGATATACATTTCTATTTCGCTGATAAGTTGTTCGATTTTGCTCATATCCGATCCCTCACTGTTTTATTTGTATTTCGCTCTGACAAGAGGCACAACCTCGTCAGGCAGAAAATGTTCTATCTTTCCTCCGAAAGAAGCCACTTCTCTGACAATACTCGAGCTGAGATACGCATATCTCTGATCTGTCGTTAAGAAAATAGTATCTATTTCGGGAGACATCGTACGGTTTGTCTGCGCCATCTGAAGCTCATATTCAAAATCCGAAATGGCCCTAAGGCCACGTACAAGAGTATGCGCTCCTTCAGCTTTTGCAAAGTCAACCGTAAGTCCGTCGAAAGATTTGACCACGACGTTTTTGATATCCGCGGTAACACTCTGAATCATTTTAACACGCTCATCTGTAGAAAACAACGAGTTTTTTTCTCGATTGTTAAGAACGGCGATGATAAGAGTATCAAACAAACCCGACGAACGCCTGATGATATCGAGGTGACCGAGAGTTATCGGATCGAAGCTTCCCGGATAGATCCCCACCTTCTCATTATTTGTCATTTCAACCTCCGGTTTTTAAAAAGACATGTTTATTTGTTTTGTATTCTTTTTCTTCTATTATCTCATATCCGAGTCCAAGGGCGAAAGAAAAATCCTTGTCAATAGGCGCTTCAGCAATGATCAGCGACTCGGAAGTGATCAAATTGTATTTTAATATCAACGACAGTGCGTTTTCTACGTAGTCCGTCATATAAGGAGGGTCCATAAAGACTATGTCGAACTGTTCTTTGCCTGACATTCTGCGAAGCGCATTAAATGCATCGCCGTCAAATATTCCCGAAAACGGCGCCAGCCTCGTATGCATAAGATTGTCTCTGATGCAGCGAAGGGCTTCTTTGTCGCTATCGACAAATACCGCTTTTTTTGCGCCGCGGCTGAGCGCCTCGATGCCCATTTGACCGCTTCCGGCAAAAAGATCAAGAAAAACGCTTCCCGCAACGTACGGTTGTAGCATATTGAACAGGGTCTCTTTAATCCTGTCTGACGTCGGGCGTGTATTCTCGCCCCGTGGAGTTTTTAACAATAGCCTTCTGGCTTTTCCTGCAACTACTCTCATACTACCCTGCTTTCCGAAAAAACACAGTCCTTAAGACTCCACAAACAAAGCGGCTTATATAAAAGCCGATTCATTTAACTGCTATTAAATTGTATATATATAATATCACAAAGCAGTTTTCATCTCAATAATACAAGATTTAAATAATTATATATATAAAGCATTAAACCGTCGACCAGTTTTATTGTCGACGGTTTTTTTAAAAAAAATCTAATCTGACTGTATTTATGTCAGTTTCTATTTAGTTCGGAACAAAAGGAAGCTCATACTCTTCTGTTTCCGGCGGCATTTGAGCATCCTGCGTATTGTTCTTGGTATTATCCGGGTTTTCTTTATTTGATTCTACGGTATCCTGCGATTTAGAGGACGAACCGCTCTTTGAATCTTCATTATTGTTTTTTGATTTGGAATCAGATTTCTTGTTATCTTCTTTCGCAGCTTCTATATTATCTTGTGTATTATTCTCTTTTGTATTATCTTTTAAATCTTCTGTTGTATCTTGCGATAAATCAGATTCCTGTTCGGAAGCGGCAGTTTGGGCGGCAGTTGATTCCAAAGTAGAATCATCTATGTTACACCCTTTGCATCCGGAAAACGACAATGCGCTTAATACAAAGGCTGCTGATAGTATTATTTTTTTTCTTTTCATCAAATCCCCCACGGTTGCATATATAATTGGAGAAAAATCTCTATTTAATGCAAACAATCTCAGCGGTAGATCAACATCTGCCGCTGAGATCATAAAAAGAATAATAAAAAATTATTTACGGTTCAGGAGAAGCAGACGGAGCAGTAGGATTAAGCGGAAGCTCATCGTCTTCGTATTCTAATGTAATGCTCTCCATAATGACGTCTTCTGTCTGAATCTCCATCATTTCAAGCTCGGGCAGTTCATATTTTTTTCTTTTCATTTTTATTGCTCTCCTTCCCGGTTAGTTTTGCGTAACGTTCGCACCTTCTTCGATGGTGATCGAACCACAGGAACCGGCATCGCCTGCTCCGATCGAGCTTGGAGCGTCATAGCCCCTTGTAGCAATTACCTGCGTGACAGTATTTTTGATCAGGATGTCACCGATGCTTGATTCCCAGCAGCCGCTGCCTATACCGGGACACCAGGATCCGCCGATAGCAGTAACCGTACCGCCGTTTATAGTGATATTTCCATCAAACGATGCGTAACCTGTTCCGATAGCGGCAGCGCCTTCAGGGCCTTTTGCGGTAATCGTTCCTCCATTGATTACAATGTTGCCGCAATTCTTTCTGTGCGAGCTGCCTATAGCGGCGCTGTAGAAAGCTTCGGATGCATCGGCATCGAGAGAACCGCTGCCTTCAAACGTAACGGTGTATCCTTCGGGAACCTCGATACACGCATTACTTGCGTCTATGACCTTGAGATAATTTGTACCTTCAAGGACAATTGTCGCATCGCCCAAAAGTGTGATGCAGGGGTGCGTCTCAGACGTGATGTTCACATCTTTCAGAGTGATCTTCGCGCCGTTTGCAACGGTGATCATCTGTTCATCCGGAAGCGAATCTGTCAGAATGTCGCCGTCCTGCGCCTCATAATCATTATCTATTATACTGAGGTCAACGACATTTCCGTCCGGAATCAAACTACTGTAATCACTTGCAGCCTGCCAATACAGGAACAGTGCCTTTGCCACGTTTTTAAGAGTTTGAGTGTATTTTTTATTTGCAAGTACGTCCTTGCAGTAATTAAGCGGACTGTAGTTTACCGTGCCGCCATTACACTTAAGCGTTACGATACTGCCGATATCTTTCGCCGTAATTCCTCTGATACGGGCTATCTGATAATCGCCTGATGAAGCTGTCTCCACTTCGTAGCCCTCACAGGAGAAGGTGAGCGTATCCGTGCTTGTGAAGTAAAGCGACAGCGTCGTTTCGGATTTCAGCGAAAGCGTCGCACCTGCAAAGTTCGTGCCTTCAGGCAGGTTTTCGGTAACAGGATCGGTTACGTTGATCTCAACGTCGCCAAGCTCTTTTTCCTCCGAAGCAAGCGAAGCGTTCGCAAGCTCGTCCGTGTTCTTATCAAAGTAAAGCTGTGAATAAGCGCCGTAGTTAAGCATTGCCTTGACAACAGGAACTGCTGCCGCCCAAGCCTCATTTTCCGAGGCATGCTCGATCAGATAATCCGCGTACTGCTTAACAGAGTAGGCGTATTCAATTCCGGCGCGCTCGTCGTCGATAATCTGTGCCTTTATCACGGAGGTCATTTCCTTTGCGGCTATAGGGCACTTGAATACATAGTAGACCTTGTCTCCTGCTTTAGCCCTTCTTGCATCTTTGACAAGAATATCCTTTGTGGTTTCGCCGCTGCCTGTAGGAATTGAAAAGTGCATATAGGCGGTTTCACTATCTTTAATACTGTCAGCCAATTCGATATAGAAATTGACTCCGATACTTCCGTCAAGGGTTATAGAATTACCGGCTAAGGCAGCCATCATTCCGTCGGCAAAGTCAAATTTCGTTTTGATTTCTACCTGGTAATCAGGCATTGTAAAGGTATATTCACTGCCTTCAGTAACGGCGGTAAGGACTGTGCCTCCACCCAAAGAGCAATAGCCGTTCGGATCGGTTGCATAGAATATAATATTCTGTTGTGATAGCATTCTGTTAACAGTTATGATCTTACCGTCTTTTTCAATGAATCTCCAAAATGCGGGACCGTCTACTATCTCATAAAATACTCTTCCATTACTGGCTTCAAAGCGTTCGAAATCAAGACCCGGCGCTAACGTGTCGATCGTTTCGCTTCCGCGCATAATGGCAAGAGATCCGCTTTCATTGACTACTAAATTCAGATCCGTGAAATCATGATCCCCGGTATTAATTCCTTGGATGTTCTTATCGCGGAACAGGTCTATAATGTCATCCGTTTTCGTGATCTTTACACTGCCTCCTTCTATGGAGATGCTTGTGAGTGCATATCCGTGATTTGGCTCAACTCTGAGGGTAACGGTTTCGCCGGCCTCGGCGGACGTGACCGTCTGGCCGTTTACGATCGCGGTGACCTTACCGTTTTCAGCATCCGAGACGATGCGGTATCCTTGAGCGCCTTCTTCAAAGGTCGCGTTTACGGAGACCTCACTCTCAGGCATTACGAAGGTGTATTCCCTGCCTTCCGTAACGGTGGTAAGGACTGTGCCCCCACCCAAAGAGCAATAGCCGTCCGGATCGGTTGCGTAGAATATAGGATCCGGTTGGGATATCGTTCTGTTAACAGTTATGATCTTACCGTCTTTTTCTATGAATCTCCAAAATGCGGAACCGTCTATTATCTCGTAAAATACTCTTCCATTACTGGCTTCTCTGTGGCTGACATCAAGACTCGGCGCTAGCGTGTCGATCGTCTCACTTCCGCGCATAATGGCAAGAGATCCGCCTGCATTGACTACTAAGTTCAGATCCGTGAAATCATGATCCCCGGTATTAATTCCCTGGATGTTCTTATCGCGGAACAGGCCTATAATGTCATCCGTTTTCGTGATCTTTGCACTGCCTCCTTCTATGGAGATGCTTGCGAGTTTATACCCCTGATTTGGCTCAACTCTGAGGGTAACGGTTTCGCCGGCCTCGGCGGACGTAACCGCCTGGCCGTTTACGATCGCGGTGACCTTACCGTTTTCTGCGCTCGTTGAAATACCGTAAAATGCGACGTAGTCCGGATCGGGACGGATGAACACGTAATTATAGCTCAGATTTGCGGGATAATCGGTTACGCGGACAGCACTGCTTTCACTGTCTCCCGCGTCCACGAGCATCCCTTTGAAGGTAACGGTGCCGTCGGTTTCGGGGAGATTGCCGTTATCCGCCATACCGCCGCCGATGGCTTTCGCACCGTGTCCGCCTGAGATCGCTATAACGCTGCCGCCGTTTATGACAACGTCGCAGCCATTTCCGCCGTGGTTCCAATCGTCTGCATCATAGTATCCGCCGCCGCCGATA
>DFFO01000100.1 GCA_002369255.1 Lachnospiraceae bacterium UBA3774
TGAAAAGAAAAACACTGCCTAATTCGGAAGAGGCCTTGTTTTCAACAAATATACCGGAGCCAGAGGAAAATCCGGATCCAATGATGCCGGCGCGGAATATGTCGGCGCGTTAAGAAAAATAATGGATGACAACGGAGTGTATTTCCAGTTTGCCGAGCTCGGAAGAGTTGACAAAGGGGGCGGCGGGACTATAGCTTATATTCTTGCAAACTACGGAATGGAAGTTATCGACAGCGGTATAGCAGTTCTGAGTATGCATTCTCCCAATGAGATCGGAAGCAAAGCTGATATTTACGAGGCGGTTAAGGGCTATAAAGCATTTCTTTTAAACGCCTAAGATTGAGGTAGTTATGATTGAATTAAAAAAAGACTCCATAACGATAGCCTGCTGTTCGCCGAGAGTTTATACGGCGCAGCCGGACAAAAATGCGGATGAGATAATCGCACTTTATTCAGAAGCGGACAGACATGGCGCGGACTTTGTTCTTTTTCCCGAACTGTCAGTGACAGGATATACCTGCGGCGATCTATTTCTGAACTACGACCTGCTAAACGATTCCTATAACGCCCTGATGCGTATAGTTCAAGCCACAAAGAACCTGAATGCGGCTTTAATAGTGGGCTTCCCAAATCCTCAGGACGGCCGCGTATATGACGCCGCCGCGCTGATAAAAGGCGGCAGGATTTTAAAAACGTTTTGCAAAAAAGAGCTTTGCGATATGGACGGACTTGCCGAAAGCCGGATTTTTACTCCGCTTTCCGGCGAAAACGGATCAGTCTGTATAAAAAACGGCAAGGCAGAGTATTTACTCGGAGTCTGCATAGGGGATAATTACGACGATTATAAAGAAGATATAGTGTTAATTCTTCATAACGGCAAGGAATACCTCGGCTCTGTAAAAGAAACAAAATCAAGATTAAAGCTGATCAGTCTCGGAGGGAAAACGATGGCTCTTGCCGGAGCCGGCTTTGGAGAGTCAACTACCGACGCGGTTCATTCGGGAATGAAGATCATCGCACAAAGCGGTGAAATCAAAGCTTCAAAATGTGCCCGCAAAGAACAGATGATCATTTCGGAGCTTAAACTCAAAAAAAGCATTGCTTCCGGAGCAAAAAAAATCCTCGGTTCATTGAACGAAAAAAGATCAGGTAAGCCGTTCAGTTCTCAAAGACCGTACCTTCCCGATCTTTCCGAAGAAAAGATATGCAAAAGAGCTTTTGACCTTCAGTGCAGAGCTCTTGCCGGAAGACTTACGGCGATAGGATGTAAAAAAGCCGTTATAGGCGTATCGGGAGGACTTGACTCTACGCTGGCGCTTCTTGTCGCGGCAAAAACTTTTGATATGCTCGGGCTTGATCGGAAAAATATTTTCGGCATAACTATGCCTTGCTTTGGAACGACGGGTTCGTCAAAAAATCTTGCTGTCGGTCTTATGAAAGAGCTTGGCGTCACATCATCGGAAATTAATATAAAACAGGCTGTAATGTCGCATTTTTCGGACATCGGACACGATGAGTCCGTCAGAAATACAGCCTATGAAAACGCGCAGGCCAGAGAAAGAACGCAGGTTCTTATGGATATTGCCAATGATATCGGGGCGATCGTAATAGGCACAGGAGACTTATCCGAGATAGCGCTCGGATGGTGTACCTACGGCGGAGATCATCTGTCAATGTATGCTGTAAATAGCGGAGTCCCGAAGACTCTTATCAGAATGATGATCACACAAATGGCAAAAGGCTCCTCAAAAAGTATGTCAGATCGTCTAAGGGCTATTATCGATCAGCCGGTAAGCCCTGAGCTGCTCCCTGCACAGGATGAAACGACCGGGCAAAAGACCGAGGAAATACTCGGTGATTACGAGCTTCATGATTTTATTTTGTGGTATTTTTACAGGGGTTATGAAGTTGAAAAGATTTTCAGACTTGCACTTGCAGCGTTTGGAAATAAATATGATAAAACATATATCAAAAAGACTCTTGAAACGTTTTATCGCAGGTTCTTTTCCAGTCAATTCAAACGCTCATGCAGCCCGGACGGACCGCAGATACTCTCTTTTAGCCTTTCTCCGCGAGGCGGTCTGATGATGCCCAGCGATACTATGTCAGATATCTGGCTACGCAAAATAGAGTCTTTATAAATTTTATAAAAAATTCAGAACATTCGTTCTCGAAAAAATGATATAATAACAAGCACATTTATAAAAGAAAGATCAGAAAGGACATTATGACAAAAGTTAATGTTATTTCAGGCTTTCTCGGAGCGGGAAAGACTACGTTTATCAAAGAATTATTGGAAAAAGTATTTAAAGGACAAAAAGTTGTCCTCATCGAAAATGAATTCGGAGAGATTGGGATTGACGGCGGCTTTTTGAAGGAAGCGGGGATAGAGATCACGGAGATGAATTCCGGATGCATCTGCTGCAGTCTCGTAGGAGATTTTTCGAAAGCGCTTGCCGAGGTGTCGGAAAGATTTGCTCCGGACAGGATCCTGATTGAGCCTTCGGGCGTAGGAAAGCTTTCCGACGTTGAGATCGCGGTTTCTTCCGTGGAGGGCATATCTCTTGAAAGCGGCATTACCGTTGTGGACGCCAAGAAAGCAAAAAAATATCTTCGCAATTTCGGGGAGTTTTTTGACAATCAGGTGAGATTTGCGGATACTGTAGTTCTGAGCAGGACCGGCGATATAGAAGAGGAAAAGCTTCAGGAGACTTTGCATATTATCCGTGAAATCAATGGCTCTGCACCTGTTATTACCACTCCTTGGGAGGCGCTTGACGGAGAAGTGATGTTAAAGGCCTTATCCGAAAAACATCCGAGTCAGGCTATGGCCGAGGCGCTTGCCCGTGAAGAAGCTCACCATCACGAGCACGAATATGAGCACGAACATGAGCACGAACATGAGCATGAACATGAACATGAACATGAGCACGGGCACGAGCATCATCATGACCATGACCACGGGCATCACCACCACCATCATGACGCTGACGAGGTCTTTGATACGGTTGGAGGAGAGACCGTACATAAGTATTCAAGAGGTGAACTTGAATCGATATTAAATGAATTTTCGGAAACAGAAAAATACGGCGTTATCTTGCGTTCAAAAGGCATTATCGCACTTGATGACGGCTCGTGGGCCGAATTTGATATGGTTCCCGGCGAATGTGAGATCAGAAGCTGTGCTGCGGATTATATCGGACGCATAGTCGTGATCGGTACCGATTTAAAAGAAGCGGATCTGAAATCTGCATTAAGACTTTGATAACATGCTTTTAACGACGGCTCTTTAAAAGGAGCCGCCGTTAGTATAAATACAAAGGACATATACTTATGGATGTACCCGTTTTTATTTTTACAGGCTTTATTGACAGCGGAAAGACTACGCTCATCAGAGATACGATAGAAAGCCCGGATTTTAAAGCCTACAGAAATCTTATAATTGTCTGCGAAGAAGGCGATGAAGAATATGACGACGATTTTCTCAAACGAAATCATGCTTTCATTGAATATATTCATTCTCCGGAAGAGCTTAGCGCGTCATATCTCAAAGCTTGCGATCGCAAATATTCTCCGGACCAGGTCGTTATAGAATACAACGGCACCTGGGAAATGAAACATATCCTTGAAAGAAGACTTCCGAAAGGCTGGGAGATCAACGGGATTTATTCCACCGCTGACGGACAAAGCGCGGAAAGTTATCTCAGCAATATGCGTCAAATGTTTATGGAACAGTTTTCCGCGAGCGGGCTTGTTATTTTCAATCGCTGTGAAGAAAGCTTTGACCGGGCGAAGACGCGCAGGTTGCTCAAGACTTTCAATCCGATGGCACAGCTGATTTTTGAACGTCCGGACGGAGAAATATACGATCCGTCAAGCGAGCCGCTTCCATATGATCTTGACGCAGACATAATAAACGTCGAAGATATCGATTTCGGGACCTGGTATATTGACGCCATGGAACAGCCCGAGCATTATTACGGAAAAAAAGTTCGTTTTCTTGCGCAGCTTTATCGAGGAAACGATCTTGACGAAGGAACCTTCGTGCCCGGCAGATTTATCATGACCTGCTGCGAAGCGGATATCAGATTTATGGGATATCTCTGTGATTACAAAGGAGATCTGCCTTTTAAACAGAGAGACTGGGCTGAGGTTACCGTCATGTTCGATTACAAATATATCCCTTCATATGGGCAAAAAGCGCCTTTTTTACATCTTACGGACATAAAAGCCGCCGAAAAGCCCGCGATTGATCCCGTTTATTTCTGATATGGCTTTTAAGATCATCACCGGAGCTGAGGGCTCGGGAAAAACAAAAAAAATCTTCAATGACATGATTGCTTCATCCATGGCAGATCCTGACAGGAAGCATATCGTCATTACGCCCGAACAAAATACTCTTGCGGCCGAAAAGCGAATCATAGACGCTCACGAAAGGCACGTTCTTTTAAATATTGACGTGCTCAGCTTTAATAGGCTTGTTTACAGGCTTTTTGAAGCGCACGACCTAAAACCTCCGGTTGTCATCAGTGAGACCGGTAAAAACATGCTCCTTCGCAAATGCGCTGCAGAAGTCGCAGACGAGCTGTCCATTTATGCAAAAAGCGTGAAAAAGAACGGTTTTTCGGGGAAACTTGCTTCTATTGCGTCCGAAAGCTTTTCTTATTCTGTCACTCCTGAAGATCTCAGGAAAGCCGGAGAGAAAGTCTCCTCGGATATGCTTCGGGCAAAGCTGCATGACCTTTCAATAATTCTCGAACAGTTCATTTCAGCCCGTGAAGAACATAAGATCACCCATGAGGAGCTTCTTGAAAAAGGTTACGGGATATTATGTGTTTCCGATTATTTTAAAGGAGCAAACGTTGTTTTGGATGGCTTTACCGGCTTTACGCCGATGCAGTATGCTTTTATCGGAGAGATCCTGAAAAAAGCCGATTCGGTTACCGTCTCTCTCTCGGTTACCGGAGACGAAGATCTCTATGGAAATTATGAAGATCATGAGCTGTTTGCAATCATAAAAGAAACCTTCAAAAGTCTCTCGAAAACTGCTGAAAAATACGGCATTAAGCCTGTTCATGAAGTATTTTCCGACGAGCCGGACGTAGATCGGGCCGATGAACTTAAAGTTTTGAGCAGCAGTTTTCTTCGCAGAAAAACACCTTCTTTTGAATTGCCCGCAGAAAGCGCGATAAGGGTTTATTCATGCCTGAGCAGCACAAAAGAGGCAGAGTTTGTGGCGGGAGAAATAAACAGACTTGTTTTTGAGGAAGGGTTGAAATACAGCGATATAGCGATCGCTTCGGGAAATCTCGAAACGGATGCCCCGATAATAAAAAGCATATTCAAAAAATACGATATTCCTTTCTTTATCGACCTTAAAAGCAATCTTAAGGACACTCCGCTTTCGCGTTTTACGCTTGCCGCGCTTGAAGCGGCCTCAAAAAACTTTACCTATGAAAGCGTTATGCGGTTTATCAGATGCGGATTGAACGATCTTTCGTTTTCCGAAAAAGACGAACTCGACAATTACGTTTTTGCGCTTGGAATAAGGGGCGCAAAAAAATGGGGCGAGCCTTTTACTGTTGCCGGATATAAAAACCATTATGATATAGATCTGGATCTGATCAATGACGCAAGATCACGCGCCGTAGGAGGCCTTTTGGCCTTCGATAAGGCGCTTAAAGGAGCAAAGACGGGGAAAGACGCGGCAGAAGGCCTTCGCGGGCTGTATGAGGCGTATAATGTCGAAGAAAGGCTTGCAAAAATCGCCGAAAAATTTGAAAAGGACGGAAAGAACGAAGACGCTGCCGTTTACAGACAGATTTTCGAAAAGTTTTCTGAAATGATAGACGAATTCGAAAAACTCTTTTCTGATGAAAAGATCGGAGCAGAGATGTTTTCGTCTGTGATCTCATCTGCCGTTTCCGACATGACGGCCGGACTTATCCCTCAGTCACTGGATGAAGTGCACGTGGGAGACGTCATAAGAAGCAGAAGAGGATATATAAAGGTTCTTTTCATCATAAACTTCAACGACGGTATTATTCCTTCTGCTCCTGCAGGAGCCGGTCTGCTCAATGATTCGGACAGAGAAGCGCTAAAAAGAGCCGGCCTTACTCTTGCTCCTACTGACCGTCAAAAGCTTTTTGAAGAACAGTTTTATATTTACCAGCTTTTATGTGCGCCTACAAAATATCTGTATTTTACTTATTCCCTGATCGATCAGTCGGGTAATTCTCTGGTCAGGTCCTCCTATCTGCGACAGGTAGAGGCCTGCTTTAAAGGCGGTATTA
>DFFO01000073.1 GCA_002369255.1 Lachnospiraceae bacterium UBA3774
GATGAAGGCAGTCGAGCTTATTTCTGACGTTCCGGTCGTTGTTGCCTGCAAAAGAGAAGGGCTGAGATACCTTCCCGGGTCACAGGAGCAAGCTCTCTGGCACGATAATATCGAAGGCGATAAAAACGATGAGCAGCTTGCTTTGATATTTGAATGGCTTGACAAAAAATTCGGAGAAGGAGTGATCCGCAAAAAGCTGTTTGACGAGCCGGTCGGAGAAAACCTTCTTTCCGCAAAAAGCGTATGCGAGCATTATTATTCTCTTAAGCAGCGCGCGGAAGAAAAGAAAAATACCGCGCTTAAGAAGGAAAAATTCGAATCACGTCTGTTTGAAAAAGAAGAAAAAGATTCCGGAGGAATCAAAGCGAAAATAAAGAAATTCGTTCCGTCAACTTACGGAAAAATAGACTCGGCGCTTAATAAGATCACAAAAAAGCAGACCGAGGCTTCAGGGCAATATAAGCGCCTGATGAAACAGATGGCTACGGTCAGAAAGGACGTTGAACAAAACAGTCTTGATATGGAAGAAATGCAATATGAGCTTCGAAGACTGAGCGATACTGTAAACGGTCTGAAACAAGTGATCGATGAAAAATAAAAAACCGGCGGGATTTTCATAAATCCCGCCGGTTTTGATAAAAGGACTATCATCCTTCTATCATAATGGTTTTCTTTTCGGGGAGAGGCGCTTCTTTCTTCGGAATGCAAAGGCTTAAGACGCCGTCCTTAAATGACGCTTTTATGTCTTCGTCGCTCACGTTCTTTCCTACGTAAAAGCTTCTCTGCATCGAACCCATATAACGCTCCTGACGAATGAGCTTGCCTTCTTTATCATTTTTGCTCTCTTCATGCGCCTTTTCGGCAGCGACGGAAAGATATCCGTTTTTGAGTTCGATAGTGATCTCGTCTTTTGCAAATCCGGGAAGATCGATATCCAGTGCAAAATGATCTTCGTGTTCGTGTACGTCGGTCTTCATAATTCGAGCGGCATTCTTGCCGTAAAGCTTTCTCTCCGTGGGGAAACTGAACCAATCATCAAATAAATCTTCACCAAAAATACTAGGCATTAACATAAATTTGTACCTCCTTCTTTATGTTCTGCCCACATTATAATACCGCTGTTAGCACTCGTCAATAGTGAGTGCTAATTCTTTATTCTTTTTTTATTTTCTTGTTTTTTTCTTTATTTATTTCTGTCATCCCGCCTTTTTTTATACAGCGCCCAGCATGGTTTTTCCACAAGATAATAAACTGCTATGCCAAGGGCGATCGACAGCAATACTGATATTGCGATACTGATAAGCGTATGACGGTATAAGAAATCAGTATTTTCCCAGAACGTCATCCCGAGCAGCCAAAAGCTTATCTGCTGCATAACGTAGATCGAATATGAATACTTTCCGGCAAATCCAAACGCCGGGCGGTTCAGAAACCTTGAAAGATATCCTCTTGTGCCGATAAATGAGTAGAAGAGTACTGAAAACAATATTACTGCGGTAAAGGAATTCCTGAAAAGTCCTTTGTTAAATACAAAGAGATTTATAAGGCCGGCAGAGGTCAATACTTCGACTGCGCTCCAGCAAAGGCTGGCCGGCAAACCCTGCTTTTCCCTGACAGGAACGCTTTCGGCATACATGGAAATAAGCACGCCTATGCATAGGCCCGAAATCACCCTGATAAGCCCGAGGCTGATAAATGAATAAGCTACCTCGCGCCCGAGTCCTCCGCCACTGTAATTAAGATTCAAAGAATAACCGAGAAAAGCGATGACCGCAAGCAAAATGGCGGCGGGTCTTTTTTTCATATTCCTTATAAGCGCAGCTATAAAGATCGAGCCCACGAAGAAAGGCGCGATATACCAGATTATGCCTTTGTAGGCAAGGGAGATACCGGTGCAGTGTAAAAATGAAAGCTCATAGATCGCGTCTTCAAGCGACAATCCTAAAAAGAAAAAGCTGATAACTACATATAGAGCAAATACCGGCCACAGCCTGAAAAACCTGTCGGAGAAAAACGATCTGAAAGGTCTGTTTGCCGTGGCTTTAACCGAGCGGTAAAGAAAGTAGCCTCCTATGATCAGAAAGCATTCCACTATCTGTACCGCTTTGGACGATGCGGACTGCAAAGCGGTATATAGCTTTTGACCTGCGGTATAGCTTATGATATTTGTATGCAGGATATGATAATATACGATCAATGCAGAAAAGACAAACCTCAGAAAATCTATGCTGTAATTTCTTTCTTCTGTTTTTTTCACGATCCGGCTCCTTTCTTTTAAAACCAAGGATATAGTATAGTATTTTCCCGTTTAATGCAAGTTTTTCCTAAGGTCTGCGCAGCCCCTACTAAATTGACAAATAATGCCCCGTCTGCTAAAATTTAGCATGAATTTTTGCGGCTGTTTTAATGCCGACGAAAGGAAGATTATATTTTGAGCAAACTGCAGATTGCATGCATTGAAAAAGGTTTTTTCGGCACGATCATAAAAAATCTCGACAAACTGGCAAGGGCGGCGGCTATCAGAAGCGTTCGCAGAAAAACCCCTATTGACAGCAAAAAAATCGTATTTCTGAATTTCAGCGGAAATTATGAATGTAATCCCAAATATATCTGTCAGCGGCTTATCGACGAGGGCGTCGACTTTAAACCCGTCTGGGGGATCAACAAAGATACGCAGCTTTCCCCGGGATCTTTTCCCTCGCAGGTAAAGACCGTAATACGCGAGACGTATGCTTTTTATAAGGAGATCAGCGGGGCAAAGATCATCGTAGATAATGGCATTTCGCTGGTCACCGTGAGTTATCCCAAGAAAAAAGGCCAGTATGTTATTGAAACGTGGCACGGTTCTCTGGGAATAAAGAAATTCGGACGTTCTTCAAATCAGGACAGACTGTGGCTTGCAAGAGCCGAAAAGCAGGGAAAGATCACGGACTTTATCATTTCCAACAGCGATATGGAAGACGATATTTACAGAGAAGATTTCTGGAAGACCACGCCCATCTGGAAGTTCGGTCATCCCAGGAACGACGTGCTTTTTTGTGATGATAAAAAGGCCGGCGAGCTTGATCGCCGTATAAGAAGCCGTTTTAAAATTCCGGAAAACACAAAGCTTTGTCTATATGCTCCCACTTTCAGAGACGACGGTGACGTATCTCCATATACGATAGATTATCAGGCGCTGTCCGACGCGCTCTCTGAAAAATTCGGAGGCAGCTTTGTAATACTGACGAGGTTCCATTGGCGCATGCGCGATCTGATGAAGACATATCATCTTCCGGACAACGTCATTGACGTCAGCTCTTATGAGGATATACAGGAACTCGAGCGGATCATAGACGTGGGAATTACCGATTATTCGAGCTGGATCTGCGAATATATGCTCCGCAGAAAACCCGGTTTTACGTTTGCAACGGACGTAAAAAACTATGCCGGTCATGAAAGACAACTGTTTTTCCCGCTTTCCGCGCTCCCCTTCCCTACGTCTTCGGACATGGACGGTCTGCTAAAGAGCATAAAAGATTTTGATAATGATAAATATATTTCGGACTGCGACGCGTTCCTCAAAGAAAAGGGCAGCGTCGATGACGGACAGGCGGCTAAGAGAACCGCCGCAGAGATCAAAAAACTAATGGCAGGAGGCACAAGATAATGACTATTGCTTTACTTACGGCGGCCGGGATGGGAACCCGTATGGGCCAGGACATCCCCAAACAGTTTATTCACGTTGACAACAAGCCCATCATCATTTACACGCTTGAGGCGTTTCAGAATCATCCCAGTATCGACGCCATTATCTGCGTTACGCTGCCGAACTGGATCGACGTTGTCAGGGCTTACGCCATGCAGTTCAATATCACAAAGCTCAAATGGATCGTTCCCGGAGGCGCTACCGGTCAGGAATCCATACGGAACGGCCTCTATACGCTTCGCGACGATCCGGACGTTCCTGACGATGCCGTAGTGATGATACACGACGGAAACAGATGCCTTGTATCGAGCGAGATCATTTCCCAGAATCTTGCCGTATATATGAAGCATGGAAGCGCGGTTACCGCGATACCCTGCGTTGAAGCGGTATTTTTCAGTGAGGACGGCGGCGCTTCATCCACGCAGTCCATTCCCAGAGAACAGCTTTACCGCACTCAGACGCCGCACACATACGATCTTTCAAAGCTTTTGTGGGCGCACGAGGAGGCAGAAAAAAGAGGCATAAACAATACCGCAGCCTCCTGCACGCTGATGCAGGCGCTGGGCGAAACGGTTTATTTTTCAAAGGGTTCCGAAGAAAACTTAAAGATCACTACAACCGACGATCTAAAACTCTTTCAGGTTCTCAGAAAAACAAAGACCGACAGCTGGATCAAATAAAAATGAAATACTGCGAAGAATATTATTCCGATTTAAGAAAAACCATATTATCTGTTCCCGGAACGGACGATCTGCATTGCAAAAAGATACTGATCACGGGTGCGACAGGTCTGATCTGCTCCGGAGTGGTCGATCTTTTGCATACTTTAAACACGGAAAATAATGCCGGAATAGAAATAATTATCGCCGGGCGCAGTGCGCAGCGCACGTCGGCGCGCTTTTACGAAATGAAAGAAGGCAAGGATTACCGGTTTGCGCCTTATGACGCGACAAAACCGGTGAGCTTTGATTTTCCGGTTGATTATATCATTCACGGCGCCTGCAGCGCTTCGCCGGCGGCGTATGTCAAAACGCCGGTCGAGATAATGGAATCAAATATTATCGGAATCGGAAATCTTCTAAAATATGCGTCGGATAAAGCCGTAAAAAGAGTCCTCTACATTTCTTCCAGCGAGGTTTACGGCAAAAAAGAAGGGAATGAACCCTATAAAGAAGACGACTACGGTTTTGTGGATATACTTAATGCCAGAGCGCCTTATCCCAGCTCAAAACGAGCCGCAGAAACGCTGCTTACAGCTTACGGCTCGGAATACGGCACCGACGCGGTCATAGTAAGACCGGGTCATATCTACGGCCCCGCGATAACGCCTTCGGACGACAAAGCCACGGCACAGTTTACGAGAAACGCGGTAAAAGGCGAGCCTATCATAATGAAAAGCGCGGGAATGCAGCTTCGGTCATATACCTACTTTCTGGACTGCGCCTCGGCAGTTCTCACCGTCCTGCTCAAAGGTGAAAAAGGAAACGCATACAACGTATCAAACCCCGACTCGGTCATTACTATCAGCAGGATAGCGGAGCTTATAGCAGACGCCGCCGGTATGAAAATAAAATATGAAGATCCGACCGCGACGGAAGCTGCCGGATACAATCTTATGTCAAATTCTTCGCTTGACGCTTCAAAACTACTGGCTCTCGGATGGAAGCCGCTTTTTTGCGCACGCGAAGGCGCGAAAAAATGTGTCAGGCTATATTTCTAAACAAATAATAAAATCCGGAAAAATGTTATAAAATCATTATTTTTCGGTTGACTTTAGCCAACTGAAAAGTTATTATGTACGAAGATGTTAGCACTCTGATAATTTGAGTGCTAACAAAAGCTGAGGAAACGGAAACGGAAATGGAATTAGACAGCAGAAAAAAAGCGATCCTTTATGCCATAATCCGAAATTATCAGGAAACCGGGGAGCCGGTAGGTTCAAGAACCATTTCAAAGCTCTCCGAGCTTTCGGTTTCGCCTGCCACCATCAGAAATGAGATGGCGGATCTCGAGGAACTGGGGCTTATTATTCAGCCCCATACGTCCGCGGGGCGTATTCCGACTGACAAGGGCTATCGTCTCTACGTTGACGAGCTGATGAAGGATCAAAAGCTGCTCCCCGCGAGCATGTCTGATCAAACCGCCATCTTAAAGCGCGTTGACAGGGTCGAGGAGCTTTTGATGCAGATGGCAAAGCTGCTCGCCAAAAGCACCCGTTATGCGACCATGGTCACAGGACCTACGTATTCCGGAAACAAGCTCAAATACCTGCAGCTTTCGCCTATGGGCACCGGAAAGCTGCTTGCCGTGATAGTTCTGGACGGAAATATCATAAAAAACAACATTTTTGATATAGGCGAAGACATTTCCGACGAAACCGTGCTAAGCCTCAATCTTCTTTTAAACAACAACCTCAACGGCCTGCGCCTTGAGGAGATAAATCTCGGCATTATCACAAAAATCAAAGAAGAGGCGGGAGCTTACGCAGATATAGTCAGCAAGGTGCTTGACGCCGTGGCCTCGGCGATAGGGACCGACGAAAAACCAAAAGTATATACCAGCGGCGCGAGAAATATATTTCAGTATCCGGAATTATCCGGAGGAGATACCGCGAGCGAGATCATCAGCACACTTGAAGAAAAAGAAGACTTGGGAGCCGCTCTTGCAGACGTTCACGAGCTTACCGACAAGCATGATATACAGGTCTATATCGGAGACGAAGTCCCGGTTGATTCCATGAAGGACTGCAGCGTTGTTACCGCGACGTACGAGCTTACGAGCGGGGTACGCGGAAAGATAGGAATCATAGGGCCCAAACGAATGGATTACGAGCGAGTGGTATCCACCATAAAAGACACGATGTCACAGCTTGATACAATATTTAAAAAAGAAAACGGAGAAGAGTAAATGAGCAAAAAGAAAAAACCTTTGGACAGTGAAGAAACGGTCGAAAAATCCGAAGAAACAAAACCCGATGAGGATGTGACCAAAGAGGAGCAGGGCGAGGAAGCCTCTCCCAAAGAGCAAAAGATCACTGCTGAAGATCAGATAAACGAATTAAATGACAAGTTAAAGCGCTGTATGGCTGAGTTTGACAATTTCCGCAAACGCACCGAGAAAGAAAAGGCGGGGCGTTTTGAAATGGGCCAGAGGAGCGTTGTTGAAAGGCTTCTTCCCATAGTGGATATTTTTGAAAAAGGCCTTGGCAGTCTGGACGATGAAAAAGAAGACGACGCCTTCATTCAGGGCATGAGACAGACTCACAAGCAGCTTGCGCAGACGCTTTCGGAACTTGGAGTAGAGCCCATTGAGGCCGTAGGAAAGACGTTCAACCCGGATTTTCACAATGCGGTGATGCATATAGACGATGAAGCGGAGCCCGAAAATACCATAGTTGAAGAATTTCAAAAAGGCTATCTGATGAACGGCACCGTTATCAGATACAGCATGGTAAAAGTTGCTAATTAATAAAAACATATATACAGGAGGAAGTAATAATGAGCAAAATAATAGGAATCGATCTTGGTACCACCAATAGCTGCGTGGCGGTAATGGAAGGCGGAAAGCCCGTAGTTATCGCAAATACAGAGGGTGTTCGCACCACCCCTTCGGTAGTGGCTTTTTCAAAAACAGGCGAGCGTCTTGTCGGAGAGCCCGCAAAGCGTCAGGCAGTCACAAACGCTGACAGAACCATTTCCTCCATCAAGAGAGAAATGGGAACGAATTTCAAAGTTGAAATTGACGACAAAAAGTACACTCCTCAGGAAATTTCGGCAATGATCCTTCAAAAGCTCAAAGCCGATGCTGAAAGCTACCTCGGAGAGAAGGTAAACGAGGCGGTCATCACCGTTCCCGCATACTTCAACGATGCGCAGAGGCAGGCTACGAAGGACGCCGGAAAGATCGCGGGTCTTGACGTAAAACGTATCATAAACGAGCCTACGAGTGCGGCGCTTGCGTACGGCCTTGACAACGAAGGCGAGCAGAAGATCATGGTTTATGA
>DFFO01000046.1 GCA_002369255.1 Lachnospiraceae bacterium UBA3774
TCCAGTAAAGAGGGTACATATCATATAAGCGGGTTTTTTAGATTTAAGCAAAAATCAATATTTGCGTTTGCGAGCAGCCTCGGATTTTTTCTTGCGTTTTACGCTGGGCTTTTCATAATGCTCTCTTTTGCGAATTTCCTGCTGGATTCCATCTTTAACGCAAGCGCGTTTAAATCTGCGAAGCGCGATATCAAGAGACTCATTCTCTTTGACAGTTATAAATGCCATTTTGTATTTCACCTCCTCCGGCAGGGATTTTTTTCAACAGCAGTGATTATACCAAAAATATCCGCACTGTCAACAAATATTTTTAAAGAAAGACCCGTTTTTATACTTTAATAAACTATTGACAAGCACTATATTTACAGGTAAAATGACCAAGTATGTTTACAGAATCGTCCGTGTCCGGTTATTCGTAAACGCAAAACTTTCGATTAAATAATGGAGGAAAATAAGTTGGCTAACATCAAATCAGCAAAGAAAAGAATTCTTGTAATACAGAGAAACGCTGATCGCAACAAGGCAATTCGTTCCAAAGTTAAGACTTACGTAAAGAAGGTTGACGCCGCTATCGCTTCAGGCGATAAGACTGCTGCACAGAGCGCTCTTCTTGAGGCTACTTCTGTTATCAGCAAGGCTGCGTCCAAAGGCGTTTATCACAAGAATACCGCTTCTCGTAAGATTTCGAGACTTAGTGTTGCTGTAAATAAGATGGCATAATCTTCCGTCAAGGATTTTGCCGTTAAGATCAAAAACAAAAAACCATCCCCGCGGCTAAAGGATGGTTTTTTGTTTTATTATTTGTCTGAAACGAGATACAGCAGCAAAAGCTCTGCGGCAAGCGAATCTTCCATATCTCCGCTTTTTATCATATCGTCATATTCAATGCACATATCAAGCCCGCGTTTCAGTTTCTCTCTTGAACATTTCCTTGCAAGCGGCCTTGCGCGCTTAATGTTGTTTGGGGATAATCCTGTTTTAGCGGAAAGCTCATTTTCAGTGATAACGTGAGGATCTTCATCTTTAATAGCAAGAAGATTGGCGCACTGTCTGCCCAAAAGAACGATTATTTTCAGAGGCGGCTCGCGCAGAGCCAGAAGATCGGAATATATTTCCATAGTCTTATTAATATTTCCGGAAACCGCATAATCCAAAAGATCAAATATAGCGTCTTCAAACTTGACCTGTGAAACCGCTCTTATATCATCTGCCGTGATAACGGTACCGTTTCCTTTATAAGCGATCAGCTTTTTTAGCTCGTTGCTAAGTGTAAACATATCTATGCCGACTCTGTCAACAAGCTCTTTTGCGGCATCGCTTGTGATTTTAATGTTTTCGGCTGCGAGCCTTTTAGCGCACCAGATATACAATTCATCTTCAGAAAGATGTTTTAATTCAGCATTTAACGCACCCTTTTTAATGACAGATTTATAGAGCTTCAATCTGCCGTCTATCTTTGGCTCGCTGAAAATAAATATAGTACTATCGGGAATATCCGGAATAAATGCTCCCAGCTCTTCGCTTTCGGGTCTGATCGAATTACCTTTTAATACAAACAAATTGCTGTTTTCGATTATTATCAGCCTTTTTTCTGAAAAGAAAGGCATAGTCGAAGCTATCGATACGATCTCAGAGACATTCACGTCTTCTCCGCAAAAGTGAGAAACATTCATTTCATCGTCGCCTGCGATCGCTTTTTTAAGGGCGTTAAGATAGCTCTTTCTGAGATAGTCGTCTTCGCCGTGCAAAAGATATATTCCGCAAAAATTTTTGTCTTTGATATCTTTTGCAAGCCTGTCCCGGATCTTTTTGTTAAAAGACCTGTATTTATTCGCATTATAGGTATCGGGTTTTATTATTCCACTTTCCGCCATTATGATGATTCCTGTTAAACGTCAACTTTTCTGAGTTCTTTCTTACCGCTGAATATATCATAAATTACGGGAACAATCCACAGCGTCATCAAAGTTCCGTAAACCAGACCGCCTATGGTGACAACGGCAAGCGGCTGTACCATATCGGCTCCAATTCCGACGCCAAATGCCGTCATGATAAGACCCAGAACCGTGGTAACGGCAGTCATCAGTATGGGGCGAAGCCTGGTTTTTCCGGCCTGAATGATAGCTTCCCTCTTTTCCAGTCCTGAAAGGCGCAGCCTGTTGATATAATCAACAAGAACGATGCCGTTATTTACTATAACTCCCGCAAGAATGATAAATCCGAGCATTGAAACTATGCTGAAATCAAAGCCGCAGACAATGAGCGCCAAAAAGCCTCCCGTAAATGCAAGAGGTATTGTGAACATGATGATAAAAGGCATCTTTAATGACTGGAACTGCGCTACCATTACAAGATACACAAGAACTATTCCCAGGATTATCATCAGCATCATCTGAGACAGTGCGTCGTTGATAGATTCGTTTTGTCCTACAAGTGAAATAGTATAACCGGATGAAATATCATAGCCATTTATAAGTTTTTGGACTTCATTTCCGACAAGGCCGATATTATATCCGTCTTTAAGATCTGCTCTTATGGTGATGACTCTTTGCTGATCGATCCTTCTGATGGAAGAAAGAGACTCCGTCTCCTCAAATGAAGCGACGTCAACGAGCGGAACCGTTTCTTTCTTTCCTTCATTGTCGGTTGCTTCAACGGTAATGGCCTTTATACTTTCAGAATCATATTCAAGCGCCTCACCGTCATACACAAATACGTCGATATCCTTTTCAGGGAGCGAAAGCTTTGTGGATGAAACGGCGGTTCCTATCTTTGCCCTGATCTGCGAATAAATCCCGGCAACAGTAAGATTGTGATCGGAAGCCTTTTGCTTGTCAACGACTATTCGAAGCTCGTCTTTTACGTCGCCAAGACCATTGTCAATATTTTCCGCTCCGGCAACGCCTTCAAGTTTTTTCGCAAAATCTTTTGCAATCTCCATCAGCTTGTCCGGATCATTTCCCGATACTCTGACGGTAATGCCGGTACCATAGACCGAAGAAAGGTCCGACATCTGTGAAGATACCGAAACTTCGCAATCAATATTTTCCGTCATTGCAAGTATCTTTTCTTTAAATTCGGAATTTGAAACGGCTCTGTCGGATTTAAGTACGGTATAAACGGTAATGCTGTTATCAGAATCGCCGGACTGTGACATAGAAAGCGTGGAGGAGCCTGCCATGGCACCTACTGACTCTACTTCATCAAGGCTAAGTATCCTTTTTGCCACAGTATCAGCAAGGATTCCCGCCGTCTTAAAATCCGCATCCTCAGGCGGCGTTACGGTAACCGTCACCTGATTGCTGTCCATGGAAGGCATAAAGGAAGTACCGCTCTTTATTGCAAAAAACGCACTTGCAACCAGCAAAATAACAGCCGTAACGATAACAATGGCTTTTCGCTTGAGGAAAAATGACAGGGAACGTCCGTATAGATTCTGAAGGCGCAAAAACGTGCGGTTTTCCTTTCCCGAAATGTTTTTCAAAAGACCGGATGACAATGCGGGAACTACGGTTAATGCGATTATAAGACTCGCACACAGTGAATATGTCACGGTTAGAGCCAGATCGACAAACAGCTGTCTTGTAAGTCCTTTTGTAAATATAATCGGAATAAAGACGCAGCATGTGGTAATAGTGGACGCCGCAATAGCTCCGGCGACCTGTTTTGCCCCATCCACGCAGGCTTTGTATATTGGTACGCCCTCACTGCGTAATCTGTAAATGTTTTCAATAACTACGATCGAATTGTCAACAAGCATTCCGACCGCAAGAGCAAGTCCCGAAAGTGAAATGATATTTATGCTGACCCCGGAAAAATACATTGCTGTAACGGCGAACAAAAGACTCACCGGTATAGATACAGCTATCGTAAGAGTGGGCTTAAAGCTTCTGAAAAACAAAACAAGTATGACTATTGCAAAAAGCGCTCCCCAAAGGAGATTTTTGAAAACAGAGCTTACGACGTAGTCAATATATATTCCCTGATCCATCAAAACAGTAAAGGAAACGTCTTCAAACTCCTCAGACAGTGCTTTAAATGCGTCTTTTAACTTGTCTGCGACATCTCCTGTGGAATAACCGGTCTGTTTGTCAAATGACAAAAGTATGCCGTCGCTGCCGTTTACCTTTGCGTATATAGAGTCGGAATTGTCTGTGATCTCAATATCAGCAACATCAGAAAGTCTGATGGGTTCCACGTCATCAAGACCCGTCGAAAACAGGACAGTGTCTCCCATATCGTCTGTATTAAAGAATTTGTTGCCGATACGTACTATTACGTTGTCTTCGGCGTCATCAACAACATATCCCGCAGGCATTGAAAAATTCTGCGCCGAAAGTATCTGCCCGATAAAAGTTCTGGTAATGATATTGTTTAGATCAAGCTTTTCGTAAGTGGAGTCTATGGTACTGTTTAAAGACTCTTCACCTTCTTCTATCTGTTTTAATCCGCTCTGAAGCTGTGCTTTTGTTCCCGCAAGTGCAGCTCCGTTTCCGACCGCCTCGGCAAGCGCGGTATATAGCTGATAATTTGCTGAAGCTTCCTGGATTTCAAGCTCTTTTTTCGCATCTCTTGCGGCTATTTCGCCCTCGTTAAGCGCCGAAAGAGTATTTTGCAAAGTTTCAATAGATGAATCAAGCGAATTTAAGGCTGTATCTATTTCAACAAGCCTTGCCGCCAGCTCGTCCGGAACGGGCCCCACGGGCGGCACTGCCGCAAGCAGCTGCTCTTTTGCCAAGGTCAGAGATTCCTTTTCTGTTAAAAGAGATTGAAGCTTACTGTTAAGCTCAAGCTTTGTTTCGAGGATCTCTGTCATTTTTTCATCGGCGGCAGCTTTAGCATCATTTAGCTGAGAAGACAGCTCTTTTTGCTGATTGCCAAGCTGCGTCTTTGCGTTTTCTATCTGAAGGCTTCCGGCATCGACCTTGTCAATGCCGTCGTTGATCTCACTTTTAGCGTCAGAAAGTTCTTTTTTTGCTTCTTCGAATTTTTTCTCAAGAGCATTTTTTATCTCATCATTTTTGGCGCTTAGTTTGGACTGCGAAATAGTGATATTGACCTTCTCTTCTATACCGCCAAATAATGTAACGCCTGCTACGCCCTCGATACTTTCCAGTCTGTTTACAAGATTTCCGTCTATATAGTCTTTAAGACCGGCGCCGGAAAGCCCTTTGACGTTAACGGCTGAAACCATGACGGGGATCATGTCCGGATTGATGTTCATGATCACAGGGGAGCTTATGGAATCGTCCCAGAGCGAACTGACGGCATCAAGACTTTCTCTCATTTCTATGGTAATGGAGTCCATATTTGAGCCGTCCGCAAACTGCAGGATGACCATGGATGAATTCTCGGAAGAAACAGACTGCATCTTTTCGACGTTGCTGACTGTGGCCATGGCGCTCTCTACCGGCCTTGTAACAGCAGTTTCTACTTCCTCGGGGTTTGCTCCCGGATAGACGGTATAAACCACGCAATAAGGCAGATTCATGCTCGGAAGCAGGTCTGAGGTCATATCAGTCACGGACATAAATCCGAGGATAATGACGATAACCACGCCTACCAATACCGTAAAAGGTTTCTTTACACTAAGTCTTGACAACATATCTTTACCTGTAACCTGTTTTATAAAAATTTACCATAGCAATCGTAAATAATTATACTACTTATTTAAAGGGCTTATTATTAAAAAAAAATAAACAAGCCGGCGACAGATTGTCGCCGGCTTGGACAAAACTATATATTTAAGCGTCTTTAAATGAAAGCGCTTTCTTGGGACAATTATCAATACATTTACCGCATAAGATGCAAGCTCCGGTATCAATTTCCCACGTCTTTGCAGCCCGATCTACAGTAATGGCTCCTTCCGGACACTTCTTTGCGCAAAGTGTACAATATACGCATTTTTCACTGTCAAGAGCAACCACCTGAGGCTTAGGATCCTCAAAGGAAAGCGTCTTTTTGGGGCAGGCCGAAACGCACGTGCCGCATTTTGTACACTTGTCGTGATCAACCGACCAGGTCTTGGCGGCTCTGTCAACAGTAATAGCACCTTCGGGACACTTCTTTGCGCAAAGCGTACAATATACGCAATCATCTCCGCAGACAAGCTTCCCTTTGGGAACTGTGATATGCGCTACGCCGCTGCTGATAAGATCTTTGGCGTCCGTAGCCACCATATGATAATCGTCAGTAAGCGTGATCGCCTTTTCGTCGCAAAAATCCTGACACATTCCGCAAAAAGTGCAGGAGGTCAGATCAAATTCAAATTTTATGTCTTTTCCCTCAGGCGTATCAATTTCCGTTCTGGTGATAGCCGCAGGGGAGCAGACCTTAACGCACATGCCGCAATTTCTGCACTTTTCTCCGTCAAAGCTGATCCTTCCGCGATAGGCGGGCTTTGCTTCAACGTTATGTGCAGGGAAGTTTCTCGTACTAGGCTTTTTAAACAAATTTGATAAAGCTACTTTCAGGAAAGGTATCATTTGTTCATTGCCTCCCTTTTTTCTTTAAGAATCTGCGCAGCCTTGTAAAGACCTTCAATGACGGCTTCGGGTTTCGGCGTACAGCCTGCGATCGAAACGTCGACGTGAGTGTACTTGTCAACCGGGCACTCTACGCTGTAGCTTCCCTTAAAAACGTTTCCGGACTTCGGACATGATCCCAGTGTAACTACCACTTTGGGCTCAGGAACCTGCTCCAGAGTACGGATAAGCCTTTCTTTTGACTGACTTGTGACAGGGCCGGAAACTACTACAATATCGGCATGTCTGGGAGACCCTGCAAGTTTAAAGCCAAACCTTTCGGCATCATAGCGAGGGGTCAGAACGGCCACAAGCTCTATATCACAGCCATTGCAAGAGCCTGTGTTTATATGGTATATCCAGGGTGATTTTGCCGCGGAAGCAGCAACCATTTTCTTAAACATCAGCTTTCCTCCTTATAAACCGATCCAGACGAGGATCAGGCTGATAAGTGCAAGTCCTGTAACCACAGTCCAGTAGAATTTAAACAAATGCTCTATTTTCAGTCTTGCTGTAACCGCGTGAACGGTAGTCATACATATGAGCGTAACGACAAGACTGATCGCAAAATGTATGATCGCACGGATAATAATATCGAGAAAATGAATTCCCCAAAGCGTCACTCCCGTATGAATACCGTTGTAAATGCCTCCGAGGAAAAGCGCGGAGAAAAGCGATGTCATCACAAACATCTTTACAGCGGTATTGAGTTTGAACATTCCTAGAGGAAGACCGCTATATTCTACCAGAGGGCCTTCGCATATCTCGGTTTCGGCTTCTGCTACGTCAAAAGGCTGCGTGCCGACTTCGGCGGGAATGACAAGAAGCATGGCAAGAGCCGCAGGGATCATTGCAAGATGGCTGATAACAGGGCCGTTTGCAACCTGCCAGGCGTTGATATACTGGAGCGAAAATTCAAGACTGCTGCCGCCGACAAGTCTTGCAACAGCAAGAAATACAATGATCAGAGGCAATTCGTATGCCATCATGGTGACCATTTCACGGGAAACACCTATTCCGGCATACGGCGAACCCGAGGCAGAGCCGCCGACGATCAGTGCTACAGCAGGGATCGTAAGCAGATAAAGTATAACGATAAGATCCGCTTTTCCTGAAAAAGCGCTGTAGCCGCCTATAGGTATCAGCGTCATCATTACGATAAGGCTGACGTATCCCACAAAAGGCGCAGCGAGATAAACAGGCTTATTTGCAGCATGAGGAACTATCGTTTCTTTTCCCGCAAGCTTAAAGAAATCATATGTTGGCTGTAATATGGGAGGTCCCACTCTGCGCTGCATTCTCGCGATTACTTTTCGGTCAAAGCCGGCGAGGATCAGTCCTCCGATGGTAGCAAACAGCAATCCGGGGAAAACGAGCGCCTTTATAATATTTTCAATAATATCAAAAAATCCGGTCATCTCTTCTCTCCCCCTTTAAATGAATATTACCGTAAAAACAATGACGATAAGCGCGCTGCATATAACGGTCATAAGCGAATAGTCGTTGATATTTCCGCTATGAACGGACTGCATGATACCGAAATATTTTCTCCAGTTGTGCTTAAAGCCCCAGAACAGGTCTGATCCTGCTACATGAGAATATTCGCTCTTTTCTCCCGAAAAGAAAGTGGAATACTTGCCGTCTTCGGCCGCGTCTTTACCGCTTTCAAGAACCTTTCCTCTTGATCCGGAGCCCATGATGAGCACAAGGCAGACGGCTATGAGGACGGTAATAAATATTACGAGCCAGACAATAGGATTCCAGTAGCTGAAACCGTCCGCAAGATCCATTGAAACATTCGTAACGGAAGCGGAAACGGCAGTACTCTCGCCAAGCATTGCGTCAATATAATTTGTAATATTAAATGCGGCCTGGCCGGCGGGAATTAGCAGGTATCTGCCGATCAGTCTGTAGAAAACGCCGCCAAAGAGGCAGAGCGCGGACATAATCCACATGGGAAGCCGCATACTGAAAGGAACCTCTTTCGTATTTGCAAGATTTTTAGGAGCCTGTCCGAAGAACACCGCCTGAGTAACTTTTATAAACGAAGCAAGCGTCATTACCGAAACGACTACAGCCGTAACGGTAACAAAAGTATAGAAGAAATTGCCTGTAACTACGGCTTTTTCATAAACAGCCTGATAGATCATCCATTTTGAAGCAAAGCCGTTAAAAGGCGGAAGTCCCGATATGGAAAACGCGCCTATCAAAAAGCATATTGTGGTCTTCGGCATTTTCTTTGAAAGACCGCCGAGCTTGTCAAGATCAGTCGTGCCCGTCGCATAAAGCACCGCGCCTGCGCAAAGGAACAAAAGCCCTTTGAAAAGCGTATGGTTCATCGCATGGAAAAGACCCGAGGTCATTCCCATCAGAGAGCAAAGTCCGATAGCAGTAATAACGTATCCGATCTGCGAAATACTGTGAAACGCAAGCAGACGTTTGAAATCATGCTGAGCGAGCGCCATGGTAACGCCGATAAACATTGTAACAGCGCCGAATACCACAACTACGATCTGGATCGCGCTCTTATCTATTACGCGAAATACCATATAGAGCAGTCTTATCATTCCGTAAACGCCGGCTTTGTTTACCATTCCCGAAAATACCATTGAAATGGACGTAGGGGCAGACATGTATGCGTCCGCGGCGGGCGTATGGAAAGGGACGATAAAGGACTTGACCCCGAATCCGATAAACATGAATGAAAGCGCAAGAACGCTGACAGGAGTCATGTTGCCCGAAACGAGCGAGGCAAGCTGCGCCATATTAAGCGTATGGAACTGCATATACAGCAGGGTGATACCGGTAAGGGTAAAGCCCGAACCCACAGATCCTATTACAAGGTATTTGAAAGCAGCCTCAAGGTTCGAGCCTTTTTTGTTGCGAAACGCCGTAAGCGCAACAGCCGCGAAGGTCATTATCTCAACCATTACATAGAGATTAAAGATGTCTCCCGTACATACAAGACCGAGCACAGAGCCTGCAAGCATCAAAAACAGCGTGTAATAATGGCCAAGATGTCTGTCCTTTTCCATATATTTTATGGAATAGACGGCCGAGAGCCAATAAGTCAGAACGACGAGTATGACAAAGAACATATTAAGCCCGTCGATCTCATAACCGATACCTATGGCATGGCCTCCTACAGGTTCCCAGTTACCCATCCAATAGCTGATCACCTCTCCTCTTCCGAAGACCGGAATGGTAAGATAAAGCATCAGACAGGCAGAGACCGTAGTAAAAAGCATAACGATAATATTTCTGACGGTTTTGTTTTTGGAACCGAAAATCTCTACCAGGAAGCCACCGAGGAAGAGACCCATTACCGAAAGAACGGGGAAATGAGTATAATTCATCCCTTCAACCTCCTTATCTCATTTGCATCAATACTTTTGTATCTCTTATTGATCATAATAACAAGTGACAACGCCATCGCGTCAACACAGGCTCCGATAACGATAGAAGTCAGAGTGAGCGCCTGCGGAATGGGATCAACAAAAGCTGCCGTACCGCCGATGTTAAACAGATCAGCTGCGTAAATGGGAGCTGTTCCGCCGTTATTATATCCGATACTTACAATAAGCAGATTTATTCCGTAGTCAGTAATTCCAAGTCCCAGAACTATCTTGATCAGATTGCGCTTTGCACAAACGGTATAAAGACCAAGAACGATAAGAATAACGGAAGTAATATAATTGAAAATCATTATTCTGCAACCTCCTCTTCTTCATCATCTTCTTCATCAAGATCGGGGGCAAGCAGTCCAAGCAGGAGCAAAAGCAGGAAACTTACTCCGGTAAGAACCTTCCAGCCAACTGTCCAGCCCATAAAAGTAATGGTTCCGGCGCTTATCAGATCTCCGAAGTTTCCAAGATCCGCAAAGACGTTTTTGGCAAAATTCGCGCCCAAAACTATTCCCGCCATGCCAAGAAGCACGTAAAGAATAGCTCCGCTCGATTCGTTTATACGCAAAACTTCCGTATTTATAACCTTATTGGTCGTTTTGTAACCGTATCCAAGATATAAAAGAAGTGCTGCCGAAGCAACCATAACGCCTCCCTGGAAGCCGCCGCCCGGACTTACGGTACCGAACAAAATGATATAAATGCCGAACAAAAGGGCGAAAGGAAGAAACATATCCGCGCCGCATTTTACAATGATATTGCGCTCTTTGATTCCGTCTTTAAACTTCATCAGTCTTATCCTCCTTTTTTACTTTTTTGTTGCGGGCAAGGATTACAAAAGAACCTGCAATTGCCGTAAGCAGGATAAATGATTCTCCGAGAGTATCAAATCCGCGAAAGTCGAATACTATAGCCGCGACGTTATTTACAGCTTTTGCTTCGGCGACGTCCTTTTCGACTATGATATCAACAACGCTGTCGGGTTCGATCCTTGAATACTTGTATGTTCCGTCGCTGTTTTGCGTCACTTCGATATTTGTTGCACGGAAATAATTGTAACCGTAAACTACGGCGACGACTCCGGCAGCCAGAATGACTACGCAGGAAATCAGGGCAACGATCTTTTTAGCTTTCACTGTCTTTGTCCTCCTCTCCTTTTTTTGTAGTTTTTCTGACGGCTATTACAAAAATCGCCGTGGAGAGAACCGCGCCTACGGCAGCTTCCGCTATAGCTACGTCAGGTGCCTGAAGGAGTATAAAAGCAAGCGAGATAAAAGCGCCTGTTACTCCGAGGGCTATTACGGACGAAAGAATGTTTTTTGCGAAAACCGAATAAAACGCAGTAGCGAGAATCATGATCATTACGAGGGCATTAAGAATAAATTCAATCGTCATTTTCCATATCCTCCCCGTATTTATCGCAAACGAAGCCGTCTTTTGGACGGATCCCGTGTCTGTAAGCCGCTTTTGTCAAAGAGTGGCCCGAAATGGGGTTTGTGATAATATAAAATACGCCGAGAATCGCAAGCTTTACTGCCATCGTATAATCAGCATATTGTCCGATAGAATAAACTATACCGCCTATGATAACTCCGAGAAGGCCGAGAGTGGCGATATTCGTGCTTGACTGCAAACGGCTGAAAGTATCGGGCATCCGCAGAAGTCCTACCGTTCCGGCAAACGCAAAGAAAAGACTGATACCGATCAATATATCAACTGCTATTCTCATAGTCTTCCCTCCAGATATCTTGCCACTATTACAGAGCCTATAAAGCCTAAAAGTGCGGTTACAAGCGCTATATCAAGGTAAATCCCCCTGCCGGAAAACAGCGCGAAAAGCACAAGCGCCATATCGGCAAGTATTTCCATACAGTCGGCAGTGATCGCACGGTCTGCAATTGTAGGACCCTTGACAAGTCTGAAAATGAGGCAAAGCGCCATTACGACAAAGCATATGGCAAAAAACAACAGCTCGTTCATTTCCATATCCTCCTTACCCATTTTTCGAGAGTTCCCTTTATTGCTTCTCCCGCTTCGTTTTCATCCGTCACGGTAACATTTATCCAGTGAATATAAAGAAAAGTCTCATCTCCCTGATCAACAATATCCATTGTGATGGTACCCGGAGTGAGGGTTATGGAATTTGCCAGCATTGACAGGCCATACTCGCTTTTCAGTTTTGTAGGAACTTTGACAATTCCCGGATTGATCTTGAGCTTCCCGGGTTTTAACGCGCGAAACGCCATGTCTATATTGGCTTTTATCAGTTCCCATCCAAAGATAAATATGCTGTAAAAGAGCAAGCACAGGATCTTTAACGGATTAAACAGATAAAAAGCTTTCTCGTGAATAAAAAAACGTGCGGAGAAAAGAGAAATAATAATACTTGCGAGAATTCCCGCTATCAGAACTTCTATCGACGCTTCGCCTTTGAAGATCGAAACGATTTGTCCGGTTAAAAGCAGCCAGAATATAAAACAGACTATCATCGTCGACAGAAACGCTGAAAATTTTGCTTTCTTCAAGTCCACACCCCTCCTTTAAGATTTTATTTTTTCGTTGATCCTATTTCTAAGCCAGTCAAGAAATTCCGGAAAGCCGTCTCCGTTTCTTGAGGAAACAGGAAAAATATTAGCTCCGGGATTGACGTCATAAGTATCTTTTTTAACTCGTTCAACGTCGAAATCAAAAAACGGCAGCATATCGGCTTTATTGATAATCAAAGCGTCCGTAGTGGCAAACATCAGAGGATACTTAGCGACCTTGTCATCTCCTTCGGGCACGCTCAAAATAGACACCCTGAAATCCTCTCCGATATTGAACTCGGCGGGGCAGACAAGATTGCCTATATTTTCAACAAAGATCACGTCAAGCTTGTCAAGATCGAACCGGCCAAGGATATTTTCAATCGCCATAGCCTCGATATGACAGGCTCCGTCAGTCTGAAGCTGAACTACGGGGATGCCCATTTTATCAATAGTTTCGGCATCAATCATGCCCGCGATATCTCCCTCGATCACTCCTATGGAATAATCGCCGCGAAGATTATCTATGATGTTTTTGATAAGACTCGTTTTACCCGCGCCTGGAGACCCCATGACGTTTACTATAGCTATGCGCTTTTCGGACGTAACAAGATGTATTTTGTCGCTTACGTCCTCATTCCACGCAAGAATCTGTTTAACGACTTTTATTTCCATTTATTCTACTTCCAGGCTGTCCACATAATATTCTCTGCCGGAAACAATCTTAAAATCAGTTCCCCCACAGTCGGGACAGCGTATTTTTTTTCTTTCGATAACTCCGTTATAGCCGCAGCTTCTGCATGAAATACTTATCGGGATGCGATTTATTATAAGTTTTGCGTCCTCTGCTATAGTTCCCTTGCTTACTATTGAAAAGTATTCCTGAATATACTCGGGAAAAACTCCCGAGAGCTCTCCTATTTTGAGTCTTATTTCAAGAATGCGCTTTGCTCCGGCTTTTTCGGCCTCGGGAATTGCGGCCTGCATTATTCCTTCGGTAATGGCAAGTTCGTGCATCTTATCTGTCCATGCAGGAGAAGCACGGGTCAATGCTTGCTATTATCAATCCGGCGTCCGCAACGGAATTTCCTTTGAGCATGGTCGGAACCGTAGGCGCGTTCTTGAAGGTGGGAACGTGAATACTGACTCTCTGATTTGTCGTGCCGCCGTCGGTATTTACCTTGTAGCACAACTGTCCGCGCGGAGCCTCGACGCGCACCATATACTCTCCTGCCGGCACTTTAGGAATCATCACGCCTTTATTTATGGGACCTTTGGGAAGGTTTTCAAGCGCCTGGCGGATGATCTTTATGCTCTCTATATTTTCAAGCACTCTTACAACAACGCGGGAAAAGACGTCGCATGAAGGATAAACGCATTTCTCGAATTCAAAATCGTCATAGCATATATAGGGCGCGTCTATTCTGACGTCCACGGGAACATTAGAAGCGCGCGCATGAGGGCCTACGGCACCTATACGGTTTGAATCCTCGGTAGTAAGAATGCCTACGCCCTTTGTGCGTAGAGCAACTGTCTTGTCTGAAAGAAGCATATCGCGCAGTTTGAGATTGAATACTTCGATCTTGTCGAGCATTTTTCGGACGTCCTGCGCCTGCTCCGCGGAAATATCACGACGCGCACCGCCGATGGTGACCATTCCGTAATTGACGCGGTTTCCCGTGAGCTCTTCGAGAATGTCCATAACAAGCTCTCTGTCATCCCAGGTATGCATAAACATCGAATCATGACCTATGATATGAAGAGCTATGCCAATCCAAAGAAGGTGCGAATGCAGCCTTTCAAGCTCGCTGATGATCACTCTGATATACTGTCCGCGTTTTGCGGGAGAATAGTTTTCATCAGCCTGATGCATTATGCCTTCGATAGCCATCGCGTATCCGAGCGCATGTGAATGAGAACAGATGCCGCATACTCTTTCAACGAGAACAAGCGTCTGAATGAAGTTTCTTTCCTGGCAGAGTTTTTCAATACCTCTGTGATTGTATCCGATAAATACTTCCGCTTCGGTGATCTGTTCGCCGTCAGTATAAAGCTTTGCGTGAACAGGCTCCTCCAATGCGGGATGGTAAGGACCGATGGGGACTATATAACTCATTTGGCACCCTCCTTTTCTTCTCTTTCTTTGATCAGCTCGCTGATGGGGGTGACAAGAATATGCCCTTCCTCGCTGAACATTGACTCAGGCATAAATAAGCGCTTTGAATTGTCAAGTCCTTCAAAAGTGATATCCATCAGTTCCATAATTTCTCTTTCGGGCCATTCCGCTCCGAGATCATAAATATCTACGATAGAGGGAAGGGTTTTTTCGCCTTTTACGGTATATGAGTTAATAACGCCGGCTATATCATATTCATACGACACGACCGGTTCGCCGTCTTTTTTGTAAAAAGCGTGGATCATAGCAAGATGGATATTATCCCCGCGCATTTTCTTCGCGAGAGGAACAATTTCTTCTTTGGTGATGGATATTTTCCTGTATTCCTGCATCTCTTCTCCTTCGGAAAAATTATTTTTACTCAAACTGTGATATTATAGCACATAATCTAACTATTTTCAGTAAAAACAATCATAATCATAAAAAATCGCTCCGAAAATATCGAAGCAATTTTTTCGGCTGCAAAATCAGCAAATGCGCGGAAGCTGGGCCCCCGTAAGCTTTGTCAGAATTCTTGAACCTCCAAAAGCCGTCCTTAACACTGTCTGCCCGGGATGATCCTTTGTAACAGTCCCTATGATTGCTGCATTTTCGCCTTCAGGATATGATCTGATGATCGACAGCGCACGATCGGCCGCATTTGGCGAAACAACTGCGATAAGCTTTCCTTCATTGGCGGAATAAAGCGGATCGAGCCCGAGCATTTCACAAGCGCTTTTTACGTTTTTGCTAATCGGAATCCGGCTTTCATCAAGACAAATGCAAAGGTCCGTATTTTCGACAAATTCACAAAGCGTAGTCGCAAGGCCGCCTCTTGTCGGATCGCGCAAAACGCGCAAATCACCGGAGAGATCATAAAGGCCGCCCGCAAGCCGCTTAAGGCAGGCACAATCGGACTTTACTTCTTCGCCGCCGGCATATCCGTATCTGGAAAGCAGGATAGAAGTTCCGTGGTCTCCCATCGTTCCTGAAACTATAATCTTGTCTCCCTCTTTGATAGCCGCAGGAGAAAGACCGGGAGCCCGAAGTACGCCGATGCCGGAAGTATTGATATATATGCCGTCGCATTTTCCTTTCTCAACAACTTTTGTATCGCCTGTCACAACGGCCACTCCCGCATCATTTGCGGTATTTTGTATTGAATCAATGATCTTTTTTAATTTTTCGATCTCAAAGCCTTCTTCAATGATGAATGCAAGGCTTAAGTACCGAGCGCTTCCTCCTGCCATAGCAACGTCATTAACAGTGCCGCAGACGGCCAGCTTTCCGATATCGCCGCCCGGGAAAAAAATGGGGCTGATTACAAAGCTGTCTGTCGAAAAAACGATTTTTTCGGCACCCGGTAATACCGCGCCGTCCAAAAGCGCGTCAAGCGCCTCGTTATCAAGCGCGGGAAGAATCATGTTTTCTATCAGTGAAGCGGTCTTTTTGCCGCCGCTGCCGTAATCAAGCGTTATTATTTCGTTCATATAAGGCTCCTGTATTTAAATGCTGCCGAACACGCGCCTTCGCCGGATACCATGCAGGGACCTATAGGATCTTCCGGCGTGCAGATACACCCAAACAGCCGGCAGTCCAAAGGCTCCTTTCTGCCTTTTATGATTTCTCCGCAAAGACAGCCCGCCGGCGCAGGCTTTAAGACAGTCTTTATATCGAATCGTTTTTCGGCGTCAAAATCGGAATATTCTTCTTTGATTCCGAAACCTGCTTTTGAAATGTTTGAAAAACCTCTCCAAACATCATCTCTGACGTATAAATATTTTTCTATGGCATCTATCGCAGCGATGTTTCCTTCTTTTTTTACAAGTCTTTCATATTTGTTTTCAAGCTCGGCACGTCCGGAGCGGATCTGTTTTATCAGACTGTAAATGCTCCCCATAATATCTTCCGGCTCAAATCCGGTGATCACAGAAGGTTTTTTGTACTCGGAAGCCAAAAAGTCAAAGCCCCTCTCGCCTATTATAGCCGCGACGTGGCCAGGGACTATAAAACCCGAGATATCAAAATCCGGCGAGTCAAGCAGGGCGCGAAGAGCGGGCTCAACCCGTTTAAGCATTGAATAAACGCAATAATTATGAACGTTTCTTTCTTTTGCAATGCCTATCGACGCAGCCGTTCCGGGAGCCGTAGTTTCAAAGCCTACTCCGAGAAATACTACGGTTTTGTCAGGATTATTTGCGGCTATATCTACAGCATCTACAGGTGAATAAACTACAGCGACACGGCTTCCGAGAGCACGCCGCCTTGCAAGATTGTCGCCCCTTTCACTGCCGGGGACTCTGATCATATCACCGTAAGTAGCTATTATAACGTCATCTCTTTCGGAAAGCGTAAGATATGCGTCTATGGTCTCCTGCGCGGTAACGCAGACCGGGCAGCCGGGGCCCGATATCAGTCTGATATTATCCGGAAGCAGCGCTTTTATTCCGGCCCTCGCGATAGCATGCGTATGCGTTCCGCAGACCTCCATAAAATTTATCCGGATACCGTCTTTTTCAAAAAGATATTTTAATATACCGTTTTCGCAGGCAAGACTCATTTATCTGAACGCCTCCTCAAGTTCCTTGAACGCTTCTATATCAAGAAGAGCCTGCTTTTCATCGAGTTTTTCGATGGCAAAGCCCGCGTGAACCATAACATAATCACCTATATCAAGCGATTTTATGAAATCGACTCTGATCTTTCTGAAGATACCTTCGTACTCTCCAACGGCGTCATTTCCGTCGATGCTTATTATTTTAAAAGGAACTGCAAGACACATATTTCAACTCCTGCTGCAGATCATCAGCTGGCCGAGACAAAGTCCCTCGTCGCCCGCCGAAACTCTGCTGTGATGATAACAAGTAAGACCGAGACTTTCAAGTCTGTCCGGAAGTCTGTTCATAATATACATATTGTTGAAAGTACCGCCTGAGAGAACCACTTTTTTTATCCCGTATCTGTCCGATATGCGTTTTGCAATATCTGCCGCGGCCGACACAAGAGTGTTCAAAAACGCGGCGCAAAGCTCTCCCACGTCAGGACTGCCTTCTGTTATCTCTTTATATATCGACATAATAGTTTTGTCCATATTTAAAATCATTGCTCCGCTGTCTGATATTTCATACCCCAGTCGTCTCTCTGACGCAGTTGCAGCAGCCTCGAGCAAAATAGCGCCCTGACCTTCATAGTCAGCCTTTTCTTTGATGCCGAGTATGGCGCTTATTCCGTCGAAGAGTCTCCCCATGCCTGAAGATAGCGGACAGTTGATATTTTTAAGAAGCTGTTCTCTGATCAATCCGGTATCAGGGGATTTAAAGACAGCTTCCGCGTCAAGGCCGCATTTCTCCAAAAGCGAAATACCCATTCTGCGGATGTCCTTTACGGCAAGATCTCCTCCCGGAAGTTTCATATAATCAAGATGGGCAAGGCGCTCAAAGCCGCTGAAATCACCGAGCAAAAACTCCCCGCCCCAGATATTTCCATCCGTGCCGTAACCCGTTCCGTCCCAAATGATACCGATCACCTTTTCATCAAGATTATTATCGGCCATGCATGAAGCCAAATGCGCGTGATGATGCTGAACTCTTATCAGCGGAATATCAAGCTCTTTTGCAAGTGAATCCGCATAAGCAGTGGACAAAAAGTCCGGATGCAGATCACACGCTATTTTTTCGGGCTTTATATCATACAAACCGCGAAAATGCGCGATACTTTTCTTATAGTTTTCAAACGTTTCGACGTTTTTCAGATCGCCGATATGTTGTGACGGTATTGCGAAATTTCCCTTTGAAAGACAAAAACTCGCCTTTTGCTCTGCGCCGCATGCAAGAAGTGCAGGAAGCGCGTCTTTCATAAGAATAGGATATGGACTGTATCCTCTTGATCTGCGAAGCGGATAAACCTTTGAATCGTAAACATATACTACCGAATCATCACAGCGCATATGAATGTCCCTGTTGCTGAGCAAAAAGCCGTCTGCTATGCCTGAAAGCGCATTTATCGCTTCTTCGTTTTTATAAATAATAGGGAGATCGGAAATATTGGCGCTGGTCATAATAAGAGCCTCAATATCATCTTCAAAGATCATATAATGAACCGGCGTATAAGGCAGCATAACGCCTATATAACCGTTTTCGCTCACTGATGGCAAAAGATCATATCTGAGCTTTTTTAACAAAACTATAGGGCGCTGACGGCTGCAAAGGATTCTTTCCTCATCGGCGGAAACCATACAAAGCTTTTTTACCGTCTCAACGTCCCTGCACATGATGGCAAAAGGCTTTTCATCTCTGTGTTTTCTTCTTCTCAAAGTGTCGGCTATAGAAGGGTCGTCTATGCGGCCTGCAAGATGAAAACCGCCAAGTCCCTTTATCGCGACTATAAGACCGTCTCTTAAGTATTGTTTTGTCAGCTCGATAGGATCGCCGGAAAGCTCGTTTCCGTCACAGTCGCAAAAAAACTGTTTCGGACCGCATATATTGCATCCCGTAGGCTCGGCGTGATATCTTCTGTCATTTATGTCGGTATATTCACGGTGACATTCCGGGCACATCTTAAACGGGGCCATTGTCGTCTTGGCTCTGTCATACGGAAGTTCCTTGATGATAGTAAAACGGGGACCGCAGTTTGTACAATTGATAAAAGGATATCTGTATCTTCTTCCGGGCATCTTCATTTCCGCCAGGCACTCATCACAGATACATACGTCGGGAGAAACAAGCGTGCTGGTCTGTTTTTCGGTTTTGCTCTGAATAATCTTAAAATCGCTGTATCCGGCCGTTTCGGTCATATATTCAACATCGATGGAAGTAATAAGCGCAAGCTTTGGAGGATTATTTTTCAGTTCATGAAGAAAGAGTCTTATGTCCTCTTCTTCTCCTTCAAGCTCCATTTCCGCGCCTACGGAAGAATTTCTGACCCAGCCTTTTATGTCGTAGTCCGTTATCAGCTTATGAATAAAAGGGCGAAAACCTACGCCCTGAACAATTCCGTTTACGAAGGTTTTCGCTCTTTTTATCATTTGATCTCCTTTGAGGTTAATTATTTATTCATCGCCGAAAACATATGAGATAATATTGTCTCTCACCCATGATACACAACCGAAGCCGACGTTAAAAATACCGAATTCGGAACATACGACCTTGCGTCCTTTTTGATTGTATGGCGGGATAAGCTCATTGAGCTTTTCATTCAGAATATCCACATAGCCGTTTGCAAGCGTGGCTCCGAGATAACCGCCTATGCATATCAGATCCGGCCTGAAAAGCTGCAGGATATCATACAGGCCGATAGCAAGATAATCAATCATTTCCATGAGCTTTTTGTGAACAGCCTGATCGCCTTTTTTCTGCCTGTTATGCATATCCTCGACCGCTTCAAGTCTGCTCATATCGGTTCCGGGATAAAGCTCCGAAACAAGGCTGCGTATGGAAGCAACTTCATCAAGCAGCACCGCGCCTTCATGGTCTTTTTTGTTTACATATATCCGGCCTATTTTTCCGCTGAAGCTGCTATGTGAGGAATATGTATATCTGCCGGCATATACGTCCATTTTCAGATTCCAGTTTCCGTGAATATATGCAAGATACGTGTCAGGATTTGAGGAACCGAAGTGGATCTCTCCTATAGTACCTGCCGCGGCCGTATTGAGGATCTCAATAGGCAGACCGGGGAAGCTTTCTTTTAAGAGCTTTTCAGCGTCAACCCCTTTCCATGCGGGCATGGGGGAATTATCCTCCAGCTCATCAAGCTGATTGTAATTTAAGGGAAGCGCAACACCAAGTCCGATAACACCGCGAACAGTATCGTATTTTGAATTGCAGTCATCTATAAGAGTTTTGAGCATTTCCACAAGCTCACCCGGGCTGTAAAGCTTGGGATCACGAACCGTTTTTTCGAGGATATTTCCTCTGATGTCGGTAATGATGATATTTGTGGAAATGCCGGAAAGCTCGAGTCCTATGATAACTCCGAATCTGTCATTGAGCTGGAGCATCATGGGCGGTCTTCCGTTTTCGGAAACGACAATGCCTTCTTCGCAAATAATCTGTTCCGAAAGAAGCTCTTTTATGCAATTTGATACAGTAACTTTGTTAAGGTCGGTAAGGCGAGATATATCAGCTCTTGAAATAGGCGCATTCAAAAGTATGGTTCTGTAAACCTTTTCAAGATTTAAATTTTTCATAAGCGAAAAAGAACCGCTTTGTCCGATATAAGGTGCCATATCTGTCTCCTATCTGATTGTTTTGTCTTATTTTAACACATATTCGCAAAAATGTTTAGGCCAAAAAAATATGAGTATGCATGTGTGTGCATCAATACTGTATTGACAAAAGCGCCTATCAAAATACTCTCAACCGACTGGCTTATCGCATTCTTCAATATTTCAAATAATAAAATGCTAAAAGACAAAAAACATGCTAAAATCATATTCGTGCCGATGTGTAAACGCGGGTCGTATCATTTCATAGAATTGTTTTTAATGATGATTTTTAAGGAGATTTATTATGTTCCAGAAAGCACAAAAGGCTGCAGATTATATTAGATCAAAAGCATCCCTTACTCCTGATCTTGCAATCGTCCTCGGGAGCGGACTTGGCGCGCTTGCAGAAAGCATGAAAGAGCGCAGCGTCATACCCTATGCGGATATTCCCGGCTTTCCGAGATCAAGTGTGGAAGGTCACGCCGCAAAGCTTGTGATCGGCAGGCTCGGCAAGAAAGCCGTTGCGATGATGCAGGGAAGATTTCATTATTATGAAGGCTTTACCATGCGCGAGCTGACTTTTCCGATATACGTGCTAAGAGCACTTGGCGTTTCCGACCTGATCGTCACAAATGCCTGCGGAGGTATTAACGAAACATTCCATCCTGGAGATCTGATGCTCATCGAAGATCATATAAACCTTTCAGGGCAAAATCCTCTGATCGGCGATAATGATGAACGTTTCGGTCCACGTTTTCCTGATATGACCGAGGTATATGATAAAGCCCTGACAGATACGGCCGAAAAGATTGCAAGACAGCTATCGGTTCCCATAAAACGCGGAGTTTATGCATTTTTTACAGGTCCCTGTTATGAAACTGCGGCAGAGATCCGCGCATATAAAGTCTTGGGCGCCGATGCGATAGGCATGTCAACTGTCCCGGAAGCTACCGTCGCTCATTATCTTGGGATGCGGGTGCTGGGCATTGCCTGTATCACAAATATGGCTACGGGAATAGCCAAGACCAAACACTCTCACAAGGAGGTTTTGTCGGTAGCAAAGTCCGGCAGCGAAAACTTTATAAACCTGATCTATGAGATAGTTCAGGATTAGTTTATTGCGTCTTTATCAGAAAGCTCTTTACAAATTGCAATAATCAATGCCTTCAAAAAGGATCGATCCTCGACATTTTGACGAAAATCTTTGTCGGGTATCATCATACGCGCCTCTGTTATATCATTTATTTCTCGATCAAATCTTCAATCGTGCAGCCCAATACTTTTGCGATGCTATACAGCGTATCTGAGCTTGCCTTGTTGATATCCTTTCGCCGCTGTTCGTACATCTGAATGGAGCGAAGCGTCACACCCGAAAGCCTTGCAAGTTCCGCCTGTGTGCAGCCGTATGCTGCGCGGATCCGTTTCAGATTGGTATCTTTGAAGTGCTCTTTGA
>DFFO01000024.1 GCA_002369255.1 Lachnospiraceae bacterium UBA3774
GAAGGTTCGAATCCTTCTCCGCCCATTTGCATGATATTCTGCAGGTAGTAAAGCAATCCTGATACCTTATTAATCGAAAGATTGATTCCCAAGAATAAGGAAAGGATGCATCGTTAGGATAACTTAGGCTACGCCAGATTAGCATGTAATAATCACAAGAATTTGAAAAAAAGCATTGACTTAATTCCTTTCTCGTGATAACATATTCAAGGTCTGATTCATCAGACGTGGTAATTGCTAGAAATAGCAGTTATGCCGGTGTGGCGGAACTGGCAGACGCACAGGACTTAAAATCCTGCGGGTAGCGATACCTGTACCGGTTCGATCCCGGTCACCGGCATAACAAAAACAGCTCCCGGTAAGGGGGCTTATTTTTTTACAAAAATATCCGCGCCTGTGGTGGAATTGGCAGACACGCAAGATTTAGGTTCTTGTCCGAGAGGGTGCAGGTTCAAGTCCTGTCAGGCGCATTTCCCATATTGTTTTCAAACACGCGATTTAAAACTCAAAAAGCAGGTAAACAATCCGATGCTATACAAATATGAAACACATATGCACTCGAGCGAATGCAGCAAATGTGCAAAATCGAGCGCAGCAGATATGGTGCGCGCTTTCCATGAGGCGGGGTACGCAGGCGCGGTCCTTACAAACCATTTTATTTGGGGAAATACGTCTGTGCCGCAGGAGCTTCCCTGGGAAGAAAGGATGCAGTTATATTATGACGCGTGGCTGTCTGCAAAGCCGGTGGCGGAAGAGCTTGATTTTGATCTGCTGTTTGGAATCGAACACCTGTACAGTCATTGGAGAGAGATACTGATCTACGGGCTGCCGGTGGAATTTTGGAAAGAGAACAAGGACGTGCCGGAGATCGGCGTAGAAGAACTCGGAGAAAGGATCCACGCCGCGGGCGGATTTATCTCACATGCGCACCCATATCGTATGAGACCCAGATATATGCCCGAATTTCACGATCCGATCCTTACAATGTGCGACGCCGTCGAGGTATTCAATTTTTCGGAGCCTGATGAAAGCAACCAAAGAGCTCTGGCGCTTGCTGATGAAAACGGACTGCTCAAAACGTCCGGAGCCGACGCTCACAGTGTGTTTGCTGAAGGAATAGGTCGGTCGGGAATGGCGTTTAACCGTCGTCTGCGAACCGGCACGGAATTTGCCGCCGCTCTGCGTGCGGGAGAAGGAAGGCTCATCATAAAAGGAGAGATACAGTAAGTTATCTCTTCTTTTTCTTTTGCGTATCCAGGCTTTTCCCGAAAACAAAAAATCGTTGATAGATAAATTCCAAAACGAAATTCAAAAGCATATTGATAGCTGTTACGAGATATTCGTTCCAGCTAAGCGAGGTGGTGAGCCAGTGCTCGTTAAGCGTTGAAAGAGGGGTAAAAACCACATAAAACAGCGCCACTTTCAACATGGCTATGGGAATATTCGCGGCGGATTTAAAAGTAAAGTTGCGGTTAAAGGTAAAGTTCCACAAAACCGAGCAAACCAACGCGATAAAATACGAAAGCCAGTATTGCAGGTGCAGTATTTCATTAAGAAGAGTAAAAATCAAAATCTGCAGAATTCCCGCGCTTATTGAAAACAGGGTGAACTTGACCGCTCTTATAAACTCCGCTTTGGTTTTTGGCTTTTCCATATTAAGCTCCTTTACTTTTATAACGCGATATCCCATTCCTCCTCGACTAAGGACATTTCGTTGCCGGTGATACGTTTGTAAACTTCGGCGATTTCCCCTGTCGCTTTGTCTCTGGACTCGCCTTCGGGCGGGCTTTTCAGATATTCTTCGATAATGTCACCTAAAAAAGATATTTTTTGTTCTTTCATTATGCCAACTTATTCATATGTTTTAATAATTTCCTCAGCAACTTTTCGCTTTGTCACACAGCGGTTCATTGCCTGTTTTTCTATATACTTGTGCGCGTCCGGCTCGGTCATCTTCAATTCACTGATCAGGAGCCATTTAGCGCGGTTAATCAGGCGGATTTCGTTCATTTTTTCCTCTATAGAGAGGTTTTTTTCTTCGTTTTTCCGAATGCGTTCTCTCGCGCTTATCAGCCAGTCGGTAGCGACCCGAAAGGATTGTCTGGCAAAAGGCTTTTGAAGCATAAAGACACCCTGATGGACAAGACTGCCGTAAATGTCATTATATTGTACGGCATTTGCGAGAAACAGCACAACGGAATTTTTTCTGCCGGCCGCCTCGACTGCGAAGGCGGTTCCTGAATCATCGTCAGATATCGAATTAATTATAACAATATCAAAATCGCGCTCCGAAAGGGCTCTTCTTGCCGTGTTGATGTTTGAGACAACGCTGACTGGAGAAAAAACGGAAACGGGAAGCAGCTCAGGCAAAAGCTGATTGAATTTTTCAGATGATGAAACTACTAAGACGCTGTAGACCTGCTCTTCCAGATTCAAAACAGTTCCCCCTCCTTTCCGTTTTTTTTGTGCGCATCGTCGCAAAAACAGTCCTTGGACTGTTAACTGCAATATATTTCGAGAATTTCCGCCGGAATCACAGACTTGATAAAATCGTCGGATTTTGCCGCAGCCTTTGCCTTTTCAAGAGTGGGCGGCAGCATTTCAAGTGATGAAAGAATTTTTTCATCGGCTTTATACAGATTTACGTCAACAGGGTCCGGAAGTTTTATATTGTTTTTGAGACCATGAAGGGCTGCGTGTATCATAAGAGTAAAAGCGATATACGGATTGACCGAAGGGTCGGGAGAGCGAAGCTCCACCCTGCGATATTCACCGGAAGCGGCCGGAATACGGACGAGCTGCGAGCGGTTCTCTGCAGACCAGGAAACATATCTGGGGGCTTTCATTTGGCCGAGACGCTGATAAGAGGCATTGTTCGGGTTAAGAAATACTGTCATCACGGCAGCTTTGTCGAGCAATCCCGCTATCATGCGACGGTAGTTTTCGGGAGAGTCAGATGGCTTTACGGAAGCATTGATGTGAAAACCGTTTCCGGGAGCATCTGAGAGAGGCTTCGGAGAAAAGTCCGCGTACAGGCCGTTTGATCCGGCAATAGTCTTTACTACAGTTTGGAATGTCATTATATTATCCGCGGCGTTAAGAGCCTCGGTATATCTGAAATCAATTTCATTTTGCCCAGGTCCCTCCTCGTGGTGGGAACTTTCGGGGCGAATTCCCATTTGTTCAAGAGTCAGGCAAATCTCACGGCGTACATTTTCGCCCTTGTCATCCGGGGCGATATCCATATATCCCGCCTTGTCATAAGGGGTTTTTGTCGGCATATTTTTTTCGTCAAGTTCAAATAGGTAAAACTCCTGTTCGGCTCCGAAAAAAAACGTAAATCCGGCTTTTTTTGCGTCGAGAACAGCCTTTTTAAGAAGGCTGCGTGTATCGCAGACAAAAGGCCTTCCATCGGGATAGGAGACTGTGCAGTACATGCGGACAACTTTTCCCTGTTCGGGACGCCAAGGAAGCCGCATGAGGGTGTCGGGGTCGGGGCGCAGGAAAAGATCTGAGTGCGTTTCGTCGCCAAAACCCGTAATGGCAGACGCATCAAAGGCTATTCCATATTTAAACGCCCGTTCCAGTTCGCTGGGCATAATTGAAATGTTTTTTTGTTTACCGAAAACATCACAAAAAGCAAGACGGATAAATTTGACGTCTTCTTCAGCAACATATTGAATTACTTCATCGATTGTATAATTCATGTCATCCTCCCTGTGGGCGTTAAAAAGAAAATGCTTTGAACTATCGTATTATACAATGCGGCAAAAAAAAACTCCATGAAAAACAGTTAAAATGTGTGAAATTCACTTTTTCGTCGCGGATAGTTCAAAAGAAAAATAAAAACTCAAAAAATGATTGACAAATCAATAACAAGGACGCATAATCTTTGCATATTAAAGGCAATGGCGTCTTTAAGTTATGTACTTGAAGACGCTCTTTTTTTATTTTTATAACTCAATAGGTTAAGGCAATGGCGTCTTTCATGTATTTTTATGCGTGAGAGGCGCCTTTCGCTTTTTTGCAGCAAAAAGGAGATGAATCAACAATGAAAACAGTACCCGAAACCTTTGGAAGTTTGGTATTTGGCGACAGGGTGATGAAGTCAATGCTGTCAGCCGAGGTGTATGCGTCTTTAAAGAAAACCATCGATGAAGGCGCGTCGCTGGATATCGGCGTGGCTAACGCGGTAGCAGCGGCAATGAAAGACTGGGCGGTATCAAAAGGCGCTACGCATTTTACGCACTGGTTCCAGCCGCTGACCGGCATTACTGCGGAAAAACATGACAGTTTCATTTCACCCTCTCCTGACGGCGGTATCATCATGGAGTTCTCCGGCAAGGAGCTAATTCAGGGTGAACCGGACGCTTCGTCTTTTCCGTCAGGAGGACTTCGCGCCACGTTTGAGGCGAGAGGTTATACCGCCTGGGATCCTACTTCCTATGCGTTTATAAAAGGAAAGACGCTCTGTATTCCGACAGCTTTCTGTTCCTACGGAGGCCACGCGCTTGACAAAAAAACCCCGCTGCTTCGCTCGATGGAAGCTCTGAACAAGCAGGCGCTCAGAGTCCTTCGCCTTTTCGGAAACACAACGGCAAAATGTGTACGTTCATACGTAGGTCCGGAGCAGGAATATTTCCTTATTTCTAAAGAAATGTACGACGCACGTCCCGACCTTCGCTTTACTGGCAGAACACTGTTTGGTGCGAAGCCTCCGAAAGGTCAGGAGATGGACGATCATTATTTCGGCGCGATAAAACCGAGAGTAGCCGCGTTTATGGATGAGCTTAACGAAGAGCTCTGGAAACTCGGCATTATGGCTAAGACCGAGCACAATGAGGTTGCCCCCGCGCAGCATGAACTTGCTCCTATATACACGACAACAAACGTGTCTACGGATCATAACCAGCTAACAATGGAAATTATGCAGAAAATCGCGTCAAAACACGGCCTTGTCTGTCTGCTTCACGAGAAACCTTTTGCCGGAGTAAACGGTTCAGGCAAGCATAACAACTGGTCGGTAGCTACGGATGAAGGGCAGAATCTGCTTTCACCGGGTGAAACGCCGTATGAAAATGCTCAGTTTCTGCTGTTTTTATGCGCTGTTATAAAGGCGGTTGATGATTATCAGGATTTGCTTCGCATTTCAGTAGCCACAGCCGGAAACGATCACCGCCTCGGAGCGAATGAGGCGCCTCCCGCCGTTATTTCGATTTTCCTGGGCGATGAGCTCAGTGCGATTCTTGAGGCAATAGAAAAAGATGAGCCATATGAGGGAACTAAGAAAACGGTGATGAAGCTCGGCGTTCATGTGCTTCCCAAGTTTAACCGTGATACCACCGACAGAAACCGCACTTCGCCATTTGCGTTCACCGGAAACAAGTTTGAATTCCGCATGCTCGGTTCTTCAAACAGCATAGCGGGTGCAAACATCATAATTAATGCCGCAGTGGCTGAAAGCCTGAAAATCTACGCTGACCGTCTCGAGGGTGCGGGAGATTTTGAAACAGAGCTTCATGAAATGATTAAACAGACCATAAGTGATCACAAGCGCATTATCTTTAATGGAAACGGATATGACGACGCGTGGATTAAAGAGGCCACTGAGGTTCGCGGCCTGCTGAACTACCGTACGACCGCCGATTGCCTGCCGCATATTCTTGACAGAAAAAATGTCGAAATGCTCACGGCTCACAAGGTTTTTACTGTTGAAGAAATTGAATCACGCTGTGAGATTATGCTCGAAAACTATTGCAAGACGGTCGTTATTGAGGCAAACACCATGGTTGATATGGCGAAAACCCAGATTGCTCCGGCGGTTTCGGCATTTGCCGCTTCTCTCGCCGGGAGGGCCAAAGTAAAAAAAGAACTTGATCCCTCTCTGTACTGCAGTTATGAGATAGATTTAGTCAGAACATTATCAAAACTGACCGATTTGATTGCGTTGAGGGTAGATGAACTGCAAAACGCGCTGATTGTATTGCATGAGGCGGAAGATACAGAGGCAGAATCGGTAATGATCCGTGATATTGTTCTTCCCGCAATGTGTGAACTGCGGGTGGCGTGCGATGAAGCGGAAACGCTGACAGACAAAGACTTCTGGCCTTTGCCCACCTATGCGGAAATTTTATTCAGTGTCAGATAAGGAGTAAAATATGTGTTCGATTTTGGGTTACTGCGGCGTTGTGCCGGACATAGATGCGGTTGAAAAAGGCTTTGCGCAGACTATTTCACGAGGACCGGATGACAGCCGCGTCATTGATACAGGAAAAGGAATAATAGCATTTCACAGGCTTTCCATTATGGGGCTTACTCCTTCCGGCATGCAGCCGTTTGAATATAGCGGATGCCGGGCGGTCTGCAACGGCGAGCTGTACGGCTTTGAAAAAGAAAGAGAAGTGCTTAGGGCAAAAGGCTATGTATTTGAAAGCGACTGCGACTGCGAAATTTTGCTTCCCATGTATTTTGAATATGGCACAGATATGTTTTCAAGGCTTGACGCGGAGTTTGCCTGTGTAATTTTTGACGGGCGAACCGGAGAGTGGATTGCCGCGCGGGATCCTATCGGTATCCGTCCACTGTACTATGGGTATGACAAAAAAGGTACCATTGTTTTCGCGAGCGAGGCGAAAAATCTCGTGGGACTTTGCGAAAAAATAAAGCCGTTTCCTCCCGGACATTATTATAAAAACGGCAAATTTTGCTGTTACTGCAATATTTCCGGCGTTGACGCGGTTTGCCATGATGACGTGGAAACGGCCTGCGGCAAAATCAGAGAAAAACTGATAAAAGGCGTTGAAAAAAGACTGGTTGCCGACGCGAAGGTCGGATTTCTTCTGTCAGGAGGACTGGATTCTTCTCTTGTCTGCGCGATTGCGGCAAAAAAGAGCCGGAAACCGATAAAAACTTTTGCTATTGGCATGAGCGAGGACGCCATTGATCTTAAATACGCGAAACAAGTGGCTGATTATATCGGGGCAGACCATACCGAAGTGTATATGACGCCCGAGGAGGTTATTTCTTCTCTCGAGGAGGTCGTTCATCTGCTTGGAACCTATGATATTACGACAATTCGAGCGAGTATGGGAATGTATCTGGTGTGCAAGGCCATTCACGAGCGCACGGATATACGCGTACTGCTTACCGGCGAGATTTCCGATGAGCTGTTTGGGTATAAGTACACAGATTTTGCGCCGAATGCGGACGAATTTCAAAAAGAAGCTGAAAAGCGCGTGCGGGAGCTGCATATGTACGATGTTCTCCGTGCGGACAGGTGCATTTCCGTAAATTCGCTGGAAGCCAGAGTTCCGTTTGGCGATCTGGATTTTGTCGAATATGTCATGAGTCTTAATCCGGAAATAAAGATAAACCGCTATGGCAAGGGGAAATATCTGCTTCGTCACGCGTTTGAGGGCCTTGACTATTTGCCTGATGAGATCCTCTGGCGCGAAAAAGCCGCGTTTTCAGACGCAGTCGGGCATTCCATGGTGGATTATCTGAAAGAGTACGCGGAGAGTCGTTATACCGATGAAGAGTTTGAAGAAAAGAGAAAGCATTACACCCACGCGGCTCCGTTTACAAAGGAATCGCTTTTGTACAGGGAATTGTTTGAAAAATACTATCCGAGACAGTCGGAGATGATAGTTGATTTCTGGATGCCGAATAAATCATGGGAAGGCTGTGATGTAAACGATCCGTCGGCAAGAGTTCTTTCAAACTACGGAGACAGCGGAAAGTAGGAATTGCGGGGTTTGTCCTGATATCGAAAAAATATTTAGTCATAAAAAAACGAAAAAAGAGGCAAAAATGAACAATTGCGCAGTAGTGGGAGTTAACTGGGGTGATGAAGGAAAAGGCAGGATGGTGGATTTGCTTGCCGAAAATTATGATATAGTGGTGCGTTACCAGGGCGGCGGCAATGCCGGCCATACCGTGTTAAACGAAAAAGGCAAGTTTGCTCTGCATCTGCTTCCGTCGGGGATTTTTCATGAGGGCATCGTCAACATCCTGGGAAACGGAGTCGCGCTTGATCCCGAAAACCTCGTAAAAGAAATAGAAAGCGTGTCTGAAAAAGGCGTGAGCATTTCACCGGAAAACCTGAAGATAAGCGAAAGGGCCCCGCTGCTTTTGCCCTGGCACAGAAAGCTCGACGAGCTTGAGGAAAAACGGCTGGCGGACAAGCATTATGGTTCGACAAAGCAGGGAATAGCGCCTTTTTACTCCGACAAGTACCAGAAAAAGACTATCCTGGCCGGAGAGATATTCGACAAAGAAGAATTTACCGCGCATTTGAAAGACCTGATGGAGTGGAAAAATCTCACCATTACAAAGGTGTACGGCAGCGAGCCTGTTTCATATGCCGAGCTTGAAAAATGGGCCGAAGATTACTGCGAAAAAATAAAACCTTACATCTGCGACACGGGCAGTTTTCTTGAAAAAGAAATGTCTGCCGGCAAAAAAGTGCTTTTTGAGGCGCAGCTCGGAACGCTCAGAGATATTGATTTCGGCATTAATCCGTATACGACTTCGTCAAACACGCTCGCGGCGTATGCTCCGATAGGGGCGGGCGTGCCCGCGGCGCCAATCAATGATATAATCGGAGTGGTAAAGGCATATTCCACTTGTGTCGGGGAAGGCACTTTTGTATGCGAGATGTTCGGGCCGGAAGCGGATGAACTTCGCGAGGCCGGAGCCGAGTACGGAGCGAAGACAGGCAGACCGCGCAGAGTCGGCCCGCTTGACTTAGTCGCCACCCGCTACGGCGCGAGGCTTCAGGGCGCGACACAGATTGCGCTCACAAAGCTTGATGTGCTCAGCTATATGAAAAAAATTCCCGTTTGCACAAAATACGTTTTGGACGGGGAAGAGACGGAAGCATTTCCGTTCCCGGCCAGACTCGGAAAAGCGGTCCCGGTCATAGAGTATTTTGATGGCTGGAATTGCGATATTTCCGGCATAAAAGAGTGGAGCGAACTTCCGGCGCGGGCCAGGGAATATGTCGAAATGATAGAGTCGCGCATAGGATGCCCGATCACCTATGTTTCGGTCGGAGCGGAGCGTGACAGCATAATAATAAGAAATACGGAGAAATGATCATGACAGACAGGTACGAAACGCCCTTATCATCCAGGTACGCCTCAGACAAGATGAAAAGACTTTTTTCTGCGGACAAGCGGTATCAGACGTGGCGCAGACTATGGACTTCTCTTGCCCGCGCGGAAAGCATGCTTGGCCTGCCGGTAACTCCGGAACAGGTCAGGGAGCTAGAGGAACACATTTCCGACATTGACTATGAGTTTGCTGCGGCCTGTGAAAAGGAAACCCGTCATGATGTGATGGCGCATATAAAGGCTTACGGCAAAGCGGCTCCGGGAGCGGCAGGGATAATACACCTGGGCGCTACGAGCTGCTATGTTACGGACAACGCCGATCTTATCATATTCAGAGAAGCTCTTCGCCTTGTACGCGAGGAGCTTTCGGACGTTATCGGCAGCCTGTGTGATTTCGCGGAAAAGTACAAGGATCTGTCCGCGCCCGGATATACCCATTATCAGCCTGCGCAGCTTACGACAGTGGGAAAACGGGCAACGCTGTGGATCGGTGATTTTGTTTCCGATCTGAAGGAACTGGATTTCGCGCTGGAAAACATCAGATTTCTAGGCTGCCGCGGCGCTACGGGGACAGAGGCGAGCTTCGTTGACCTGTTTGATGGCGACGTGGAAAAAATCGATGAAATGAACAGGATGATTTCCGCGGACTTTGGTTTTTCGGAATGTTTTGACGTGTGCGGGCAGACCTATCCGCGCAAGGTTGACAGCAGGATAATGAACGCGCTTTCGTCCATTGCCCAAAGCAGCTGCAAAATGGCAAATGACATCCGCCTCCTGCAGCATGACAGGCAGCTTGAAGAACCGGTCGGGGACACACAGGTCGGCTCCTCGGCGATGGCATACAAACGCAATCCCATGCGGTGCGAGAGGGTGTGTTCTCTTTCAAGATATCTGATTGCCGAGTCGGCGAACGCGCCTTATACAGCGTCGCTTCAATGGCTGGAAAGGACACTGGATGATTCCGCGAACCGGCGGATTTCCATACCGGAAGCTTTTTTGTGCGCCGATTCCATACTCCGGCTTGCGGGCAACATAGCCGCGGGGATTACGGTAAATGAGGCAGTAATAGAAAAGGCGGTAAACGAATATCTGCCCTTTGTCGCGACGGAAAATCTTATGATGGAAGCAGTCAGGCGCGGCGGTGACAGGCAGCAGGTTCATGAAATTATACGCCGATGCTCGATGGCGGCCGTTTCTGAAATGAAAAAAGGAAAAGAATGCAGCCTCCTTTCGCGCCTCTGCGCCGAAAAAGAATTCGGTCTGGCGCGGGAAGATATGACGAGGATTCTTGATCCGAAACTTTATATAGGGAGATGTCCGGAGCAGACGGCGGCATATATCAAAAAAGTCAGACCGCTGATAAAGGACCGGAAAAATATTCCGGCAGATATTGAAATATAAACGGAGCAGCTAAAATGGACAAAATACTTGTGATGGATTTCGGGGGACAATACAACATGCTTATCGCGCGCCGTGTGCGAGCGCAGCAGGTTTATGCCGAAATAAAGCCTTACGACAAAATTTCTGCCAAAGAGATAGCAAAAGCCGGATATAAGGGGATTATTTTTACCGGCGGACCAAACAGCGTTTATGATGAGAAATCGCCGCGCTGTGACGCGTCTGTGCTCGGCACCGGGATACCTGTGCTCGGCATATGCTACGGTCATCAGCTGATGGCATATCTATCCGGCGGAACAATAGCTCCGGCACAGTCGGGAAGCGAATACGGGAAAACGATGCTCCTTTCCGAAAGCAATCCTTTGCTTAAAGGCGTTCCCCAAAGCAGTGTGTGCTGGATGAGCCATACAGACTGCGTAACCTCGCTGCCTGACGGCTTTTGTTCTGTAGCGCGCACAGAAAAATGTGACTGCGCCGCGATGTGCTGCGAGGAAAAAAAGCTCTATGGAGTGCAGTTTCATCCCGAAGTAACCCATACCGAATACGGTACGCAGATTCTTCGTAATTTTATTTTTGACATATGCGGCTGCCGGCCTGATTGGAAAATGGATGATTTTATTGACGCTTCTGTTTCAAAATACCGCAAAGAGCTGGACGGAAAGATGGTTTTGATGGCTATTTCGGGCGGCGTAGATTCCTCTGTCGCGGCGGTGCTGCTTCACAGAGCGATAGGGGATAATCTGACCTGTGTTTTTGTTGATCATGGTTTGCTTAGAAAAAATGAAGCGGACTATGTGGAACGCGCTCTCGGCAAAGAGCTCGGGGTCAATATCATCAGAGTAAATGCGCAGGAGTTGTTCCTGGAGAGACTAAAAGGTGTCACAGAGCCTGAAAAAAAGAGAAAAATCATCGGAGAGTCGTTCATCCGCGCATTTGAGGAAGTGTCGCATGAAATTGAAAAAATGGATGTTCTCGCGCAGGGAACCATTTATCCTGATGTAATAGAAAGCGGAAAGGGTGATTCGGCAGTTATAAAAAGCCATCATAATGTAGGTGGTCTGCCAGAGAACATGGAGTTTGAAAGCATTGCGGAGCCGCTTAGGGAACTCTTTAAAGATGAAGTTCGAGAAGTGGGAGAGCGGCTTGGGATTCCGCGGGAGCTTGTCTGGCGGCAGCCGTTCCCGGGGCCGGGACTTGCGATCAGGATTATCGGAGAGATTACGAGGGAAAAGATTGATATTTTGCGGGAGGCGGATGTGATTTTCCGCGAAGAGCTTGACCGTATCCGCGAGCACACTCCCTGCTCTCAGTACTTCGCGGTGCTTACGGATACGCGCAGCGTCGGCGTAATGGGAGATTCGCGCACTTACGGGTTTGCTGTTGTGCTGCGCGCTGTTGTTACAGACGACTTTATGACAGCGGAATGGGCAAGGCTGCCTTATGAACTGCTTGAAAAGGTGAGCAGCAGAATTACTAACGAGGTAAAAGGAATAACAAGGGTTGTTTATGATATAACATCCAAACCGCCGGCAACGGTTGAGTGGGAGTGAATAGGAGGGAAAGAACATGACAAAGTATATTTTTGTTACAGGCGGTGTGGTTTCGGGACTTGGCAAAGGTATTACCGCGGCATCTTTGGGAAGACTTCTTAAGGCCCGTGGGCTTAAAGTGGCCGCTCAAAAGCTGGACCCATATATTAATGTTGATCCGGGCACAATGAGCCCTTATCAGCACGGAGAAGTTTATGTTACCGAAGACGGAGCGGAAACAGACCTTGATCTTGGACACTACGAACGTTTTATCGACGAGGATTTGAATAAATATTCAAACCTTACCACGGGAAAGGTTTACTGGAATGTTCTTAACAAGGAACGCCGGGGTGAATATCTGGGCTCAACAGTTCAGGTCATTCCTCACATCACAAATGAAATAAAAGGATTTATTTATAATGTAGGCAAACATTCAGACGCAGATGTGGTCATTACAGAGATAGGCGGAACCATCGGAGACATTGAGTCACAGCCATTCATTGAGGCTGTGCGTCAGATTTCACTTGAGGTGGGACGCGAGAACAGCCTGTTTATCCATGTTACCCTTGTGCCATATCTGCATGCATCCGAGGAACATAAGACGAAACCCACGCAGCATTCCGTAAAAGAATTACAGGGAATGGGCGTGAATCCGAATATTATTATTTTGCGCTGCGACGAGCCGCTTGAGGAGTCGATTTTTGATAAAATTGCGCTTTTTTGCAATGTCAAAAAAGACTGCGTAATCGAGAATATTACACTGCCGGTTCTCTATGAGGCACCTTTAATGCTTGAAAAAGCCGGCTTTTCGTCAATTGTTTGCAGAGAGCTTGGAATCGACGTTCCGCTGCCGGACCTTTCTGAGTGGACAGCGCTTGTTGACAGAATAAAATCGCGGAAGCATATAGTAAATATCGGGCTTGTCGGCAAATATGTCGGCCTGCATGACGCGTACTTATCTGTGGCAGAGGCGCTTCGCCATGCGGGATATTGTCACAATGCACATGTTGAAATCCACTGGATTGACTCGGAAGAAATCGACGACGGTAATGTCGCCGAAAAGCTGGAGGGGCTTGACGGCATTATTGTTCCCGGCGGATTCGGCGGCCGCGGAATCGAAGGAATGATAAGCTCAGCCAGATATGCGCGCGAAAACAATATTCCGTTCTTTGGCATCTGTCTCGGAATGCAGATTGCCGTAATAGAGTACGCGAGAAACGTTGCCGGAATTAAGGACGCGAACTCCGGTGAGTTTGATGAAAACTGCTGCAATAAAGTTATTGACTTTATGCCGGGTCAGAGCGATGAAATTGACAAGGGAGGCACGCTCCGTTTGGGTGCGTATCCCTGTGCGATTGTTCCTGGCACGGTTATGGAAAAATGTTACGGCACAGATAAAATCAGTGAGAGACATCGACATCGTTACGAGTTCAACAACGACTACAGAGAAGCTTTGTGCGAGCATGGATTAACTCTCAGCGGAATATCTCCGGACGGAAAGCTGGTAGAAACCATCGAACTGACGGACCGACCGTTTTATGTAGGCGTACAGTTTCATCCGGAATTCAAATCCCGCCCCAACAGACCGCACCCATTGTTCAGGGGTTTTGTCAGCGCCGCTGCAGGAAACAGGGCGAACAAAAACTGCTAAACAAGGCAGATCTTCGGGTATCGGGGGCGAGTTAAAGCCGACAAAGCAGGCTTTATGACGCTGAGTAAAAAAAGGCCGCTGCGAACGCAGCGGCCTTTCGCATTTGTTGAAAATCAATTATTTCGCTTTAAAAGAGAATGCCGCCATGCCGGGATATTTGGCTGCAGAACCGAGTTCTTCCTCAATGCGCAGAAGCTGATTGTATTTAGCTACGCGCTCAGAACGGCTGGGAGCGCCGGTCTTGATCTGCGCTGTATTGAGAGCAACCGCGAGATCAGCGATAGTAGTGTCCTCGGTTTCACCCGATCTGTGAGAAGTAACGGCAGTATAACCGGCTTTGTGAGCCATTTTGATAGCTTCAAGCGTTTCGGAAACGCTGCCGATCTGATTGAGCTTGATAAGAATAGAATTGCCACAGCCGTTTGCGATGCCTTTTGAAAGTCTGGTGGTATTGGTAACAAACAGATCGTCGCCTACAAGCTGAACCTTGTCGCCAAGACGCTCGGTGAGCTTTTTCCAGCCTTCCCAGTCTTCTTCGTCAAGACCGTCTTCGATGGAAACAATCGGATATTTTTCAACAAGCTGTGCCCAGTGCTCGATAAGCTCTTCGGAAGTGAAGTCACGTCCGGACTTGGGCTGATGATAAAAGCCTTTGCCCTTTTCGCTCTTCCACTCGGAAGAAGCGGCGTCGAGCGCGATCATGAAATCACGTCCGGGCTCGTAACCGGCTTTTTTGACAGCTTCAAGAATGGTTTCTATGGTCTCTTCATCAGATGAAAGGTTCGGAGCAAAACCGCCCTCATCGCCAACCGAAGTGGCAAGCTTTCTGCTCTTGAGCAGAGAAGCGAGATTGTGGAAAACCTCTGCGCACCAGCGAAGCGCTTCCGCAAAAGAAGAGGCGCCTACAGGCATGATCATGAATTCCTGGGTATCTACGGTATTTGTCGCATGCGCGCCGCCGTTTAGGATATTCATCATAGGAACGGGAAGAGTGATTCCTGCAGTTCCGCCGAGATATTTGTAAAGCGGGACCCCAAGAGAAATGGAAGCGGCTCTTGCGGCAGCGATGGAAACTGCAAGAATGGCATTTGCGCCCAGACGGGACTTGTCGGCAGTTCCGTCAAGCTCGAGCATGATTTTGTCAACGCCGTAAATGTCGGCTGCGTCAGCGCCGATAAGAGCGGGAGCGATAATGGTATTTACATTTTCAACTGCCTTTAAAACGCCCTTGCCGAGATATTTGGACTTGTCGCCGTCGCGAAGCTCAAGCGCCTCAAATTCGCCGGTTGAAGCGCCGCTCGGTGAAGCGCCGCGGCCGACGGTTCCGTCACAGAGGGTAACTTCCGCCTCAACGGTGGGATTTCCTCTGGAATCAAGGATCTGACGAGCATAAACTTTTTCAATAACCAGTTTTTTCATAGAATCTCCTTTATTTATATTTGATAATATTCTGTCAATCATTATAAACGCTTTTTAAAATAAAACAAAGCATTGTTTGCAGTTTTTTCAAAGATTATAAAAGCAGATTATAAAAGCAATGCAAAAACATGTTGCTTTTTTGCGAGAAATGAGAGATAATAACGCCCACGGGGCATTGGCGAAGTTGGGATCGCGCATGACTGGCAGTCATGAGGCCAGGGGTTCGAATCCCCTATGCTCCAGTCCAAAACGTCTTTTGTCAATCGGCAAAAGACGTTTTTTTGAATGAAAAAGGAGAAAAATAATGAAAGCTGCTGTATTGACAGGATGGCGGCAAAGAAAAACAGTGATAAGAATCGCTGAATAATATCGGAAAGATCAGGTTTCCTGCGCTATCAATAAAAACGGGACTTTAACGGCCCGTTTTTATTATGTCCGAATGTCCTTGCGGCGCAAAAACTTGTTTCATGTCGCCTGAAAACACAAAACTTTCACATTTAAATCATACTCACGTCACAGTCACGCAATATACTTACACCATATCAAACAGAAAGGGGATGCATATGGACTACAGGCACGAGTGGAAACATGAGATCAATTACAGCGATCTTTTGTGCATCAGACAAAGGCTCCGCGCATTGACTCAGCCCGACCCGCATACAATAGACGGAAAATACCTGATAAGAAGTCTGTACTTTGACAATTCGTCCGATAAGGCGCTTCGTGAAAAAATCGATGGAGTAAACAAAAGAGAAAAATTCCGCATCAGGTATTACAACGGCGACACGTCGTTTATACAACTTGAAAAAAAGAGCAAGTATAACGGGCTGGGAACAAAATATCAGGCAAGGCTGACCGCGCCTGAAGCGCAGAAGATAACGGACGGAGATATCGCATGGATGAGAGATTGCGACAGACCGCTTTTGCAGGAACTGTACTGCAAGATGAAATATCAGGGACTTGCTCCGAAAACCATTGTGGATTATACCAGGGAGCCCTTCATCTACGGACCGGGAAACGTCAGAGTGACATTTGATTACAATATCAGAACGGGCCTGTCCTGTACGGATTTTTTAAATCCCGACTGCCCCACCGTTCCCGCGGGCGATCCGGTGATAATACTGGAGGTAAAGTGGGATGAATATCTGCCGGATATCATAAAAGCCGCGGTGCGTATGCCGGAGCGCAGAGAGACAGCCTTTTCAAAGTATGAAAGATGCAGAATCTACGGGTAAACAAAAAAGTTTTTTATAATCTCGAAATATAAAGGAGAAAAGAAATGAGCTTTAGCGACATTTTTAAATCAAGTTTTTTGGAAAACGTAACTTCAATAAGCATACTGGATATGCTTATCGCTTTGGTTCTCGCGTTTTGCGTAGGCATGCTGATCTTCTTCGTTTACAAAAAGACCTATTCCGGCGTTATGTATTCGTCAAGTTTTGCTGTAACGCTGGTTGCGCTTACCATGATAACGACACTTGTTATTCTTGCGGTTACGTCGAACGTGGTTCTTTCTCTGGGTATGGTCGGTGCGCTTTCGATAGTACGTTTCCGTACGGCGATCAAAGAGCCGCTGGATATTGCTTTTCTCTTCTGGTCTATCGCAGCCGGTATCGTGCTTGCGGCGGGAATGATCCCTCTTGCTGTTGTCGGAAGCGTTATAGTAGCGATTATTCTGATCTTGTTTGCAAACCGCAAATCGTCAGCAAATCCGTTTATAGTTGTGCTGCAGTGTGAAGATCAGAGCGCAGAGGAAAAGGCAGTCGCGTATTTAAAGGAAAATACGAAAAAGAGCGCCGTAAAGAGCAAGACGGTTCAAAAAGGCCTTATCGAGCTCAATATGGAAATCCGGCTGAATGATGAAAATACCGATTTTATCAACGGCCTTGCAGATATGACAGGCGTAAAAAGCGCGGTACTCGTAAGCTACAACGGAGATTACATGGGATAACGAAAGGCGGGTGAAAATATGTCAACGCACAAAAAAATAGATATCATCTGCGTTGTCTGTATAATCATCGGACTTGTTATCACCGCATTGTTTTCGTTTGGAGAGTCACTCGGGATAGAGGTTGTCCACGACGAAGATACTGAAAGAAATGAAGATACACAGTATTTTTCGTCAAAAGATTCGGATCCGGACTGGGACGAAACGGCAGCGTCGAGAATCACGCTGAGCGAAGATGAGATTTCGATTGCGGGCTCGGGAGCATATGCCCTCGGCGGCAACGTGTATATCTCTTCGGCAGGCTATTACGTGATCAGCGGAAGCTTTTCGGGAAGCGTCATAGTGGACGCTCATAAAAACTCAAAAGTCTGGATCCTGCTTGACTCTGTTACCATCCGGACTGAAGGAACGGCAGCATTTATTGTTGAACAGGCAGATAAAGTTTTTCTGACTCTGTCAGATGGCTCGGAGAATATTTTTGAAATAACGGCTTCTTTTTCGGCGGAGGAACAGGAAAGCGGAATAAATGCGGCGCTGTATTCAAAGGACGATCTTACCATAAACGGGTACGGAACGCTGACAATCATCAATGATTACGGTCACGGAATAAAAGCAAAAGATGATTTTGTCATGACAGGAGGCACCGTAAATATCACTGCTTCCGAAGACGGAATAAATGCAAATGACAGCATCAGGATAAAATCGTCGGCACTAAATATCGTATGCGGCAATGACGGCCTGGATCAGGACAACAACGGAGGATATATTTATCTGGAATCCGGAACCGTAAATATAACGGCAGATGACAAGGGGATATATTCCGAAGGCGATATAACGATAGCCGGCGGCACGGTCAATATCTCATCCGAAGATGAAGGCGTTTTTGCCGAAGGATATATAACCATAGACGAAGACAATGCCGTTGTCGTGGGAAACAGCGACGGCGGGGCTCTGGAGATCAGAGCCGAAGAAAAAGCTTCATCTGATGAAGAAATACAGACGGATGCTGCGCAGTCAAGTATCGGAAGCGAAGGATGGTGGATTGCGGCAGCGATTTCGGCAGGAGCCCTGTTGGCCGGACTGGTCTTTGTCATCATATTTAAAGAAAAGCTGAAATAAAACAAGGTTTTTCTGCAGGAGGAATTGTTATGAAAGGCAATATAAGAAAAATAATATTATCATCGCTGATGTGTGCCGCTATGGCGCTTGCGGCCTGTGGAAATGCGAACACCGTCACGGTATCGGACGTATCGGCGTCGTCGACTACAGGCGAATCAGTGGAAAACCGCACTCAGACTGTGACGGTGAGAGAGGAAGGCACTCTTTCGGATCCGTCCGACAGCAGCAGGGAGGCAACAGGCAGCTTTTCCGTAAATGGCGGAAGCGTTTCTCAGGAAGGCTCTGTTTACACTATTTCTCAGGCGGGTGAGTATACTCTTTCCGGAAGACTTGACGGACAGTTGGTAGTAAATCTGTCTGAAGAAGACCAGGTAAAGCTGATTTTAAATAATACGCTTATCTACTGTACCGACGGAGCTCCCATACTCGTTACCGGAGGCGACGAGATAGAGATCGAAGCTGCCGCCGGAAGCTATAACGTGATAGCGGACGGCAGAGACAGTTCGACTGCGGAAAACGAAGAGTATGACGCCGCTGTCTATGCGGAATGCGATCTGAAAATGAACGGAAGCGGAATCCTTATCGTAGATGGAAGCTTTGAAAACGGCATCAAATCAAAAGACGACGTAACGCTCAAAAACCTCACGCTTAAGATTTCGGCCGTAGGAAACGCGATCAAAGGCAATGACAGCGTAAAGATTAAATCAGGAAATATTATTCTGATATCGACTGATTCCGACGGAATAAAGACCAAAAATACCAACGTGTCTTCAAAAGGAAATCAGAGAGGCACTGTCACCATTGAAAGCGGCCACGTTGATATATATGCCGCAAGCGACGGGGTCGACGCTTCTTACAATGCCGAAATAACAGGCGAAGACGCGGTTTTGTACATATTTACGGCTGATTATGCAAATGGTGATACCCCTTCGGCGCAGATCACAGCCGTTCAGGTCGGAGGCGCGCAGGCAAGGGGCATGGGTCCCGGAGGCTTCGGCGGTTTCGGCGAGAATTCGTTCGAAGGAACGAGCAGCGGCAAGGATAACGACGGCTCATACAAAGGCATAAAGGCCGGTAACGAGATAATCATAAGCGGCGGAAGCATAGTGATAAAGGCCGCTGACGACGGTCTTCATGCAAACGGCGGAGACGAACTTGAAAACGGCTCAGACGGAACCGGAAACGTCACGGTCTCAGACGCGGAGATCACGATCACGTCAAGCGATGACGGAATCCACGCCGATAATACGATAAATATCATATCCGGAACCGTAAACGTGGCACAGTCCCACGAAGGTATAGAAGCGAACCAAATCCTTGTCAGCGGCGGCAGCACCTTTGTATATGCGACGGACGACGGGATGAATGCAAGCGGCAGTCTGACGACTCCTCTTATTCAGATCTCCGGAGGATATGTCGACGTTACGACCTCGTCGGGAGATACGGACGGCGTTGATTCAAACGGAAATATTGTGGTGACGGGAGGCTTCCTTATTGTAAAAGGCGGCAGCGCAAACGGCAATATGGCCGGATCCATAGACGCGGACGGAAGCGTCAGCGTGACCGGCGGAACCGTAGTTGCGCTCGGAGGAGTATGCACAACGCCCGGAAACGGCTCTGTAAATACCTTTATCAGCAGCGGAACTTCCTTTGAGGCCGGCTCATATTCAGTAACTGATTCAGAGGGCGAGGAAATCCTTTCCTTTGAACTGACGGGTAATTACAGCTCGTGCTGGATCTCGTCCGACAAGATAGAAACGGGAGAGACCTATACCCTGACGTGTGACGGCGCGGTTGTTTTAAGCTGGACTCAGGAATCTTCAACTGTCGGCTCATCCGGAAACTCAGGGATGGGCGGTGGTCCGGGCGGAAGCTTCGGAGGCTTCGGAAATGATTTCGGAGGAGGCTCCGGCGGAGGCAGAGGCCCCGGAAGATAAAAGCTTTTTATATAAAAGACGCCCTTTTGTACGAGTCATATCGCGCAGGAGGGCGTTTTTTCATACGGATTTGGCAACTGTTATCCATGGTTGCATGACTGTTTGTAAATTGTACTTACTAAGTCCGGATGATATAATCAAATCGATTAGTGTACCGTCGAAATAATCGTATATCAGATTTTTCCGGAACATAGTTTAATATCTCACAAGGAGGATAAAATGAGACAGTATCAGCTTTTTATCAATGGTGAATTTGTACCCAACGGCGATCGGGAAATGATAGACGTTATCAACCCCGCTACCGAAGAAGTCATTTCGCAAGTGCCCAAGGCCACAAAAGCCGACGTTGACGCCGCTATCGACGCTGCGTACGAAGCGCAAAAATCATGGGCAAAACTTCCCGCAATGACAAGAGCCAACTATCTGATGGAGCTCGTCGGCCTTGTTCGTGAAAACAAAGAGCTTTTTGCGAGGACCAATACCGAAGAAATGGGAAAACCGCTTGCTCAGTCGATGGATGAAGCCGGCTGGCTCGGTGATTATATTCAATATTTTGCGGCTATGGCAAGACATATCAAGGGAGAGATCATTCCTTCGGACCGCCCGAATGAAAATATTCTTCTTTACAAGATGCCTATCGGCGTAGTTGCCGGAATCATGCCCTGGAACTTCCCCCTGTTCCTCATCGGCCGCAAGGTAGCTCCCGCTCTCATTGCCGGAGACACCGTCGTATTAAAGCCCTCGAGCGATTCCCCGAACGGCTGCTACGAATTCGCAAAGCTTGTTGAAAAAAGTTCGCTTCCCAAGGGTGTTATCAACGTAGTTACCGGTTCCGGAGCAGAGGTTGGAGAG
>DFFO01000047.1 GCA_002369255.1 Lachnospiraceae bacterium UBA3774
AGGAACTTGCTTATGCTAACCATCAGTGACCTTATAGCTGTACTTGCGTTAGTTGCAACATTTTACAGTCTTGGTTACATGCATGGAAGGCATGATTCCAAGACACAAAAATAGCCGCCCATAATGTCCTGCAAGACTGGGCGGTTATTCGCTCATATTATAAGGACTAACCGTCTATCGGTAGCACCTTCTTTATGCTCAAATAATAGCATTTCCGCCCACTTATGTCAAGTTACTCAAAATGCCCCGTATATGAAGCTTCCCGCGTCATATCCCGGACCGTAGTATCCGAATACAGATACTGTCACGATAAGAAGCGACAATATCACCCACTGCACCGGAACCGGAAGCTTAAATATCCTCTCTCTCACGCTGCCTTTACGCTGAATAAGATCGAATATAAACATCACGAGTATAGCTATGACCGCTACAATAAAGTCCTCCTTTTCAAGTGACAGGTTTTCATATACAACTGCAAGCCTGAAGGTTGACCAGTCCGAAAATATAAGCTTGAAGGCATTGAAGGCCGAAGGAACATCCTTGCTTATATCGAAGATACGCAGGAAAGACATGAGCCAGAATGTCTTTATTACCCTATAGGCTCTCATCATGAAGCCGGCTTCGTTAAGCTTAAGCTTCTCAATTATCCTTAAGGATACCGGTTCCAACTCGGTTCCGAGTATAATAAAGAAGCAGTTAAAGAGTCCCCATACAACATACCTGTTCTGCGACCCGTGCCACATGCCTGTGGTAAACCAGACCATGAACATGGGAATATATATTGGTATCCTCTTACCAAGGCCGGTCATAGGGCCTGCCAGAGGATTCTTTTTTCCGGCAAGGGAGCTTCCCACTTCCCTGCACTTCTTCCCGAGCTTTATGATCCCCTTATTAAGTGACAGGGGATAAAAGATATAATCCTTAAACCACGAGCCCATAGTAATGTGCCACCTGGTCCAGTATTCGTTTATATTCTTTGAAAAATACGGCGTGATAAAGTTCTCTTCACTCTTTATGCCGAGCATTTCTCCAATACCTATAGCGATATCGATCCCGCCGGTAAAATCAGCATACAGCTGAATGGCATAAAGTAAAATAAGCAGCAAAACAAAAGCGCCGCGATAGTCCGCATATCCCGAGGAGAGCGTTTTGACTATAGGCACAAGCCGATCTGCTATGATCAGTTTTTTTGCGAAACCCCATAGCACGCGGACAAAACCTTTTTTTACTTCGACCGCGTCAAAAGCGTGTTCAGAAAAAAGGCTTTTTGAGAGATAATCATACCGGCTGATAGGTCCCTGGATGACCTGCGGAAAGAATGACACGAACAGAAGGAACTTTGCCGGATCTTTTTGCGGCTCGTATTTTCCGCGGTTTACGTCGATAAGATAACCCATACTCTTAAAGGTATAATAAGAAATACCAAGCGGCACGGCAAAATGCATAAATGCATTGCTGCTGCCGAATATGGAATTAATATTTTCAATTACGAAATCAGTATATTTTATTACTGCGAGAATACCGAGATTGAGCAGCAGGCAGGCAAGAAATATCCATCTTGTCTTCTTTTTGGTCTGCTCCTTGAATGCTTTTTTTGCTTCACGGTCAAGCGAATCTTTTTTTACCTGATATTCGGCGGCTCTTTTGTCTTTAATCCTTCCGATCAAAACGCCGGCGCCCCAGGTCGAAATCGCGGTGATTAAGATATATGCCAGAAAAGAGATACCCGCATAAGCATAAAAAAGGCAGCTGCCTAAAAGCAGAAGTATCCATTGGAATTTTTTCGGTATCAGGTAGTAAAGCAAGAATATCGCGATAAGAAACGCGATAAACTCATAAGAAGTAAAACTCATATATTATTCGTCCTGAAGCTTTTCGATCAGCTCCCAGATAGCCTTGGCGGAATTGAAATTGTCAGGGATCAGTTCCTCTGCGGGGATCGCCACGTCGAACACTTCATTGACTTCGGTAACGATAGTTACGATATCGAAAGAGTCAAGTATCTTGTCGTCGATCAAGGTATCGCATTCATCAAAGTCAACTTCGGGATGCAGATCCTCTAAAATTTCAATCAATTCTTCCATTATGTTATTCTCCCTTGTAGAGTTTTTTGAGATGATTTCTGTCTATTTTCCCGTTCGCTGTATGGGGCATCGTATCAAGCTGCTGCATGACGTTCGGGATCATGTACCTGGGCAGTTTTGCTTTCAAAAAAACCGCCATTTCCTTTGTGGAAACATCTCCAACATAATACAACACAATCCTTTTTTTGTCATCATCAAATATACAGCATGAGCTTTTGATCTCATCATGCATATTGACCACTGCCTCGATCTCGCCAAGCTCTATGCGGTGGCCCATATGTTTGATCTGATAGTCTTTTCTTGAAAGGAATATCAGCTCGTGATCCTCATTGTAACGGCCGAGATCTCCCGTGCGGTAGATTATCTCGGGGTAGGCGTTATTCAGCGGATTTTGAACAAAGCTTTCCGACGTCTTTTCGGGATTGCGGTAGTATCCGAGAGTAACGGCCGTTCCCCTGATGCAGATCTCACCCGTCTCGCCCTCGCGGACTTCCTGTCCGTCGTCGCCCAGAAGAAGTATCTGAGTGTTTCTGAAAGGCCTGCCTATCGGGATGACCTCTCCTTCGTCAAAAAGCCTGTCGCACTTGTAGTAGCAGCTCATTCCGGTAGCTTCCGTGGGCCCGTAGAGGTTGATAAAACGGGTCTTTGGCAAAGTCTTTTTCCATAAATTGTATTGTTTTATGGGAAAAACTTCGCTTCCGAAGGCAACGAGTCGCAGATGCTCCGGAATCACCTTGTCGAAAGTCTTGAACGCCGAGATCATGGTAAGCGCTGAAACAACCCAGCAGATCGTATTGATCTTCTTTTCATTCAAAAACTCCACAAGTTTTATCGGGAACATAAAAAGATTTTTCGGGATAAGATACGTGGTCGCGCCGAATTTCAGCGTCGGGTAAAGCTCTTTTAAGCAGGCGTCAAAATAAAGCGGCGTCTGGTTTCCGAAAACAGTATCTGAATCAAACTGCAAAACATCCGACAACTGCTCTATATAATCGATAACGGAGCGGTGGCAGGCCGCCACGCCCTTCGGCACTCCGGTAGATCCGGAGGTAAAGACTATATACAGCGGATCTATGTCAAGCTGAGCGTTTCGTACGGTTTCAAGCGCTTTTTCATTTATTTCGAATTCGCAGATATCATCGTATTTAAAGACGCTTCCGGAATAGTCAAATTCTTTCACGACCGCCCAGGTAATGTCGTCGCAAATGATCGCGCGGGGCTTTAAGCTGTCAAATATCAGCCCGACGCGGTGTCTTGGCATTTCTTCGTCAATAGGCACATAGCAGCAGCCCGCATAAACCGCGCCAAAAAAGGCGATTATGGAATTCGGATGCTTTGCCATAAAAACGACTACCGGCTCCTTTTCAAAGCCTTTCGACAAAAGAAACGAGCCTATGGACTTTGATCGCGAGTAAACCTGCGAAAAAGTCACCTCATCGGTGTCGTTCGCATATGCTGTCTTGTCGGGGAAAACCGGCGCGATTTTTTCAAGATATTCAAGTACGTTTGTCTGCATTTTGATAGGGGTCCTTTAGCTGATGAGGTTTTCATAACCGGCTTTGAGCGGCACTCCGCAGCGGGTGATAGCTTCTTTTGCCATTACCTCCATTGCGTCGATAAAACCGGAGCCTAAGCGTCTGCCGCGTTTTATAACAGACAGTTCTGTGCATCCGAGGATGACCACCTGAGCGCCGTTTTGGCGGAGCTTATCCGCTATGCCGTTAAATTTCGGCATTTCGGGCGGCAGTCCTGCCTTAACGTTCTGATAAATGATATGCATTACGCCTTCCTGCGAGGCGGAATCGGGCACAACGGACTCAATACCGCAGGCAAGAAGCTCTTTTTGATAGAGCCCGGTCTGAACGGTACCGTCAGTAGCCATAATCCCCGCTTTAGTTATGCCTGCCTGTTTAAGATATTTTGCAGTTTCGCGTATAAGATGGATCACCGGCAGTTGAAGGTCGTTTTCAAGCTTGGCGTGGAAAAAATGCGCGGTATTACAGGGCACGGTGATAATCTCCGCACCAAGCGCCTTGACGTCCCGGCCCGCTTTTAAAAGATACGGATAAGGATCCAGATCAGAGACGCCAAGTATAAAGCGCGTCCTATCCGGCGTTTCGGGATTTGAAGATACGACAAGAGGAATATGCTCCTGATCCCGTTTTGCTTCTGTCATTTCCGCAACCAATTCAAGAAAATATGCTGTTGCCATGGGGCCAAGGCCCCCGATAACTCCTAATTTTTTCATATTAACCTCGTAAATATTATCTATCAGTTTTTTTACTTTCTGCTCTGCATCCTTCCGAGCCCGAGCGGCTCTGTGGCAGTGGCCGGATACAGCGACGGATCAAAAGTATAATAGCCTTTTGCCGCGTCCTGATGCCTGTCCCACTCAAGCAGTTCTTCATCGGTGCGAAGGAAGCAGTACCAGTATTTGTCTTTGTCTTCCGATCTCGGACATGAATCGATATGATACCACTGGCCATTATATTTGACAAGATTCCAATAATGCCTCGTTTCCCCGCCGAGTCTTTCTATATCTATCGTTTCAAAACCCATCACTCGCATAACGGCTTTCATCATGGCATAATGCGTATAGCAGTCGCCGCTCAGGGTTTCGAAGCCGTGAATAGCTTCGTTTATCCAACCGTTTTTGTTCGAGGTGCCGGTATATTTCATTCGGTTTTTGATCCACCAGTACGTATTGTATAGCTTGTAAAGGTCTGAATCTTCGTCCGAAGTGCTCTCCTGAACGACTTTTTTGGCAAGCCGCTCCATTTTGTCATAATTGGTAAGATCTTCCTGCGTGGAAGGCTCCCGGGCGCCGCTTTCTTCCGACGATTCCTCTGCAGGCAATTCTTCATCAGCGGAACTGCTTTGCGCGGCAATACTGTTTGCATAGTTTTGGACCAGACTTTCGTTTATTCCGGCTTCAACGTCGCTGCGGGTATCAGCGGCGGCTTGGGTTATCTCACTGCTTTCCTTTTCGTCCGAAAAAAGCGTTTGACGAAGAAGGAAAAATGCCCCTATGCACAGCCACACGCAGATAAGTCCGAGCACTATCTTTCCGGCGATCCTGCGGCCTTTTGATATCTGCTTTTTCTTTTTTCTTTTTTTGTTTTGCATTACTTACTCTTTGAAGAACGAATAATAATCGGGCTGCGCGTCAAGGTCGGTGATGATCTTCGTCGCTCTTTCCGGATACGCGGCATGATCAAACACATGCGAATTGTCGTGCGCCGCCGAATAAGCGTCGAGCTGCTCGTCCGTTACCATGAAGAAATAATCCCCCGAGCCGTCTCTGGGCGTGGTGTCGTAATGGTACCAGCCGTCACCGAGATTTACGAGGCTCCAAAAATGCATTGAATGCGACGTGTCGCTTTTTACAACGTCCACCGTAGGAATACCGCACTCCTCAAGCAGCGCTTTCGCAGCGCAGAAATAATTGAAGCAATCGCCTTTGTGCGTATCGAAAAACTGAATGGCGCCACGAACCCAGTTTGACTTGTCGGACGTCGAAACGTAGTCCGCATTATAGTTGACCCAAAGCCAGATGCGCTGAGCTTTTTCGTAGTCGCTCATATCATCCGTTACGATCTTTTTCAGATAAAGACCCGCTAGGTATTTCATCTGCGAAATTTCCTGCTCAGTCGCATCTCCGTTGTCCGAAGGAGGAGCGGTCACGCTTAGCTTCACGGTAACAGATGCCTCATTTCCGGAAGCGTCTCTTGCGATATACGTAACATCATACGTGCCCGGAGTCGACAGATCCACGAGGGAATTATCTACTTCCAGAGAGGGGTTTGCATCGGTATCGTCGGTGACAGTCACTCCGGTCATATATGATACCGCGCTGCCCATGACTGCCTCTATATCCCTGGCTCCGTTTATCACCGGAGGAGTCGTGTCATCTGACGCCGGCTCAGATGTCTGGACGGGCGTTGTTTCCGCTTCTTCACCGCCGGACAATGTCTTGATCAAAAGTATGACAACGAGGATGACCACTATCAGGGCAAGTATAAGGATTATGCGGTTTCTTATCGCTCTTTGACGTTTTTCTTTTCTACGGGCGTTCATGGCCCTGCTTGTGTTTCTTGTATTTCTTGTATTATCCATTAATAAGTCTCCTTCGAAAAAAGGGTCATACTCCCACAAACTCGGTCAGCGCAGCGCCAAGCTTTTCTTTCAGTTTTTCGGCGTCCTCAAAGCTTTGCCCTTTTATACCATAGTAAAGCTTTATCTTTGGTTCGGTGCCCGAAGGTCTGACGGCACACCATGCGTCGTCCTGGAGTTCATAATATATTACATTTGAAGACGGCAGATCTATATCTTCCGTCGTTCCGTCCGCAATAAGTGTGCGTTTGGAAAGCTTGTAGTCGCGCTTTGCAAGCACGGAAAAGCTGCCTATCGCAGCAGGCTGACCTGCTCTTAGGGTTTCCATGATCTCCTGCATTTTTTGCTTGCCTTCGATACCCTCGAATGTAAGCGAAATAACGTTTTCGTCAAAGTATCCGTATTTTTCGAACAGAGCTACCACCGCGTCCCACATATTCATACCCTTTGAGGCATAATATGCTGCGGCTTCGCAAAGCGCCATTGAGGCAACGACGGCGTCTTTGTCGCGGGCGTAAGTTCCTATCAGGCAGCCGTAGCTTTCTTCATATCCGAAAAGGTACGTCCCTTTGCCGGTTTCTTCGTATTTTCTTATCTGCTCTCCGATATACTTAAATCCTGTCAGCACCTCTACGTAGTCGGCACCGTAGTGATTTGCGATGCTTTTTCCCATTTTTCCTGAAACTATCGTGGAAATGAGTTTTCCGTCAGCCGGGATGCCGCTTTTTTCGGATATTCTCGAAAGCTCATAATCCGCGAGGAACGCACCGGAAAGATTTCCGGTAAGTGTATGATACTCTCCCTTTGCATCCCTGACTCTGACACCTAGTCTGTCGGAGTCAGGATCTGTGGCAAGCACTATATCCGCTTTAACTTTTTTTGCAAGGGCAAGCGCGAGATCGAAGGCCTGATCCGCTTCAGGGTTCGGATATGGCAGAGTAGGAAAATCCCCGTCAGGCTGCTCCTGCTCCGGAACCACCCATACATTTTTAAATCCAAGTTCGGAGAGGATCCTGCGAACAGGAATATTTCCGGCGCCGTGAAGCGGTGTATATACTATTTTTAGCTTTGAAGCATACTGCTTTATTGCTTCAGGAGATTTAATCTGTTTTTTAAGCTGTGCAATATATGCGTCGTCGATTTCCTTTCCTACTATGGTCAAAAGGCCAGCTTTTATTGCGGATTCTTTATCTGTCGTCTTGCAGGACGAATATGACTCGACCGCTTTGACCTGTTCCATAATGCCCGTGTCATACGGGGGAGTGATCTGAGCTCCGTCTGCCCAATATGCCTTATATCCATTATATTTCGCTGGATTGTGGCTTGCTGTAATGTTTACCCCCGCCGTACAGCCAAGATATCTGATCGCAAATGATATTTCCGGGGTGGGGCGAAGGTCCTCAAACAAATACGCCTTGATACCGTTTGCCGCAAGGCAAAGCGCGGTTTCAAGCGCAAGCTCCGGCGAGAAGCGCCTGCTGTCATGGCCGATCAATACGCCCTTATCCTGCACCTTTTCTTTTATAATAAAATTTGCAAGCCCCTGAGTGGCTTTTCTGACGGTATATTTGTTGATCCGGTTCGTCCCCGCGCCGATAATTCCTCGCAATCCGGCCGTACCGAACTCAAGGTCCATGTAAAAGCGTTCTGTTATTTCTTTTTCGTCTTCTTTTATTTTTTCAAGTTCCGCATGTGTTTCAGCATCAAAATATGGGTCTTTAAGCCAATTTTCATAGTTGATTTTTGCCGTTTCAAGTCCCCCCATTATTTCAACCTCCTTCTATGCAAAATCTGTTATATTATAACGCTACATATAGTATTTTACAATATAATTTGGTACAAAATAAGCCGAATATCGATATTTGCCCCATAAACTGACAATTTTTTCACAAGACAATAAGCGGAGAAACAGCGTATACCAAATTTTACAGTAGCAAAACAATCAGAATTACTTAAAATGCCACTCTTATTCTGCAATAAATAGTGGCATTTTTTTATGTGTCTTTAATTTGCCACTCTCCGCTTGCGTTAAATGATGGCAAGTTTTTATTTTTTCTTTGAATTGCCACCATCTGCTTGCAATAAATGATGGCATAATAGCAGTTTTTATTCTAATTGCCACTCCCCACTAACGTTAAATGATGGCAAAATAGTGGTTTTTATTCTAATTGCCACTCCCCACGCGCAATAAATGATGGCATAATAGTGGTTTTTCCTTAAAATGCCACTCTCCATGCGCAATTAATGATGGCATAATAGCAGCTTTTATTCTAAATGCCACTCCCCGCCAACGTTAAATGATGGCAAATTTTTAGTTTTTCTTTAAATTGCCACTCTCCATGCGCAATAAATGATGGCATAATAGCAGTTTTTATTCTAATTGCCACTCCTCACGCGCAATTAATGATGGCAAAATAGTGGTTTTTCCTTAAAATGCCACTAAAAAATGCGAAAGACCAAAATCTTTCGCACTTTTTATATGTGTATTAAAGATGATTATTTTGTTCCGAAGATACGGTCTCCGGCATCACCAAGGCCGGGGCAAATATATTTGATGCTGTTGAGTTCCCTGTCGAGATGTCCGGCATATACCATTACGTCCGGATGTGACTCGCAGAGCTTTCTTACGCCCTCGGGAGCTGCGATTATACACATGAACTTGATGTTTTTTCCGCCGTGCTCCTTGATCATGTTTATCGCATCAACTGCGCTGCCACCCGTGGCAAGCATAGGATCTACTACTACGATAGGTCTTTCGCTGATAGGATCCGGAAGCTTGCAGTAGTATTCGTGCGGTTCGTGAGTTTCGGGATCGCGGTAAAGTCCGATGTGACCTACTCTTGCAGACGGGATCAGGGTCAATATTCCGTCAACCATTCCAAGCCCTGCGCGCAGAATCGGTACTATGGCTACTTTTCTTCCGCTGATGACCGGCGACATGCAGGTTTCGATAGGGGTTCTGACTTCAATATCCTCCAACGGCATATCTCTGAATGCTTCGTATGCCATCAGCATGGCAATCTCTGATACAAGCGCGCGGAATTGATTTGTACCTGTAGATACGTCGCGCAGCATGGTGATTTTGTGTTGAACTAACGGATGATCGATGACTTGGAAATTTTTAAGATCTGATACGTCAATGCTCATAAAGATACTCCCTTTTGATTTTTTTACAGTTTATCACTAATCAGGTTTGCTTACAATAAAAAAATCACAGCGGAAAAACAAAAAAGCCTCTTTGCTTTTATGACAAAGAGGCTTTTTACGGAGACGATGGGATTCGAACCCATGTGCC
>DFFO01000026.1 GCA_002369255.1 Lachnospiraceae bacterium UBA3774
CGCCAACGTTAAATGATGGCAAATTTTTAGTTTTTCTTTAAATTGCCACTCCCCACGCGCAATATATTATGGCAAAATAGCAGTTTTTATTCTAATTGCCACTCTACGCCAACGTTAAATGATGGCAAATTTTTAGCTTTTCTTTAAATTGCCACTCCCCACGCGCAATAAATGATGGCAAAATAGCTGTTTTTATTCTAATTGCCACTCTCCATGCGCAATAAATGATGGCATAATAGCAGTTTTTATTCTAAATGCCACTCCCCACCAACGTTAAATGATAGCAAATTATTCAAATACGACCCTCCAAATTTGGAGGGTCGTTCAACTCAACAACCAAACGTTCCTACCATTAATGTTGTGGTTGATATGGTTGCCCCCATGGCGTGGGATTGCCAAGATAATAGGCGGCGAGGTGGATGTAAAAGCATAAACCATCTCATTATTTTAATAAAAAAAGGAAGTCTGGAAGGTATGTTCCTTTCAGACTTCTTCTTTTTTTTGCCAATCCACCGCGACAGTGCTCATTTTGCGTTACTGTCTTATGAACACTGCCGTAAAGTGCGCGGTATTTTTTTTATAAAAGGTCTGCGATCTCGTATATCAGACGCTCGGTTTTTTCCCAGCCGAGACACGCGTCGGTGATGGATTTTCCGTAAATACCTTCGCCTATCTTCTGGCAGCCGTCTTCAATATAGCTTTCTATCATAAAGCCTTTGATAAGGTGTTTTATATCTTCGTTATACTTTCTGTACTCAAGCACTTCTTTCGCGATACGCGGCTGCTCAAACGGGTTCTTTCTCGAGTTTGAATGGTTGGTATCTATGATGACCGCCGGATTTGAAAGGTTCGCGGCATTATAGGCTTTTGAAAGATCTATGAGATTTTCATAATGATAATTAGGCTGCGCCAAGCCGCCCTTTTCAACATAACCCCTCATTATTGCATGAGAAAAAGGATTTCCCTGAGAATGAACCTCCCAGCCGCGGTATATAAAGGTATGCTTGTGCTGTGCGGCGGTAATGGAGTTGAGCATTACGGAAATATCTCCGCTGGTCGGGTTTTTCATGCCGACAGGGATTTCAAGACCGCTTGCGGTAAGCCTGTGCTGCTGGTCTTCAACACTTCTCGCGCCGACTGCAACATATCCTAAAATATCGTCAAGATATCTGTGGTTTTCAGGATAGAGCATCTCATCCGCGCAGCAAAAACCTGTTTCCTTGACTGCGCGCATATGAAGCTCACGGCTTGCGACGATGCCTTTAAATACGTCCGGCTTGCTTGACGGATCGGGCTGATGGAGCATCCCTTTGTATCCGTCACCGGTAGTACGGGGTTTATTTGTATAAACACGAGGAATGATGAGAATTTTGTCTTTTACTTTTTCCTGGATCGGACAAAGCCTGGAAACGTAATCGAGGACGCTGTCGTCCCTGTCGGCGGAGCAGGGTCCGATGATCAGGACTATCCTTTCATCCTCTGAAGAGAATATCTTTTTGATCTGTTCGCGTCCGTCTGCCACGGCCATTTGCGAGCTTTTGTCAAGGGGATACATTTCCTTGACTTCCTTCGGGATAGTAAGCTTTTTCTCAAAAATCATATTCATATCATATACCTTCTTTTTCGGGCTTTTTATCAAACAGGGCGCGGCGTTTGGCGGACAGGATCATTTTTTCCTTCATTGCCTTGCAGTCGCCTCTCTCAAGGATATCATAAAACTCAGAAAATTCATCAATAAATTTTTTCATTTGCAAAAGAAGAGCGTCCTTGTTGAGCAAAAACAGCTCGCTCCACATTTTTTCGTTGATACGCGCTATCCTGGTAAGATCGCGGAATGAATCTCCGGTATAATCCACAAGGTGTTCGCTTTTGGAGCAGGTCATCAGGCAGATTGCTATGCAGTGAGTCAGCTGTGAAACAAAGCCGATCATCTCATCATGCGCGCGGGGAGGCATGGAAGAGATTCTCGCAAAGCCGAGCGTATTTGCAAGACCCTTTATAATCTCGATCGCGTCAAAAGTGTTTTCATCTGTCGGGACAATAATAAAATTTGCTCCCAGAAAGATTTTTTCATCGCTGTTTTTTATGCCGTAGACTTCACGGCCGGCCATGGGGTGGGCGGCAATAAATTCGTTGTCACGGCCAAGGTTTGCCTGAATCCTGTGAACCATATCGGATTTGACTCCCGTTACGTCGGTGATGACGGCGCCCTTTTTAAAAGAGCTTTTGTTATCGAGTACCCAGTCAACGAGAAGATGCGGATACAAAGCGATGACGATAAGATCGGCGCGAGATATCATTTCCGGCTCAGGAGTGCAGACGCCTTTATCGATAATGCCTTCGGAGAGCGCATATGAAACAGTTTCGGGGTCTGAGTCTATCCCGAATACCGTATGGCCTTCCTTTTTCAGCCCTTTTGCATAGCTGCCGCCGATGAGTCCGAGGCCGACGATAAGAACGCTATAAGATTTATCAAGTTTCATAATGCAGTTTTACTTCCTTTTCTTTTAGAACTTTGTAAAAATCAGGCCAGCTTTTTCTGACTGCCTCCGCTCCGTCAAGACTGCCACCGGTGACCGAAAGCAGAAGAGCAAGAGACATAGCGATCCTGTGGTCGTTGTGCGAAAAAAGAGTATCGCTCGGCTTTTTAAGACCTGAAGAAACGTCTATACTGTTTTCGGATATCCTGACATCGATCCCGAATTTCTCAAGCTCCTCTTTCATGGCTTTTCCGCGGTCGCTTTCTTTGAGCCCAAGCCGTTTTGTTCCGGTAAGCCTCGCACCGTTTTTCATCGCGGCGAGCGCCATGAGCAGCGGGCCAAGATCCGGACTATCCGAAATATCAAGTATTGCAGACGGGGCGTTTAGCTCTTCGATATAAGATAAAACTGCTTTATCGCCCTGTATGCTCTCTTGACTTAGGCCTTTTATGTTCAGATTGCCGCCGGCTTCGTTAAAAGCATATAAAAAAGCGCCGTTTGACCAGTCTCCTTCGATGGAAAACGCGGCGGGATTATATTTTTGCCCGCCTTTTATATATATATCGCTGCCTGATATGCTCACCTGCACACCGAAGGATTTTAAGACATCGATAGTCAGATCTATATAAGGTCTGCTCTCGGTTTTTCCCGTAAGAGACAGGAGGCTGTCTTCCGAAAAAAGCGAAAGAGCAAAGATCAATCCAGTCACAAACTGACTGCTTATATTTCCGGGGACGGAATAATCGCCGGAGACAAGCCCGCCGCCGACGCTTAAAACACCGTCTTCGATATCAAAACCGATCCCGAGCTTTTTGCAAAGATCCTCATATACGGACAGCGGTCGTGACAAAAGAGTTTTGCTGCCGGTAAAGCTCCCTCCTTTGGAAGTCATCAGGATCGGGATCATAAAACGCAGAGTGCTGGCGCATTCTCCGCAGTCTATCGTATCGCCGCCATAATATATTTTGCCCGACGTTCCTGTTACGCAAAGGCTGTTGCCTTTTAAATCCGGCTTTGCGCCGATGGCTTTTGCTGCCCTGATAGTGGCCTTTATATCTTCGGAAAGGTCGATGCCGTTTATCAGGCATTCGCCTGATGAGAGCGCGGCGCAAATAAGAGCGCGATGAGTGACGCTCTTTGAAGGAGGCGCAGTTACAGTGCCTTTAGCAAGTGATTTTTCAAATATTACTTTCATTTCAAATAATCTGCCAGATAGTCTATAGCCCTAAGATAACCATCTGTCCCAAGCCCCTTGATGACTGTCAGACAGGCAGAGCGTACAAAGCTGGTTTTTCTGTATGGTTCTCTTTTGTCGGGATCGCTGATATGAACCTCGATTGCGGGGATCTTTACGGCTTTTATCGCGTCGGGCAGCCCTATGCTCGTATGAGTATAAGCGCTCGGATTGATTATTATCCCGTCGTAAACGCCGTATGCCTGCTGTATCTTGTCTATCAGGTCCCCCTCGTGATTGGACTGATAAAAATCAACACAGATACTCCTCACGGAGCAATACTCCCTGATCCTTTCGCAAAGCCGGTCATATGACTCTGTGCCGTAGATGTCGGGCTCGCGGATCCCGAGCATATTAAGGTTTGGACCGTTGATTATGATAAGCTTCATTTTAAACTTCCTTTCAATATAGCTTCCGTCGCCTCAAGTGGTGTGCCTGTATTACTTATTGTTATATCGGCAGTGTTTTCATATATTTCTTTTCGCTCTGCATATCTCTGTTTTAAGGCCCGGACATCGGATGAAAGAGGCCTGTCCTTTGTGGGGACGATCAGCTCCAGGGGCCTTTTTAGATAACAGATACGGCCGTTCAGCTTCAGAGCCCTGATATTGTCCGCATCAAGTATGCTGCCTCCGCCCGTGGAAATGATCTTTCCGGTAAGAGATGAAAGATCTTTTATTATATCCTTTTCAATACGCCTAAAACCGGCCTCGCCAAGACGATCAAACAGCGCCGGGATATCAGAGCCTGTTCTTTTTATTATCAGTTCATCGGTATCTATCAGCTCTTTGCCGGTTTTTTCGGACAGCAGTCTGCCGACGGTGGTTTTGCCGCTTCCCGGCATTCCGGTCAGAACGATGTTTTCTTTTTCGGAAAGAAGCATTCGATATATTTTCTCCGAAAGGTCTGTATCTGTATCCTTGCCGGTAAACAGACTATAGGCATGTACCGCCTGCGATACGAGCATATAAAGACCGCCTGCGCAGATAATTCCCCGGGCTTTTGCGTCCTGTAACAACAAAGTCCTAAGGGGATTGTATATTACGTCGATTACGGCATAAAGACGATCAAAACCTTCAAGTTCCAGCGGCTTGTCAAAAAGCCCGGGATACATTCCGACCGGCGTGGTGTTAATCAAAATATCCGTTTCCTGCGCATATGTCCAAATATCATCGTAGGTGATCGCGTCCGGAAGGCATTTACGGCTGACTTTTATAATACCTGCAGCGCCGAGCTTTTCTGCCGTAAACGCAGCTGTTTTTGAAGTACCGCCGCTGCCGAGGATCATCACGTTTTTTCCGGAGAAGTCAATGCCGATTTTAAAGATGAGCTCACTCATTCCGGCAGTATCGGTATTGTAACCGAATAGCCTGCCGCCGCGGTTTACTATAGTATTGACCGCGCCTATCGCTTTTGCTTCTTCGGAGATCTTGTCGAGAAAAGGGATCACGGTCTGCTTGTATGGGATCGTAACGTTTACGGCGCAAAAATCCTTGCGACGCAAAAACAGCTCCACTTCGTCAGGCTCAAGCTCTATTAGCTCATATTCGTATCCGCCGATCGATTCGTGAATCGTTTTTGAAAAACTATGAGGCAGTTTTTGTCCGATAAGTCCGTATTTCATTATTTTAAATAATCGGTGCCGTATCTTGCGCAAAGAAGGTCACAGATCACAAGTGCGGCGGCGCAAGAAAGAACAGGGGCCGCGCGGTGTACTATCGCCGGGTCGTGTCTTCCTTTGATCTTTATATCGGTATTTTCGCCTTTGATAAAATCTATCGACTGCTGAGGCTTTGATATAGACGGCGTGGGTTTTATGGCAGTGCTAAAAAGCAGAGGCATTCCGTTTGAAATACCGCCGTTTATACCGCCGTTGTTGTTTGTAAGAGAAACAACGGAGCCGCCCTGAAAACGGAGAGGGTCGTTTGCTGCGCTTCCCGTCATATCGGCCAGCTCAAATCCTTTTCCAAACTCGATGCCTTTTACGGCAGGCACGGAAAAGACTGCATGTGAAAGACAGCTCTCCAGACTGTCAAACCAAGGCTCCCCGAGCCCTGCGTTAAGCCCCGTAACTGCGGTTTCAAGAATGCCGCCTACGCTGTCATGACTTTCGGCCGCTTTTCTTACGGCGCTTTTTATATCTTCACCGGCCGTTTCTTTCAGACACGGAAAAACAGCACGGTCAAGATATTCGATATCCGCCGCATAATCGTCAAAAGCTCTGTCAAAGATCCCGGCGCACTTTTTTATATGCGTGCCGATCAATATGCCTTTATTTTTCAGCGCCTTTAAAAGAATGGCTCCGGCTGCGGTAAAAGGAGCTGTCAGTCTTCCGGAAAAATGCCCGCCGCCGCGATAATCCTCATAGCCGTGATATTTCATAAAAGCAGCAAAGTCCGCATGTCCGGGTCTTGCCGGTCCGTATGTATAATCGCCGCTTTTTACGTCTTTGTTTTCGATCAGTATGCATAAGGGCGTTCCGGTGGTTTTTCCGTTAAAAACACCGCTTATAAGGCGCACCTTATCCGGCTCCCTTCTGGATGTGGATAAAAGGGGCAGACCGCTTCGCTGCTCCATTTTCAGAGAGATATATCCTTCGTCTATTTCGATCCCCGGCGCCAGTCCGTCAAGTACCGCGCCGATTGCAGGACCGTGGCTTTCTCCGAAAAGTGTGAGAGTAATATTGTTTCCGAAAGTATTTTTCATTTGATCGTCCTTTCAGTCGTGAACAAGCGACAGAAGAGAAAGCGCCGTATCAGCGTCTATAAAGTCTTCGTGATAAGAACCCGGAGCGTCGACCATGATAACTCTTATGCGGTCTTTTTCGCTCTTTTTGTCATGCATAACGGCGGATAAGGCTCTTTGGATGTCAAAATCCGCAGAGGTTTTCAGTCCGAGCTTTTTATATACCGGCAGCAGTCTTTCATATGTTTCCTTTGAACACATTGGAAGCATACCGAGAGCGACGCACTCGCCATGAAAAAGCTCCGGCTCCTTGACGCTTTCTATCCCGTGTCCGAGAGTGTGCCCGAAATTCAATATACGCCTTGGGCCGCTTTCCTTTTCATCTTTTTCCACTACTGCTTTCTTTATCAGAAGAGAGCGGTAGATAACGGTATCGATCTCCGAAAAAGGATCGCCGTTTTCAAATATTTCAAACAGACCTTCATCGCTTGTAAGCGACATTTTCAGCGCTTCGGCAAGGCCGTTTGAAAGCTGCCTTTTTGAAAGCGTAGAGAGAAGATCAGGATCTATCAATACTTTTTTCGGCTGATAAAAAGCCCCTACGATATTTTTTATGCCTTTGAAATTGACGGCGGTTTTTCCTCCTATAGAGGAATCAACCTGGGAAAGAACCGTGGTGGGAATATTGTAAAAATCGATCCCGCGCATATAAGCCGAAGCCGAAAAGCCCGCAAGATCGCCGACTACTCCGCCGCCGACTGCTGCTACGCAGTCTTTTCTTGTAAAGCCGTTTTCGAGCATGACGCCGAGCAATTCACCAAAAAGCGAGATGGATTTGCTCTCTTCCCCGTGCGGTATCGTATGGATAACAGGCCTAAAACATTGCGCGGCAAGCGCGTCCGCGTACCGCTCAGGAACCAGATCGTCGGTAACTATCAGGACTTTTCTGTCAAGATCAAGATATTCGGAAGCTTTTTTTAGCGCTCCCCTTTCGATAATTATATCGTAGCTGTTTGCTTTAAGATCGAGATTGAGTATCATATCGTTTTCTTCTTTCAGTTTAAGTCGTGCGCGGGTCAAAAATCCTTCAAAATGCTGTCGAGGTTGATATTTTCCGAATAGTGACCGGCTATTTTCAGTTTAGCGCAGCAGACCGAAAGCTCTTTCATCATGCGCTGGCCCTCATCTGTGAGGTGATTTCCCTCAGCTTCCACATAAAAGTAATATTGCCATGGAACGTCCTTTACCGGCCTGCTCCTTAACACGCGCATATTAAAACCGTGCGCGCAGATGATATTGACGATCTTGGCGAGAGCGCCGACGGTATCATTGACGGTAAAAAGCATAATAAAACGGTTTTCATTTTCGGCGCCTTCTTTTTCAGCTCTTGAAAATACGGCGAATCTTGTGGAGTTTGTAGCGCTCTCGTTTATGTCGTGATCATACACGTCAAGCCCGTACAGTTTTGCGGCGTCGCTTCCTGCGATTGCCGCGACAGACGGGTCGTTAAGGTCGGAAACGGTCTTTGCGGCAACAGCGGTATTCGAGGACGGTTCGGTTTCAAAACCGTGCTTTAGGATATATTCGCCGCACTGTGAAAGCGCCTGGGGATGGCTGATGACTTTTTTGACGGACCGGATATTTCCTCCGGGGATTCCGAGAAGACTTTGCCTGACAGGAAGCTCATATACTCCGTTTACGAAAAGATTTCCGGAAAACATAAGGTCGATCACGGCTCCTACTTCGCCGGCATAACTATTTTCTATCGGAAGAACGCATAAGTCGCAATCGCCCGATTCAACTGCGTTATATGCCGATCTGAAATCAGGACAGGACATAAGAAGCCCCTCGGGGAAAATCCTTTTTGCGGCTATTTCGGCAAAAGCGCCTTCAATCCCGCAAAAAGAGACGCGCACGCCTTTCATACGGGCGCTTTGATACTGCTTTGAAAGAGTAAGCACGTTTTGGAGGAATTTAACGTAGTATGAAGAAATAAGTTCGTCTGAGATCTTTCCGGAGTTTTTTTCGAAAACTGCCGCCTCACGCGACTTGTCAAGAACGGGCATACCGTGTTCCTGTTTATAATCGGCTATTTTGCTTACACAGGTCATTCTTTTTTTAAACAATTCTGCCATTTCGCTATCAATATCATCGATAGCTTTTCTTGCTTTATCAAGCTCGTTCATTCCTCGTTAGTTCCTTTCAGAAAATACTGGTTTATTCTATAATAAAAAGGAAAATCTTTCAATATCGGCTTGCTTCAATAATGTTTTTAATGATTGAAAAAGCTTCATTTGTCATATATAATAACCTCGGTCTTGATTCAAATGTTAAAAAGGAGAGATTTAATTATGAAAAAAAGAATTATTGCTGTCATTTTATGCCTTATTTTGGCACTTGGAGCTTTAAGCGCCTGCGGAGAGAGCAATACTATCCTCGGAAGCTGGGAAGGCAAGATCGATATGACCGAGCAGTTCAACCAGTTTTTTGCTGAGCTCGGATCCGAAGAGACAATAGATAATTGTGAGATGACAATGAAGCTTGATATCACCGAAAACAGAATAGTTTTCTCTATGGACAAGGATTCTGTCACCGCAGCTATGAAAAAGCTTGTTGACGTTATGAAGCCTGTTTATAAGGCGATGATCGAAGGCTTTATCGGCAGCTCGGACGAGTATTCAAACGTTGAAGACTATGCAAAGAGCCAGGGCTATGAGTCATTCGATGCTATGATCGAAGAAGCTTTGGGCGAAGAAGAACTCAAAGAAAACATGCTTGAGCTCGGAGTCAGCGGAGACTATAAGGCGGAAGGTGACAAGCTCATCATAAACGGCGATGAATCCATGACTATCACATACAAGCTTGAAAACGGCGTTCTGACCTTTGTCGAAAGCGATTCGGAAGATTTTAGTCAGATCCTTCCCATCGAATTCAAACGTTAATCGTTGCTTTAATATCCCGCCGGCATAAAAGCCGGCGGTTTTTGTATGCTTTTGACTTGTTTTTTTTATTTAAAGTGTTATAATTTTACCGTTATAAAGCGTTGACGAGAAGAGTAGCTTTTGTTGCCGGCTTTAAGAGAGGGTGCGTAGCTGGGATGCGCCTGCCGGGACTTTAGTGAAGACCACCTCCGAGCGGCCCCAATCCGGCCCGTTGACTTACGTTACAGTCAAAAATGAAGTGGCTGCTTTTTGCGGCAAGCGGGGTGGAACCGCGGGTTTTGATCACTCGTCCCTTGCAGTTTTTCTGCAGGGGACTTTTTGTTTGTCAGGATCAGTAAAAATAATAAATTACAGGAGATATAATCATGAAAATCTACGAAAACGGTGAAGTAAAGGAGTATTCTTTTGAAGATGAAAAGGGACGCGACTGTCTGAGGCACAGCACGAGCCATATTATGGCGGAAGCAGTAAAGCGCCTTTTTCCGGGCGTAAAGCTGGCAATAGGCCCCTCTATCGAAACGGGTTTTTATTATGACTTTGACGCCGAGCCTTTTTCAAGAGAGGATCTTGACGCGATCGAGGCGGAAATGAAAAAGATCCTCAAGGAAGGACGCAGGTTTGAGCGCTTTACCCTTCCGAGGAAAGAGGCTGTAAAGCTGATGCAGGATCGTGACGAGCCCTACAAGGTAGAGCTGATAAACGATCTTCCGGTGGACGCCGAATTGTCATTTTACAAGCAGGGAGAAGATTTTACGGATCTTTGCGCCGGACCTCATCTTATCGACAGCAGATATATCAAGCATTTTAAGCTGATCTCGTCCTCCGGAGCTTACTGGAGAGGAAACGAAAAAAACAAGATGCTTCAGCGTATTTACGGCACAGTTTTCCCTACAAAAGATGAACTTGACGCATATCTGGAACATCTTGAAAAGATCAAACTGATAGATCACAACAGACTCGGACGCGAGATGAAGCTGTTTACGACAGTTGATATGGTAGGCCAGGGACTGCCTCTGTTTACACCCAAGGGCACACGCATGATCATGACGCTTCAGCGCTGGATCGAAGACCTTGAAGACAATGAATGGGGTTACGTCCGTACCAGAACGCCGCTTATGACAAAATCAGACCTTTTCAAAGTCAGCGGACACTGGGATCATTATCATGACGGGATGTTCATCATGAACGAGGAAAAGGACGACAAGGAAACGCTCGCGCTCCGTCCCATGACCTGCCCGTTCCAGTACTGCGTATATATGAACGAACAGCACTCCTACAAGGATCTGCCTTATCGCATGAGCGAGACCTCCACTCTTTTCCGCAACGAAGATTCCGGAGAAATGCACG
>DFFO01000015.1 GCA_002369255.1 Lachnospiraceae bacterium UBA3774
CTCTTTCATGGGCAAGTGCCGGTGGCCTCGGTTTTAGAGGTTCAAGGAAATCAACACCTTATGCAGCTCAGATGGCGGCAGAGACCGCTACAAAAGCCGCTTTGGTACATGGATTAAAGACCGTTGACGTTTTTGTTAAAGGACCGGGCTCCGGTCGTGAAGCTGCTATTCGTGCACTTGCAGCAAGTGGCTTAGAAGTACTCAGTATCAAGGACGTTACTCCGATTCCTCACAACGGATGCCGTCCGCCTAAGCGTAGAAGAGTTTAATGGAGGTGCAATATGGCAGTTAATCGTGTTCCAGTTTTAAAAAGATGCAGATCTCTTGATCTCGATCCCGTACATATCGGTATTGATAAAAAATCCAAAAGAGCGGCCAAGACCCGCCGTAAGATGAGCGAATACGCGCTTCAGCTTCGTGAAAAGCAGAAAGCGAAATTCATCTATGGCGTTCTTGAAAAGCCCTTCCGCAACTATTACAACAAGGCAAGGAAAATGCGCGGCATGGTAGGCGAAAACCTCATGACCCTTCTTGAACTGCGTCTTGACAATGTTCTTTTCCGCGCAGGCATGGCCCGCACCCGTATGGAGGCACGCCAGATCGTTGATCACAAGCACGTTCTCGTAAACGGCAAGTGCGTCAACATACCCTCTTACGAATTAAAGGCAGGCGACGTAGTTGAAATCAAAGAAAAAGCAAAGGATTCTCAGAGATACAAAGACATTCTTGAGGTAACGGCCGGAAGACTTCAGCCCGAATGGATCCAGAGTGATCTTGACAATCTCAAAGTAACCGTTAACGAAGCTCCCGGAAGAGCGGCAATAGATGTTCCGATCGACGAGATGCTTATCGTAGAGCTTTATTCAAGATAATTTCACTATTTGTTCACTACTACTCTAAAAAGGAGGTAAGCGCGTGTTAGATTTTGAAAAGCCCGGCATTGATATAGCCGAGATTTCCGAAGATAAAAGATACGGACGTTTTGTCGTAGAGCCGTTGGAGCGCGGATACGGTACCACACTCGGTAACTCTCTGCGCCGAATTATGCTTTCGTCAATGCCCGGCTGTGCTATCAGTCAGGTAAAGTTTGACGGCATACTCCACGAGTTCACGTCAATTCCCGGAGTCAAAGAAGACGTTACGGAGATAATCACAAATCTTAAAGGAGTTGCCGTAAAGAACAACAGCAACACCCCCGAGCCCCGCACCGGATATATCAGCTTTGAAGGAGAGGGCGTCGTAACCGCCGGCGACATAAAGACTGACGGACAGATTGAGATTATGAATCCCGACCACGTCATTGCTACCCTTAGCGGCGGCAAAAGCTCACGCCTGAATGCGGAACTCACCTTTACAAACGGCAGAGGATATGCAGGCGCCGAGCGTTCGCACAGCGATGATATTCCTATCGGAGTTATCCCGATCGACGCTATTTATACACCCGTAGAGCGTGTAAACATGACGGTTGAAGATACCCGTGTAGGTAAGATCACCGACTACGACAAGCTTACTCTCGACATCTACACAAACGGCACCATGGCTCCCGACGACGCTGTCAGCCTTGCCGCAAGGGTGTTGAGTGAGCATCTCAGTCTCTTTATCGACCTTTCCGAAAATGCGAAAATGGTTGACGTTATGGTCGAGAAAGAGGAAGACGAGAAAGAAAAAGTCCTTGAGATGAACATCGATGAGCTCGAGCTTTCCGTTCGTTCCTACAACTGCTTAAAGAGAGCGAACATCAATACTGTAGGAGAGCTTGTCGGAAAGTCAGCGGACGAGATGATGAAGGTTCGTAATCTCGGACGCAAGTCTCTTGAGGAAGTACTTGCAAAATTAAAAGAGCTGGGATTAAAGCTTAATTCCGGTGAGGAATAATTTCGGAGGGTAAGACAATGACAAAATACAGAAAGCTCGGCAGAACTTCTGACCAGCGCAAAGCCTTGCTCCGCAACCAGGTCACCGCACTCATTGAGAACGGCAAGATCGTTACCACTGAGTCGAGAGCCAAAGAAGTGCGTAAGGCGGCAGAAGGTCTCATTGCTCTTGCAGTCAGAGAAAAAGACAATTATGAAACCGTTACCGTAACGGCAAAGATTGCTCAGAAGGACAAAGACGGCAAAAGAGTAAAGAAAGAAGCCGACGGCAAAAAGATAACAGTTTACGAAGAAATATCCAAGGAGATAAAGAAAGACAATCCTTCTCGTCTTCATGCAAGAAGACAGATGCTTAAAGTCCTTTATCCCGCGGTTCAGGTTCCCACGGAACTTTCAGGACGCAGAAAAGCCACCAAACAGCTTGACCTTGTTGAAAAGCTTTTTGACGAGATTGCTCCTAAATATGCGAACCGTCAGGGCGGATATACCCGCATCATCAAGATCGGTCCCCGCAAGGGCGACGCGTCCATGATGGTAGTTCTCGAACTGGTATAAGACTTACAATTATTTAACAAAACCCCCTTTTTTATGGCATTTTAAGGTGTCTGCAAAAAAGGGGTTTTTTAGTGCAAAAATACACAATTATGGTATAATGTAAAATAAGTTAATAATGTTTTATGATAAATTGCCAATTTGCGCATATTTTCCACTGCGCAGCAAGGAGAAACAAATGAAACGGACAAAAAAGATATTAACTGTGATTACCGCGCTGTCGCTGCTGCTGACTTCGCTGACGGTATCTGCCGCTTCAAATGTGGCCGAGGTCATTGCCGAGGACGGAACGACTACCGGATATACGTCCTTTTACAAGGCGTTTGCCGCAGTAAAAACGGGCGAACTGGTAAACTCGACTATACGCCTTATTTCTGACTGCACCGAAAATATCTATTGCGAAGATACTGAAGCCCGTGGATATCAATATACTATCGACTTAAACGGACATACTCTGAGCTATACCGGGAAAAACTATCTTCTCCGGAACAAAGCCGAGCTTACAATCACGGATCTTAGTGAAAACGGCGGAGGCTCCATCGTCTGCGCATCATCCGCAACCGCAGTGATATACAATAATATTGGCAGAACCGTCACCGTGGAAAACGTTACCATAACGTCGAAAGCGTCGTATGCACTGTATGCTTCCGGTTTTCAGGCTGATACCTATGATATCAAAAACTCCGTGATAACCTCCACAGCGTCCGGAGGATATGCCATAAAGATCAACGGAGGCTCTTCCAGCGGATTTACCGCGCCCCTCAATATTTCCGGCGATAATACGCAGATAAACGGAAAAATATCGACCAAGGGCGGCACGATAAACATTTCGGGCGGCCGCATAAAAAGCGCGATCGAAAACCAAAGCGGAACGCAGACCGTTTCGGTTACGGGCGGGTGGTTCACAAGCGCCAATTATGACATCGCAACAGAAAATATCGCTGACGGATATATATGGACAGACGATACCGAAACATATTCCGGCTTTTTGGGATTTGTGGGTCCCTATAGGGGCTATACGCTTGAACTTGGAGATTTGACGCTTGTTCCGGGTACCGAAAACTCTTTTCGCGTTGGAAGCGTTGAAGTCGAACAGGCGCAGTCCATGCGCGCAAATCTTTTAAGCGTGGCAGTGGACAAAGGAAGCCTGACGGTTCCGTGGAGTGAGGTTTTACTTGGAAGCATTGACAGGATCTACGGGATAAATACCGCCGGAGAGTTTGTTTCGACGACGGCGGCTCCTTCGGGAGACATATCGTACAAAGCAGTGACTATCGCCTTTGACAGCGAGCCGACGGACGCGCAGATTATCAGCTTTATAAAAGCTGTCGTTTTTTCCGTGGACGGCAATTACATAAGTCAGAAAGTATATGCCGGTCTTTCGAAAACCACCCCTGAGGGATATTTGTATTTTGCGGGGAGCAGTTACAAATACGTTTCGGCGGGAACTGATTGGAACAGGGCAAATCTTGCCGCGATCGAAAGCGGAGGACATCTTATTACCGTCAGCTCTGAGTTAAAGCAGATCATCGCAGAAGCGATTGCTGACGGGACGGAAAGCTGGACGGGCGGAGTCAGTCAGTACGGCGCGTGGTACTGGCTCGGAGGAAGCGACGACGGCCTTCGTATCACTTCAAACGAAAATACGACCCAGGCATACGGCGACGCCTATACGTACTGGGTGAGCTCGCCGTCGTTTGGCGCAGCAGAGCCTTTGCGGATATTCCTTACTGACAGCGGAAGATGGAACTGTGCAAATGCGGCTTTGAGCAAAAATTATATAATTGAGATCGATGACGTGTATGCTTCCTCCGCCAAAGCGGAATTTGCGGCGGTTTCTTCGGAAAGCTCTGTTCTTACGGCTATAGCGCCCTCTTACGAACAAGACATTCAGATGACATATTATTTCAGCTTTACCGAGGACGCAAAGGCAAGCACGCTTTCCAAAGTCACTATTTCCGTCGGAACCGAAAAGACCGTTGAAAAATATGTATCGGAGATCATTTCGGAAAACGAAGTTACCGAATACGGAGATTATCCCGTTACGGTCAGCTTCTCTCCCAAGACGATGGCGGATCCGGTCACCATTACGGTATTTGACGGTGATAATACCAGAGTTTACGGAAACGGAAACGGCTACAACATTGTCTATTATGCTTCAAAGATCATGGAGCTTGGCTCTTCGGGCTCCGGAGACAAATACAATGACAGTTTTTCACCTCAGATAGTAAATGCCGTCAAGGCGCTGCTTCATTATGGGGCGGCTGCCCAAGAGCAGTTCGGATACAACACCGAAAATCCTGCGGATGCGGGGATTTCGGCACCCGGCGCCATAGGCACGATAGATACGGATAAGACATTTATAAAGACTGAAGGCGGAAACATGTTCGGAAAGGCGGCTCTGGTTTCCGACTCCATGACCGGAATGAGGATCTATCTCAAAAAAGCCGCTTCCTTGGCGACCGTAAACGGTACAGAATACGACGTCATAAACGACAACGGACAGTATTACGTTCAGTTCCCGATCTGTGCAAAGGACATTTTCAGGATATACTCTGTCAGCGTGGACGGCTATACGCTTTTGCTCAACGCGAACTATGTATTGGCCTCGATTGTAGGAGATTCCACGCAGGCGGCCGCGGCAAGGACCACCGCATACAGACTTTATGAATTCGGACTGGCCGCAGCTGAGTGTTACAGCTCGTATGAGATATCGTCGAACTGCCTCTCGGCCGTGCTTTCGAGCGGATATGCATTTCTTGCAAAGACGCTGAATATCCAATATGACCAGAGCAGGCTCATAGGCAAGAATTATATCTCGGGAAATGCGTCATATTCCACAAGAAGGCAAATGGCGGTATATCCGGAGGATGCCACAGATGAAAACAACCTGTATATGGACTGTTCAAGCTTTGTTTTCAACATTTACCGAACCGTATTCGGAACGGAAAAAGCAAAACTCGCCTTCGGATACAGCGCGAGCGATTATCACTACGCGGTCCAGACTGCCACGATGCTGTCAAAAGGAAACTCCGTTTACAGCTGCGGTCAGACCTCATATAGCAGCACGGACTTAGATGACGCGCATCCGGAGGTATATTCCGAGATCCTTGACGTGGTTCAGCCGGGAGACCTTATCGTCAAATACAGATATTCCGGCGGAGGCTATTCGGCGCACGGTCACGTCGGAATGTGGACAGGCGACGGCGTTTTGCACTGCACCGGCAGCTCATACAACTTTGATTCAAATACCGACACTGTTGAACCAAACGGTGCGATCGTATATATCCCGGCGTCCGAGTTTGCAACCAAATTCACTCTGGATCAGTTTAACTACGTGACGGTGCTCAGGCCCCTTGCAAATCTTTCCGCAGCGGACATCGAGGAAAGAGGAGATGCAAGAAAAGAAGCGGGGGCGCTCGGCGTTTCCGTAACTGCTGCAAACGGAGACGACCTTCTTTACAACGGATTATCAGTAAAAGCCGGCGATACTATGACCTATACGATCACGGTAAGCAACCCCGAGCTTTTCAACTTCCTCTCGGCGGACAGAGTTTTGAATATCAGCGCTGTTCTTCCGGCGGGCGTTACGTTTGTTTCCGCAAATGAAAACGGCGCATATAATACAAAATACAATACCATATACTGGAACGGGGCCGATATCCAAAAAGGCGGAGCAAAGAGCTTTGAAATAACCGTCAGCGTAAATTCAGGCGGTTATTCCACCGACGCGCTCGGCAGGAATATCATCGCGGGACTTACCGCGGAAGTATCTATGGCGGAAGGGATAAAATACAACCGCAAGATCACGGCTTCCTCGCTTTCATATATTGTGGATGGAACCTTTGACGCAGAGAGCATAATTCAAAACGCACAAGCCTACAGAGACGGAAATATGTCCACGTCGCTTTCCGGAATTGCGTTTATAAACAATTTGTTCGGCAGTTACGGATTCGGAAGCAAATATACGTCCGATTCGGCCGTGCTTTCGGATCTGGTTACGCTGAACAACTCGCTCAGCTTCCCGGTTTACAGAGTTTTATCCGCCAACAGAAGTAAACCGGTGATGAAATATCTCAGTTCGAATTTCATCGGCGGAAGATCATTCTATACGTATTCATATTCTCCGTTTACTGTGGATGAAAGAACCAGAAATATCGAAGAAACCAATTTAAAGGCCGGCGACGTTATTATGCAGTATAACGAAGGGACGTATACTTATTACGTTTATCTCGGACTGCATCAGAAAATGCTGCAGGTCGGCAGCGACGGCTGCAGCAGCGCATATACGTCGGTTGTGCTTGACAGACTTATCGGAGCTTCTCAGGTTTTTGCAGTATTTAGATTCCTTGGACGTTAATGGCGTGAGGATTTGCTTATGAAAAACCGTTTGAAAAAAATCTTTGCTCTTTTGATCGCCGTATCTCTGATCGCCGGATTGTTTCCTGCCGGAGCATTTGCGGCGGGAGGCAGGATCGATATTGAAGATCCCGGAACCGGAACGTGGAAAGCGGCTATCGGAAACAAAAAATACGATACCTTCGACATGGCGCTTGAAGCGGCATTTGAAACGACGGAGGCCGTTACGCTGACGCTTTGCGCGGATGATTCCACCAAAGGAAATATTCTTGATGCGGTGACGGACGCACAGACTCTGACTATCGATCTGAAAGGACATACGCTTGAGTTTACGGGCTCCGATTATCTGATGCGCACAAAGCGGGAGACAGTCATAACCGACAGTGTAGGCGGCGGCGTGATCGACGCGACTAAAGGACTCATCGGAACGCATGGCCTTATCTACAACAACTCATCCGAGACCGTCACTCTTTCAGGCGGCGTTACAATAACCGGAAACACAAAAAACTATATTTTAAATGCACTTGGATACAATGCGGGGTCATTCCATATAGCTGATGCGACAGTTTCAAATCTTGATCCGGACGGATATGCCGTAAGGGTTTACGGCGGCAGCGTATCCGGCGTCTTTAACGGAACGTTTACTATATCCGGCGGTACTGTAAACGGAAAAGTTCTCATAAACGGCGGTGATACCCTGATCGGCGGCGGCACCGTAAACGGCAGTATAGAGGCGGGCGCGCTTAGTATTACCGGCGGATTTATCGGAGACCGCTTCAGTTATTCAAGCGTCCTGATCACGGGGGGCTGGTTTACCGCTGAAAACAAAGAACTTGCAATAAATACCATCGACGCAGAAGCCGGCGGGATGTTTATTAAAGACGATACATATGCGGGGTATGACGGATACGTCATTTATACCACGGGCGAAGCCATGGTGGTAACGGGCGGGAAGACCGCGTTTTACGAAACGATAGAAGAGGCCTTTGACGCTGCTGATACGGCTGCTTCAGACTGCACGATCACGCTGATAAAAGACGCTGAAATACAGTCAAGGATCGTTACGACAGCCAGAACTTTGGCAACGGCCTATACAATAAACTTCGATCTTGGCGGACATACGCTTACGTATACCGGCTCCGATACCGGAGCGATACTTATCCGCGCTTACGTCACCATGAACATTTACGGCGGTACGATCGACGTGACCGGCGCCGCTGTCGGCAATATCTTTTATACAAACAAAAACTCAAGCGTCGCAATAAAAAGCGGCACGTACCTTGGATTTGCGGCGATTACCAAAACAAGCTATCCTACAACGCTGAAGATTACCGGGGGACGGTTTGCCTATGACCCCGGCGAGTTTACCGACACGAGTATTTATTCGGTCATTATGACTGACGGATTATATGAAGTGTGCATGCCGGATCCCGAGGCGACCGTTTCGATAAATAACGGCGCTGCCGAGGCCTTCGTTACTGCAGATGAGGCTTTTCTTGCGGCAACTGCTGCCGGCGCGGGGAACGTAGTCATTGAGCTTTTGGGCGACGCGACGGTATCGGGAGGCAATGCTTCAAGCCAGTATATTTTCGGAGAGGGCGCAAATATTACCCTCAATCTTAACGGTCATACCCTGACAAGAGGGACCGGAACGAGAATGTTCAGACTCAATACGGCTGTCCTTACCATAAACGGTGACGGCGGCACCGTGATGAGTGGCGGAAGGCCTTATACCGGCGCAAACGGGGCTTTCGTATACGTAAACGAGGCAAGCGCATTAAACCTGAATGACGTTACTGTCAGCGGCTTTACGGCGGGCGTCAATGCGAGCGGCACAGCCAGGAGCTCCGGCGCTGTCCACATCGTAAAATCGGGAAGTACTGCAAATCTCAAAAACGCGGTTATCACAGGCTGCAGCGCGGCAAATACCGGCGGCGCGGTAACCGTGGCTTCAGGCTGCATGCTATATATGGATAAAGACAGCGCGATCACAAACTGCACAGCCCCAAAAGGCGGCGCGATATATCTTGATTATGACCAGACCACAGAGGCCTACGGGACTGCCGATATTTACGGAAACATATCAGGCTGCGTTTCTACGGGCTCGGTAGAGGGTGAAGTAAAATCACAGCCTATCTGGAGCAACGGCATCGTGCAGATAAACGGCGAGGTAGTAGCATGCAGTGACGCAGTTTACCAGATGCGAAGCGTCGCAAAGATATACAGCTTTGGAGGGGAGGTCTTGGAAAACGTTACTGCCAAGATTATTGTAAAGGCCGCTATGACCGGCGGTGAAACTCCGGTTTTGAAATATTATAACGGCTCTGCTCAAAAGAGCGCTGTCGGTGTATATGACAGCCAAAGCGGAACGTATGACTTTGAAGCGACTGTAAACGTAAATCAGGTCGCCTCAGATATGTCTTTGGAAGTTTTTGCCGGCGACAGAAAGATCAGCGATACCGTTAACGTTTCGGTACTTGACTATCTGCAGCGACTGGTACAAGAGGATCTTGTAAGTCAGGCTCAAAAGACTTTTGCGGCAAATCTTGTTGTTTATGCCGATCTTCTTGTGCGGTTTGCGGCTGCAAATAATCAGGCGGAGCCGGGAACGTTATTTACCGTTCCTTACTGGGCCGCCGAATATGCTACCGACGAGGATCCGGCGGTTACAAACGAAAACAGGACTCTCGCCTCGCTTTATTATTCCGGCGGAAACGTAATAAAAGGCGCGACGCTTAATATCACTGAAAAAATTTCGCCGTGCTTTATAATTTTCGGCAATAAAGGAACCTTGGCAGTTGCAAGCATTGACGGGCAGGAAGTCGGCAGAGCGACTCTGGACGCCGAATATATCAATATAGGCAGTATGAGCGACGGCTTTTGCTTTTATCTTGACAGGATCTCGCCCGCGGATTACGCAAAGCCGATAACGGTAAGGCTTATAACAGACGGAAAAACGGTATGTGAGCTCAGATACAGCATAAACGCTTATTGCTTCGCAAAGGATTCGACCGCCGGGATCGGACCGCTTGCGAGAGCTATATACAATTACGGTCTTTCGGCGCTTGCGCTAAGGTAGTTTTTATGACTTCATCCGCGCCCGGATCAGCTTCCGGGCGCTTATTTTTTTCTTGTTATATAAGGCTTTTCAAAGTATAATAACTTGGTTATGGATATGATAAAGGCTCAAAACGTTTCATACAAATATATAAGGCGCGACGAAGAGGACAGGATCGTCGAAGAGATAACCGCGTTAAATAATATTGACCTTCATATTCCGAAGGGTCAGTTCGTAGCCGTCATCGGACATAACGGATCCGGGAAATCCACGTTTGCAAAGCATATAAACGCGTTGCTGCTGCCTTTTGACGGAAAAGTATTTGTCGATGGTATGGACACCTCCGACGAGACGGTTTTGTGGGATATCCGCAAAAAGGCGGGAATGGTTTTTCAAAATCCCGATAATCAGATCATAGCCTCGGTGGTCGAAGAAGACGTTGCATTCGGCCCCGAAAACATCGGGATAGAACCGGAGAAGATCAGAGAAAGAGTGGCCGAGGCGCTGAAAATCGTCGGAATGGAAAAATACGCGAAGCATTCGCCGGCCAGGCTGTCCGGCGGACAGAAGCAAAGAGTAGCTATAGCAGGAGCTCTTGCGATATTGCCGCAGTGCCTTGTATTTGACGAATCCACAGCCATGCTCGATCCCGTGGGCCGCCGCGAGGTCATGAACGTGGTAAAAAAACTCAACAAAGAAGAAAAAATCACGGTGATCTTTATCACACACTATATGGAAGAAGCGGCCATGGCGGACAGAGTCGTGGTAATGGATCGGGGAAAGATCGTTATGGACGCAGCGCCCGCGGAGGTTTTTGCGGATAGCGAGAAGCTTTCCGCGCTGGGACTTGAACTGCCTCAGGCGGCGCAGCTTGCGCAGGAATTAAGACAGGCGGGACTGCCGCTCTGTGCAGATATAATAGATACCGAGACTCTTGTCGAGGCGATCTGCGAATTGGAAAAGAAATAAAATGTCGATAACAGTCAAAAATATTTCATACCATTACGACAATCCCGGAAGCGAACATTCCGGAAGACAGGTGCTTTGTGATATTTCGGTCAGCTTTGACCGGGACTCGTTTACTGCCGTCATAGGTCCGACGGGATCCGGCAAATCCACCTTTATCCAGCACCTGAACCTGCTGCTTCGAGCCGATCAGGGAGATATTCTCTATGACGGTGAAAGCATATATGCACAGGGGTATGACAGAAAAAAACTCCGCTCGCGTGTGGGCCTGGTATTTCAGTATCCTGAATACCAGCTGTTTGAAACGGACGTGCTTTCAGACGTCAGCTTCGGCCCGAAAAATCTCGGACTTCCGGAGGATGAAGTGCGCAAAAGAGCTTCGCAGGCGCTTTTGCAGGTAGGATTTTCCGAAGCGGACTTTCACAGATCTCCATTTGAGCTTTCGGGCGGGCAAAAAAGACGGGCGGCGATAGCCGGGGTGCTTGCTATGCAGCCCGAGTATCTGATACTTGACGAGCCTGCCGCGGGGCTTGACCCGGCAGGACGAAGAGAGCTCTTTGATATGCTCGGGGAGCTTCACAAAAAAGGCGGAGTCGGGATCATACTTGTTTCGCACAGTATGGATGACGTGGCAAAATATGCCGACAGACTTATCGTGCTGAATGAGGGACGGATCCTTTACGACGCGACTCCCGCAGAGGTCTTTTCGCACGGAAAAGAACTTGAGTCGATAGGGCTTGACGTGCCGCAGGCTGCAAAAGCAGCACAAATGCTGAGAAACAGGGGGATATCGCTGCCCGAAGGGCTCATTACCATGGAACAGGTGAAAACAGCGATACTGGATCATTTCGGATAATGTTCAGAGACATCACACTGGGACAGTACTATCCCGGCAATTCCATAATTCACAGGCTCGACCCCAGAACAAAGCTTCTGTGGACTGTCGTTTATATTGTCACGCTTTTTTTATCCGACAACAAATACAGCTATTTGGCCTGCGTGCTGGCGCTGGGGATAATGATCTTTATTTCGAAAGTGCCTATCGGACATATGATAAAGGGTCTGAAGGCAGTAATGATCATCCTGATAATCAGTATTTTGTTCAATCTGTTTTTGACTGAGGGTGATAAGCTGTTTTCATTCTGGATCTTTACGGTTACGCGGCAGGGAGTTCGCAGAGCGGTATTTATGGCGCTAAGACTCATCTGTCTGATACTGGGCACGTCCCTTATGACCTTTACCACCACGCCAAACCAGCTTACGGACGGGATCGAAAGAGGTCTGGGCTTTTTGAAAGTCATAAAAGTACCTGTTCACGAGATTGCGATGATGATGTCGATAGCGCTGAGATTTATTCCGCTTCTTACGGAGGAACTCGACAAGATAATCAAAGCGCAGACTGCCAGAGGCGCAGACATCGAAACGGGAAACTTCATAAAAAAAGCCAAGGCCATGATCCCTATGCTCATTCCGCTCTTTGTATCGGCGTTTCGCAGGGCCGGAGAACTGGCCTCAGCCATGGAAGCAAGATGCTATCACGGGGGAAAGGGCAGGACCAGGATGTATCCGTTGAAATACGGGGCCTCCGACTATTGTTTCATGGCGGCGATGTTTGCGTATCTCGCGGGAATAATAATACTCAAGGTTTTTCTGCAATAAACGGCAATGAAAAGGATAATGCTTACAGTTTCATATGACGGAACAAATTACTGCGGCTGGCAGATCCAACCCACCGGGATTACGGTCGAGGAGGTGCTGAACCGCGAGCTTTGCAGACTTTTGTCGGAGGATATTCACGTTCTGGGGGTAAGCCGCACGGACAGCGGAGTTCATGCTCTCGGAAACCTGTGCGTTTTTGATACGGACTCGGAGATTCCTCCGGAGAAAATATGCTTTGCGCTTAATCAGTCTCTGCCGGACGATATAGTGATCCAGTCATCGTGCGAAGTCGCGCCGGATTTTCATCCGAGAAAACGCGACAGCATAAAGACGTATGAATATGTTATAAGCGCCGGAAAAGTGCCGGATCCTTTAAGACGCAGGTATTCGCATTTCTTTTATCAGCCGCTCGACGTGGAAAAAATGCGCCTCGGAGCGAAATATCTGGTGGGAGAGCACGACTTCAAAAGCTTTTGCTCATCGCATTCGGACAAGGAATATACGGTAAGAGAGCTCACTGCGATCACGATAGAAGAAAAAATTATTTCGGACGGCAAATGCCTTGACGGCTCGGATCCCGTTATCGGCGGGAGCGCGGGCCTAAGAGAGGCAAAAGAGATCCGTATCAGAATAAGCGGCACGGGATTTTTGTACAATATGGTCCGGATAATCGTCGGCACACTTTTAAGAGTCGGTACGGGATTTTGGGAACCCGAAAAGGTAAAAGAGATACTTGACGCACGCGATCGCAATGCTGCCGGGCCCAAAGCTCCGGCTTGCGGGCTCACCCTGCTCGAGATAAAACTGCTGTAAAATCAGGGATAATAAAAACGCGTTTTTTCGTATGAAAAGACGCGTTTTTTTGATACTTTTTTTCTTGATATAAAAAGCACATTTTATTGCTCTTGTCAATATGAAAAATCAAAGAATTTTGATTTGTTAATTTGTTTAATTTTGCACGGAAGCTATTGTATAATATACGTGTATTTTAAGCTTTAAATGCCGAAGTATATGTAAAAATAATTGTTCTGCATCATTCGGGAGGATGGAAAATGAACGTTAAAACAAAAAAAAGTGTTGCAAAGAGGATTTTCACGGTGCTTGTCGCGGCGGTGATGACGCTGCAGACGGTATTTACCGGACTTCCTGCACAGGTGTCCGCCGCCGGAAATCACAAGATCACCTTTGAGGGATTCGGAGGAAAGACCACGACTGCCCTGGTTTCTTCCGAGTGGGCAAGCAAGACCGGAGGCACCATAGATACGTCCGGCGAGCTTACTACAAACGGTGATTACAGCAATTCTACAGGAGCCCGCGTCAGAGCCTACACGGATCTCGGCACTCTCACTGAGATAGTATTTGAGTTCGGCGGAAAGAAAGCGACTCTTTCAGGCGACGGGCTTTCAAGCAGCGGAGTGTTTATAAATTCAGACGGATCCGTTACCACAGCCCAGCAGACGGGATCGCTCATCAAATACGCGCTCTCGTCAGGCGGCCGTTTTATAAGATTTTACAAGATTACTCAGGATTTTACGATCACTGCGAAATACAGCGACGTTGCCGATACGGTCAGCGGCACCTTTGTTGACGAAAAGAATGTTTCGTCAAGCTTCAAGTATGATACAAAGACCACCGGCACCGTTATAGACGGAAACACCTTTTCGCTGCCTTTCACAGACCTCAAGGGAGACAACAAGCATTCTGTCAGAATGGCTATTGCTCCTACGGAAAATATGGTCGGATTAAAACTCAGCAAAAAAGACGGAACTGAGGTAGCCACGTATGTTTACGGTAATGCCACGACCCCGCAGTTTTATGACGGCGTAGGAAAAGTGGCCATGGCGCTTAGCAGCGGCGTTTACTATGTTCGTTTTGTTCATCTAATGACGGACGTGGTAGTTACTCCTTTGGTAAACGCAGCCGCGGGAATATACAAGATCACGTTTGATCCCGGCATCGGAACCCTTTCGGGCGATAAAAACTATCTTATCACTTCCGAGGGAAAGCTCGATCAGCTTCTTTCCGTCACTACGCCGGTAAACGTTTCCGGAACCGATTACAATTTCCTCGGATGGTATGACGAGGCGGGGAACAAAGTCAGCGCAGCTACCACCTTTACAAAAGACGAGACGCTCACAGCGCATTGGTCAAGCCAGAGCTTTACCGTGACGTTTGATTACGACGGAAAACGCACAAATGAATCGCTTGTGGTCTCCGAAGGACAGAGCGCACAAAAACCTGATGACCCGACAGCCGAGGGCTATGAGTTTGTAAACTGGTACACCACCGACAGCTATACCGATCTTTACGACTTTGGCACTCCCGTAACGGGCAATATTACAGTTTATGCCAAATGGCAAAAGCTTGCCGGCGTTACGGTCTCTGGCGCCTACGGTGACGGAGAGGACAGCATTTTGGCACTGGATAACAAATGGGTTTCAGTCAATGCGGAAAGCTTATCCGGCTGGCTTGCAAACGGTTTTACCGATGAAGAAGGCGCGGCACTGAAGATCAATACCGCATTTGGCACGATCAGGGGCGCCGAAATAAATATCGGAACCGATCTTACGGTTTCTCTTGCAAAAGCTCAGATCATTTCAGAGACGAGCGATGTTATGGTTTTTGTCCACAGCGACGGCACGGCGACTGCTTCGCCTGCCGCGGGCGATATCATGTGCCTTGCTCATACGGCCGGTGATAAGTATTTTACGGCTGCTTTCTACAATGTTACAAAAGATATCGAAGTCGCATTTGATTACGAAGACGTAAATGTCACCTTTATGGCTGACGGCGCCGTCTTTGACAGCGCAAAGGTTCCTTTCGGAGGCAAGGCGTCAAGTCCTGCAAAGACGCCCGAAAAAGAAGGCTTCACTTTCGATAAATGGTGTGAGGATGAGGCGCTTACCACCGCATTCTCGTTTGAGTCGGTTCTTCTTAAAGACACAACTCTCTATGCCCGCATGAAGGATATTATAGATATCGAGATCATATACGGATACGGAAAGGCTCACGGCAAAGAAAACATCCTTTCAGGCGTTACAGACCTTGAAGATACCGGATATTCTCTTAAGGGAACCTTGACAAATGCCTACAGCGGACCGACGTCCGGCTCTACCGTAAACCGTTATGACCATCCCAATCAGTCGGAGATAGCGTCCGTTGACGTTTATTACGGCGGTGAGACGGCGCCTTCATATACTGTCGCAAGCTCGCTTAGCGCTGGCGGAAATCAGGTAATAAAAGGCAATGTTTATCTGGGCTCTGACGGCAAATTAAACGGCGCGGAAGGAACGCTCCTCTTGGTCTTTGCCGCCAGCAAGGATTCTCCTACGGAGCCTATGGCGACGCGCTGGGTAAACATCCCCGCGGATCTCAAGATCGTTATCAATTATTTCGACAATCACAGCGTCAGCATAGACGCGGGCGAGGGAGCTGCCATAGAAAGAACGGGTATCCCGGACGAGCTTTATTCGCAGGGAGACGGAACTGCAAAAGTAACGGTTTCCGGCAATTATTCCGAAACCGAAAATCCTTTTGCTCTTAAGGCAACGCCCGCTTCCGGAAAGACGACTGACTATATCACCTTCAAAGTCGGAAGCAAAACAGCCGTTATTACGAATACCAATATTTCAAAGACGGTTTATATCAATTCCTCGGGAACCGTGACCGGAGCCGCCGGAAAAGATGATATAGCAAAATACTCAAAGGGCGAGTTTACGTTCTACAATGTCGGTGCGGATATCGAGATATCATATACTTACACGAATCTTATCACTTTCGATCCCAACGGCGGAGTGCTTGAAGGATCCGGCTCGGCATATACGGTCAACGGAAAAGTCACGGCGCTTCCTTCCGTGGTGACTCCCAGAATTGACGGAGAAAATACGTATTACTTCATGGGCTGGTATGACGGCCCCGACATGACCACTGCCGGCAGGATAACGACAAATACAGTATTTACGGAAGATACCACCGTATATGCCGGCTGGTCGGACGTTGATGCCTGCCGCGTCGAGTTGAGCGGAGTATATCCGACAGGTTCTTCGGATATCGCTTCCACCTCGACGGCAGAAGCATGGGTCAGCTTTGACGCAGCTATAGGCGCCGGCACTCTTGTAAAAGGTTATTCCAGCGCTTCGGGCGCAGTTATGAACGCAAACCTCTACTATGGAACAGTAAAAACCGTTTCCGTAGAGATCGGAGAAAATACAGTTACGATTCCCGCGGCGGAGCTGTTTGCCGATACGGACAAAACTCTTTATATCAGCGCAGAGAGCACGGTTTCGGATCAGGCTGCGGCAGGCGACATTCTCAGCCTTTCAAGAAAAGCCGGAGATAAGACAGTCAGCGTCAGCTTTTATAACGTTTCCGAAGATATCTGCGTTACCTTTGCATACGAAGATCTCACGGCAGAGTTCATGTTTGACGGAGAAAAGATATCCACGGTAAAAGTTCCTTTCAATACCGCGGTTACCGCTCCCGCTGATCCGGGCTCTGACAAGGTGATCTTTGACGGATGGTTTACGAGCGAAGAATATACCGAAACGTTCGATTTTTCAAAAGCGCTTCTTGAAGATACCGTCATCTACGGCCTGGCAAAACACGTTCATACTGTTTCAATAGTCGGCGCCGGCGCATATTCCGTATCAGCTCCCGTCTCCGCCACCTCATGGGCCGGAGAAACAGGCGGAGGGGTGGACACTTCAGGCACTCTTACCACAAAAGGCGATTACGAAAGCGCTTCCGGAGCGCAGGTCAGATTTTATACAGACCTCGGCACTCTTAACGGGATAACGTTTGTTTTCGGAGAAGAGACGGTGACGCTTACCGGTGACGAGCTTGCGAGCGCCGGAATTCACATCAATGCAGACGGAAGCAAAAGCACCGCAAAGCGTGATGATACAATCGTTAAGTATGCTGTTTCAAACGGCGGAAGATTCTTGCGTTTCTTCACTGTCGATCAGGATATAGATATTTCAATAGACTACTCGGATGTTCCGGAGAAGGTTACGGCCACGTTTACCGACGGCGTTTTGGCGTCAACGGACTTCCAGGTTGACGTAACTACCGAAAATACCGTAGTAAACGGAAATAGCTTTACTGTCCCGGTTACAGACCTTAAGGGCACGAATGCTACCTCTGTGCGCATGTGCATCACTCCCGACGTATCGGTTATGACCGGATTAAAGCTCAGCGACGGCACAAACGAATATACCTTTGTTTACGGAAAAAGCTCTGAAGCCAAAGTCTATAACGGGCTCGGAAAGGTCGCCATGGCTTACAGTGCGTCGGACGGGAAGTATTACGTCAGATTCCTTTATCTTACTCATGACGTAACAGTTACACCTATCGCCGTAGGAAAGGGCGTAAGCAAACAGGTTTCCCTCAGCGCCTCAAAAGATCTTTCGGTGACCCCGGACAAGACAAACAAGGCTCCCGTTACCGTTTCAGATGACAATCGAACCATAACGGTAAAAACAGGAGTTCTTACAGGCCCTTCATCTGCAACGAGCTTCAGATGGAATCTTTCCACTACCGTAGGCTCGGATCTGGAGTATTACAAGCTCGAGTTCTATGACAAAGACACCGGCAGCCTCCTTGCTACTATCGGCGAGAGCCTTATTAGCTACAAGAAAGCCGGAAAGGATCAGACTGTTTCGCTCAACGCTCCTGTAGGCATTTATGCAAGGTACAATAAATCCACCTACGGCGAAGGACAGCTGAGAGTCTGGGGCGTCACAAAGAATATAGAGATCAAAGTATATTACAAGAATTACAAGACCGGCGAAGTAGTCTCTGCTGCTGACGCGGCTTTCAATTCGGTTTCGAAGGTCCGTTTTGCAAGATCCGCCGCAGATGCAAAAGCAGCTCATTTTGCCTATGATTTCGTAACACCCGGTACAGTGGTCAGCGGTCTTGCCGCAACGGTTCCAAACAGCGAGCTGACGGGCGATAATACCGTGATAAAGACTGACGGAGACGTAAAGATCTCAGGAATCTTAAGAGCAAGGATAGCGGCGCTTAAGATGAACGAAATAGAGTCTGTTACCATAACAGACGGCGAATATTCGCATACATTTACGGAAAACGAGACCTATGTAGGCGCTCTTGGCAATATCGTATTTGCAAGAAACAACAATGCTGCTTTGATCCGTTTCAACAAGGTCTATACGGAAAAAGAGATCAGGATAAGCGCGACCTTCATCGACAACAGCGTTGAGCCTCCTTATACCGTAGAGCTTCAGGCGGATAAGCGCGTAAGCTACGTTTACGAGCCCACAAATCCGAAAACCGTCAAGACTTCTGCCAAGAACTTAAAGCTTACGGTTCCGGACAATGCCCTTACCGCCGGTATAAACGGAAAGAGCGTTCGCTGGACGTTCTCCACTCTTGCCGGAATGACATATGAGTACTCAAAGATAGAGATCTATGACAGAGATACCGGCGAGCTGTTAAAAACGCTCGGAAAAAATTTCGTAAGCTACAAGGACAGCGAAAAGGATCAGTTTGCAAGCGCTGAACTGGCGGGACTCAAGATCAGATACAATAAATCCGTCAACTGTGAGCTGCAGATCCGTATATGGGACGTTTACAGAAACGTCACCTTAAAGCTTTACTACAAGGATTTCAAAACCGGCAAGGAATATGCCGCAAATAACAAGAATCTCAAATTCTCGTACAACGCCACGGTTTCCGTAAACGCTCACGGCGCAAACGTTGAGACTGAGATAGCTTCCGGCGCGCCCATCACAAAGGTCAACGGAAATTCCAAGATCAGATTCAATGCCTTTGCCGAAGAGAAAAACGGCGTAAGATACGTTATCAAGCCCGCAAACCTCGGAGAAAGGGTTGAAAGCATTACCGTAACCATAGGCGGAAAGAAACTCACTATGGGCAGCAGCACCGAGATTTACGGTGCGGTAGGACAGGTATTTCCGGGCGCTAAGGTCAGGTTTATGAAGAGCAGCGACGGATATGCGGCCTTTAGAGTATGGGGCGTTACCAGGAACGTGAGCGTTTCGGTGAATATTTCCTCAGGACATAAATATACCGTTACCTATGATATGGGAGAACACGGATTTATGAGGATCATGGATATTCCGGAAAATGCCATCATAAATCCCGAAGTAACAAAGATCACCGTGCTTGAGGGAGCTACCTACAATTCAAAAGCCGGAAACAAGACCAGTATCCGTGTTGACGCAAAGGTAGATCCCGGTTGGGAGATCGATTATATTACATTTACAACAAAGGGAAGGACATACAAGATAGACAACAAGATCCTTCCTACGGGCAAGACTCTGACCACGGTTGCAAAACCCGGCTGCGCAGTCAGATTCAACACGGACTCCGACGGCAATTCACAGATCCGTGCGGTCCACGTAGACGCAGATACCCTTATAAAGGTATATTACAGAACGGCGCAGTATTCGCTTATCGTAAACAACGGAGCCCGTTCCACCATGAAGGCCGAGCCTTACGGCAATGCTGCCATGTCAGAATTCAGCGACAATTTTGCCGTAGCAAAGATCACTTCCGGAAACACCGTTGCCAGACAGAACGGCATCAAGTACTGGCTTGAACCGCTGGACGGCCGCAAGATCACCGGAGCGATCGTTGAAAACAGCAGAGGCGAGCATCTTGTAATGGGCGTCGGTTTCGGCGAGACGGATTATGAAGATTACAAGATAAAGGGCGCTACGGTTCGTTACTATCAGGGATATGACGGCAAAGTAGAGCTTCGTATCTGGGGAGTCTGCGACGACGTAACGGTAACGATGTTCTATGACGGAGCGACGCCGGTTCCCGGAGTAACCGTTCCCGCGGACATCGCAACCTACGACGTAGGCCCTTACGATCCCACAAAGAGGGTCGATAATATGGAACTTGAAGGCGACGCCGCTGCAAAGGTCGTTCCCGAGGAAACTCAGGAGGCCGGTGAAAAGGATCCTGCAGGCGAAAATGAAAGCGCGAAGACAAATATCGCACTTGTCATCACCTTGGCAGTCCTGGCCGCAGCAGCAGTCTGCGCGATAGTCATAGTGATAATAAAATCGCAAAAGAAAAAGAAAGACGATAAGTAAATCACAACAAAAAGGGCTGCCGCAAAAGGCGGCAGCCCGTAAAAAGAAAACAGCTCAGAAATTGTAATTCGGGAAGTATTTCATCAGCAGCTCACGCAGTTCGCTTTTCCCCGAAGTACCGGTAGCTTTGTAAAGCTTGTTTAACCGGTAATGGAGTGTGGATTCCGAAATATAAGTTTTCTCTGCAAGCTTTGAATTCGGCTGATTTTGAAGAATACCGCCTATGATCCTGCGGTCCACGTCGTCCACCATTGAATAGGCATTAGCTATATTCCAGATGGGACGCATATCGCTCTCATAATCGGTATCAAGCAGAGGAGTAAAGCTCTGATACCCGGCAAGCGACGACATTTTATCCTGTGGATCAATTTTCGTGCTGCCTCTGTAAACTATATCATAGCCGAACTTGGAATTGAGCGAAGTAAGATGAGGATTGTCGCAAAGCGTATGATAAAGGATTACGGCACTTTTTCCGGCGGTCTCCAAAGGAATATCGATACTTGTAAGAGTCGGTGAAGTCCACTTGCAGCAATCGGTATTGCCGGCGCCGGTAACGGCCAGCTCATCGGGAACCTTGACATCAAGATCATTCAGATATGAAAGAAGCATTACGGCTACAAAGTCGTTTGTGCAAACTACCGCGTCATAGTTGTGACGGACGTTAAGAAATGCGTCGATCGCCTTTGTGATGCCGACAGTGTTGTAAAAAATGCTTGCTTCATAATCGTGAAGCCCGAGCTCATGCGCAGCCTGACAGTAGCCTTCTTTGTGAGACTGGTCGGTAGATACCTGCGGATTTACGCCGATCATGGCTATACGCTTACAGCCGCCGTTCTAAAGACGGACCACGTTTTCATACATGGCAAGCTCTCTTGTGGTGGAAACGAAGCTGACGTTCTGATTCGCAAAATCGTCGATATTGGAACCGACTATCAGAGGTCTGATCTCATTTGAGAGGCAAAGCTCCACTGCTTTATTGAGAAAGCTTCTTGAAAAACCGATTATAAGCAGCACGCTTCCGGGATGCATATTGCAGATCTCATCGGTCGTCATGTTGCGTATCGTATCTCTGCGCTGATTGATCTTTTTGCTGATACCCGCCATAATGCGTTTGTACCAGAGGGTATCGACGTAAGAGCTTTCCGACAATAGATTAATGTAATTCATAACAATCCTCCGTGAATGTATTGTATTACATCAAATGGATAATTAAAACAGAAAATTGCTTTAGATAATAAAGTATAAATATTTAGGGGGAGAATGATGTATCTCATTAGGGATGAGAAGAACAGTTTTAGGCTCGGCGAAAGCGCCGAGGGTGACGTTTTTGCGAAAATGCTGCCTGCCTGCGTTGTAATCAAGGGACAGGAGATAAAAGCGGAGCAAAAATCCGAGACGCAAAACGTCATAGTAAGCGAAGCAGAGGGTCTTTCTTTCAAAGACAAGTATGTGTTCAAATCCGAAAACCGCATAGAGGTAAAGCGGACTATCTCAAACAATACCGACAAGCGTATCCGTTTCAAAAGTATTTTTGAGATCAGCACGGGATTCAAACCCAACCATTACGTATTTCCCGGGTTCTCATACAACGGCAATGAATTCGGAAACAAATCGGACAGCTGCAGCGCGCAGGCCGGAGAACATGCTCAGTCTTTCGGCGGAACCAAAAAATCCAACACGCCTACCGGGCTTGAATGCGACGGTCAGCCCTGGGTCTTTGCCTATGACAGACAGGGAATTCCGTCATGCACGCTCAGCGAAGACAAAACCCATGCGCTCGCTCTTTTTGTAAGCGATACGGATGACGAAAGCCTTCTTTCGGCCGATTCCCTGATAAAAGATAAGGACGGTACGATGAGACACAGAGTGTTCCATCCGGTTTCGGAGCTTCCGTGGACTTACGGCAGAAAGAACATGATGACCGAACCTTACGAGGATTATATGTTCCTCGTTCCGGGAGGACGCGTAACTCTGACTCTGGAAATATTTTTCTGCGTGCCCAAATGTGAAAACTATGCTACCGCAGAGCTTATGGAAGAAGCGGACAGCGTATTCGAAATGAAAAAAGAGCCTTGTCTTACAAACGACAGAATATGGGATCTTGGGATCGAGTATTTCAAATTCCTCGTTAAGGACTGCCACGGCACGCCGATGCTTTCCGGTCATCTTTCAGACAAACTGTTTGTGATGATGCATGCCGGCTCTCTTTACGGCAAAGAAATGGCTATTGCCATGGAAGATCCGTCCAATACGTATCTGTCATGTTATTCGACCCGCTATGAGATAGGCTGGGCAGATCAGGGAGCAATGACCGCAAGACTTATTGCCATTGACGCATTTAAAAAGAATGACAAAAAGCAGCTTGAGCTTGCCACTGCCATCCTGGACGGCTACGTTTCCACACAGTGGGAAAACGGTCTGCTCTATCCGTTCTTTTCACATAATTTTGTTGAGGATCCGGCAAAACGCACCCTTCCGGACTCCTGCAACATGGGCTGGGCAATGACCGAGCTAATAAGGTCTTACCATCTGTTTAAGGATCACGGCATCGACAAGCCCGAATATCTTGATTTTTCCGTAAAGCTTGCCGAGTTTGCGGTCAGCCATTACAGCGAGGAATGGGGATTTGGAAAAACCTGGAACAGAGACGGCTCTCCGCGCGCTACTGCAGGCGGAGCAGGCGGCTTTATGATCATGGGTCTTACCGAGGTTTATAAGACCGTCAGGGACGAGAGATATCTTGAGACCGCAAAAAAAGCCATGGACTTTTATTACAAAAGAGATCTTGACAACTTCGTATGCACGGCGGGAGCGCTCGACTGCCTCTGCGTTGACAAGGAAACCGCTTATCCTTTTGTAAGAGCCGGACTTGATATTTATGAAGAAACAGGAGACAAGCTCTGGCTTGAAAGAGCGCAGAAAGCCGCGTACTACTTCTTCTCATGGATGTTCTGGTACGACGCGAAATATCCCGTGGACGCGGAATTTACAAAATACGGTTATTATACTACCGGCGGCACCCTTATATCAGCGGAGCACAGCGCCCTTGATCCGTGGGGAGCGCTGCTTGTTGCGGATATGATCAAGCTTTATCATCATACCGGAAACGAGCATTTCATCCGCTGGGCAAAGATGACCTGGTGCAATGCTCTTCTCGGAATAACCACCGAAGAAGGAATGAGCATACACGGCAGCGTAAGACCTCTCGGATCACAGAACGAAGGCTTTTTCCATTGCCGCTGGACAAAATATCGTCCCACGCCCGATGAGAGAGGACACTTCAATGACAACCTTCAGACGTGGATGGGAGCATGGAGACTCTATACCATCGCGTCGCTTTCGGAAGAAGATTTAAGTTATTTAGAATAAACAACACATTAATTTCAGGAGGAAGAAATTTATGAAGAAGTTTTTGGTTTGTATTCTTTGTTTGGTTATGGCGCTTAGCGTTGTCGCATGCGGCGGCGAAAGCGAAACCAAGTCAGAAGGAGAAAACGCCGGCACTGCGCAGGAGGGCGGAAAACCTTCTCAGGCAGGCAGCGATACCGTGAATTCTCTTGCCGGAGTAACGCTTGAGGTCGCTGTAAACTACACTGGTGATTCTCTTACAGCATTCCAGCAGATCTGTTCTGCATTTGAGTCAGTTTACGGCGCTACCATCGTAATCGATAACTACGGTTCCGACTACAGCTCGACTATGATCAACCGTATGGCTGCCAACAATCTTCCGGACGTTTTCGTAACTGCCGGATGGTCTCTGCGCAGATACAAGGATTACTCACTTGATCTTTCGGATCAGGAATATTGCAAAGATTATGATGAATCTGCGCTCGGCGTAATCCAGGATACCGACGGAAAGATCTACGTCTGCATGGTTTCAAACGGTGTAAACGGAAACGTTGTCAACCTCAGTGTTTGTGAAGCCGCGGGCGTTGATCCCTTTGCCATTACCACTTGGGACGAATTTCTTGACGCGTGCGCGAAGATCAAAGCCGCAGGCTTTACCCCCATCGCTTCAAACCCCGACGCAGGACTTACCAGTAACCTTGCGGGAACCTTCCTTACCTATAAAGGAGAGGTTGCAAACGTAGGCGAAGCATTAAAGAACGGAACATGGGATTGGGAAGAATATATGTATCTGCTCAAATTCTACCAGACCGCGTTAAAGAGCGAATACTTCTTCAAAGACGCACGTTCCATCAACACAAACGATATGTATGAAAGAATGGCAGCCGGTCAGGCGGCGTTTATCATTTCCGAAAATACCGCTTCCATAGCCACTCTTTACAGCCTGAATCCCAACGGAAACTTTACTTTTGCTCCTTTCCCCGCATCAAAGGCCGGCGGTGAGGAAGCCGTCGTATCAGGTGAAGGCGACGCTTTCTCGATCTGGAAAGATTCAAAGAACATCGACGCCGCAAAAGTTTTCCTGAACTACTTGGCTACGCCTGAAGTATCGTTAAAGCTTCTTGACGCTACGAGCCGCGTATCCTGTCAGAAAGCAACTATGGCAGTTGACGAGACCCCCGGTACGAAAGCGCTTGCAGTAATGCAGAACAATTACAAGGGCCACAATATCGGCTATTACAACATCTGGGACCGCGAATATCTTCCCAGCGGAATGTGGGCTTATATGGGAACCGCCTGCAACAAGCTTTTTGCCGATTATACGGACTCGGGACTTCGCGCTGTAATCGATTTCCTCAGAGACGGATATAAGAACGTTTACGTAGCAGAATAATCAACCTTTGCATTTTTAACCGGAGAAACACTTATGCAAAAAAAATTAGACAGAAAATACTTATTGTTCATGCTTCCTGCCATAATAATGGTAGTGGCGCTGAGATTCTTTCCTATCGGAAACGCTCTTCGTATGGGCTTTTTCGATTGGAACGGCTATTCTCAGGACATGAACTTTATAGGTCTGGATAATTTCAAAGAAGTGCTTGGAGACAGTTATTTCTGGATAGCTCTTAGGAATACGCTGATATATGCGTTTGGTATTACCATAGTAAAGAACATACTCGGACTTGCGCTTGCGTTTTTTGTAAACAACAAATTCCGCGGACGCAGCGTCATCAGAGCGACTATCTACCTGCCTGTTATGATATCCGGCTTTATTATGGGTCAGATCATGTACTATTTTTATCAGTACAACGGAGGTATTTTCAACGAAATACTCATCAAACTTGGCATGGAACCCGTATATTGGATGGAAACGGGCCTCGGTGCGACGATCATCGTACTTTTGACCACGTCTTTCCTTCATTGCGGTTCTACCATGCTGCTGTATCTTGCGGGGCTTCAGAATATACCTCATGAGCTTTTGGAATCGGCAAGGCTGGACGGAGCGTCAAAATGGAAGGAAACTCTCCATATTACGCTTCCGCTGCTTCAGCCTTCGATGATCACAAGCGTAGTGCTAAACCTTATAGCAAGCTTCAAGATTTACGACATCATTACGTCATTGTCAGGAGGCGGCCCGGACGGAGGCTCTACCTCTCTGACGCTGCTTATATCCAGGTATTATTTCGGATATAACCGCGCCGGATATGCCGCGGCAATCGCGATGCTGTTCTTCTTTGTTATTATCATAATTTCGATGCCCATCAACAAATGGCTCAGCAGCAGGAAGGTGGAATACTGATGAAAGATACGGCGATAAGTACTCCTAAAAAACGCAAAAAAATCCGCATATGGATACCGATTTTATGCGTTATCATATTTTTCCTGTTTGTATGGCCTTTTTATGAGCTGATCAATATGTCCCTCAGGGACATAACGGACTATACGTCCAGACTGACTCTGCCCGAGATAATGCACTGGGAAAACTACCTTGAGGTTATCAAGCAGAGCGATATCTGGATAGGTTTTAAAAACTCCGTTATATATACCGGAGCGACGATCTTTTTGGAGATCACGATCGCTTCAATGGCGGGCTACAGTCTTTCACGCGGAAGCAAAAAGACCACCAGAACCGTACGCGCCGTGCAGATGCTGATCATCATGGTTCCCGGAATCATAACGCTGGTAGGTACCTACTCGCTTATGGTAACGCTCGGACTTACAAACAGCCTGATCGCGCTGGCGTTTCTGACCGCCGCCGGAGGTATTCCGTCCTGCTCGTTCATCTATATGAACTTTATAAATTCTATTCCCACACAGCTTGACGAAGCTGCAAGAATAGACGGCGCAGGCATTTTTAAAACCTTTTTCAAGATCATATTGCCGCAGCTGACGCCGCTTACTGTCACAAGGGCAATCATGATAGGTATAGGCGCATGGAACAACTACCTGCTTCCTCTGTATCTGCTGAATGATTCGAGAAAGAGAACGGTCATTCTGGTCATCAGATCGGCATTTAGCATAAACGGCGGAGACAGAAATATCGCAATGGCCTGTGCGACCTGTACGATCGGTATTTTACCTGTAATCGTAGTTTATCTGCTTCTTCAGAAGAAGATCATAGCCAGCCAGATAGGTTCGGCCGTAAAAGGATAATGCGTAAGGGAGACAGATATGAGTAAAAGATTATTAAGAATAATGTCGATGGCGTTTGCGGTTCTGATGTTATTCTCCGCATGCGGTTCCGGTTCGCAAAACGGATCCGGAGAAAACAGCGAGGCGCAGTACAAGGCGGGAGAGCTTTCTTTTTACAGCTATGACAGTAATGAAAAGGAAGTCAACAAAAATCTCTTCTACGTAAACTCCAGTAATGAGTGGGGCGCTGACCCGTCGCTGCTTTTCGTACCCGACGAGGACGGAGAAGGAGGAACGTATTACGTCTATTGTACCTCCGGTTATATCAACACGGCCGGAATAGAAGTGTGGCGCTCACGCAACCTTACCGACTGGGAGTGCCTTGGACCCGCGTTTATGCCTGACGTTGACGCAAACTGGGCATATAAGGGATTTTGGGCTCCGCAGTGCATATATGACCCTGAATTTAAAAAGTACTATATGTTTTACTCTGCTCCCTGGGGAAGCAACAGCACGCTCCGCTACGACTCATGCTGTGTTTCGGACAGCCCCGAAGGACCTTTCGTAGAGATAACGAGTGATGCCAAGACGGCTGCCGAGCCGGTGCTTCAGTTTGAGCTTCATCAGGATGAGTACGACAAGGATCTGCTCTCACCTGCAATAGGCTGGTATGGGATCAGGGGATTTATCAAGGTTATAGGACCGTCTCCGTTTATCGACCCCGAGACCGGAAGACGCTATCTGTTCTTTGTTGCGGACCTTGGTACCGAAAACAATGACAATACTTCCGGAGCCTACTGCATAGAGATGGAAGACTGGGCGACTCCGAAATACGAGACTCTTACCAGGATCACACGTTACGGTTATACCACGGCAAACGGTGATATACCTATCGAAGAAGGCGGAAGCACAAACGAAGGACCGATGTGCTTTTACAGAGACGGCAAGTACTATCTCATTTTCCTGACCTATACCTACTACAACACCAGGTATCAGACCAGGGCGGCTGTTGCCGACTCTCCTATGGGACCTTATACAAAGTTTGACATGGACAACGGCGCTCAGGTCATTTATACAGAGCTCAATTTCCAGCGTCAGGCAGTAGGTATCCACGGAATGGCAAATGCCGGCAATCAGCAGTTTGCGGCATATATGACTTTCAAAAACAACGTCAACTATGACGATCTGCGCAAATTTGCGATCGACGAAGTCGTATACGTAAACAACAAAGAAGGCGTGCCCACTATGCACGCAAACGGCCCGAGCGTTACTCCTCAGGCTCTTCCTGAGGCTATCAGCGGATACAAAAATCTGGCGCTCGAGGCGAAAGCAGACTGCGACAACGTGCGCCCCGGAAGCGATATCAGTTATCTTACCGACCGGGTGATCCCGTATCACAAAAACGATCTTGCTCCCGAATTTCTCGCCGGAGACGGAACCACTACCTTCACGTTTGATTTTGACGATTACAAGACAATGAGAGCGGTAATGGTCTATAACTCCAGAGATTATAATGAAATGTTCAGCCAGATCGAGTCGATCACTTTCGATTACAGAAAGAACGGTAAAGAGGGTCAGGTCACTATAGGACCGGTTAAGTACAACTGGGATTATTATAATCTTGAAGATAACAAGCCCGCTATCGGCAGCGCTGCCATCGCAGAGTTTGACGAGCTGGACGTAAAGAAGGTTACCATCGAGATAGAAAACCCCGGAAATGCCGAGGGAATAGCCGTTCCCGAGATCATTCTTCTCGGAAAGGATTCTGACGGGTCTTCTGCAACTCCCGGAAACGAAACAGGCGCGTTATACGAGCCTTACAGCTTTGAAAATGAAACGATAGAGTCCAACTGGAAGAACGATCCTTCGGATCTGGAAATCGACGCTGTTCTGAACGAAGAATACGGCAACCCTATTTACAGGCTTTACGCGGACGGCGATGAAACGTCAGACGTATATGCGGACCTTTACGTATATGCGGGAACCGACGGTATCTACACGTTTACGGACGTAAACAATTCCAAGCTGGAATTCGACCCTGCAAAGGCAGTTAACGAAAATCCTCATCTGACGCTGTTCTTTGCGGATTACAACACCGGCGTTCTAAACAGAAACACGGCCGGGTTTAAGGTGGGACTTAACAACGAGAATTTCAGATACCGAGGCGTTAAATCACAAAAATCATGGCTTCGAAGCTGGTGCGACGGATCTACGATGGTACGCATTAAAAACGGCACTCTTGACAATCTCGAAAATGCCACCGGATACTATGCAGAGACGTTCATCCCATATGACCTTCTGAACCTTGAAAAAGGACAGGATACTGAAAAGATCAGAATGTTCTTCTCAATGTACAGTACGGAAAGCACTGAGATAATCAAGAGAGAGCTTACCTACGTTGCAAGAAACGCAAGCCAGACGGATCCAACCACGTGGCTTCGCGTAGATCTTGGCAAATAATCATAAATGAGGTTGTGCTTTGAAAAAATGGTTTTCATTTATTATGGTGTTTATACTGATCTCCGCAGTCTTTACAGGCTGCGGAGATTCGAGGCTTGCCGGAGAGTCCACTGATAGAGGAAACGTTAAGATGACTCTTAGTCCCGAAGCAATGGCTGCGAGTCAGAAAAATGTTTTCTATCGCAATGTGACAGATCTTTTGGGAGCCGATCCGTTTATTCTCTACTTTGACAAGGGAGAATATGCGGGAACGTTCCTTATGTATTCTACCTCGAGAGCTTTAAGCGCCAGAGGGTTTGAGGTCTATCAGTCCGAAGATCTGACAAAATGGGAAAAGATTCAGGACGCTTTTTATCCGCAGGGACAGACCTGGGGCGATACAAAGATGTGGGCGCCCGAGGTGATCGAAGATAACGGAACCTATTATATGTTCTACAGCGCCCAGTGGGCGGATATGCAGTATGGTTTATATATCTCGGTCGCAACTTCCTCAAATCCCGCGGGGCCATTTAAAGAGTGCACCACGGATAAAAAGACCGCGGCGGAGCCTCTGATACAGTTTGAAGAACACGTAAACGAGATCCCGGCAGAGCTTCGATCCACGTTAAAAGGCTATAGAGACAAGGAAGGTTTTATAAAGGTAATTGACGCCTCGCCTTTTGTGGATCCTCAGACCGGAAAAAAATACCTGTATATGATCGCGGATATAGGCACCACCTATACGGACGGCTCATTTGTTATGGGTATGGAGATGGAAGACTGGACCACGCCCAAATACGAGACGCTCACAAGGCTCACGCAGTACGGCGTAACCACTCCCGGCGGCGGCGAAGTGATATTTGACGGCGGAAACACAAATGAAGGCTGCTCAGTGCTTTATCATGACGGCACGTATTATCTGACGTTTTCCACCTTCACCTATACTTCCTCGCAATATCAGGTAAGACAGGCCCTCGGAACGTCTCCGCTTGGCCCCTTTGTAAAGGTTCAGCCGGAGGATGGCGGCACGGTCATCAGTACGGAGATCATGGGCATAAGGCAATCGGCCGGACACAGCTCATTTTTTACCGTCGGTGACGAAGTGTGGCTTTCATACCACACCTTCTTCAATGACAATACGGTAGATGACGGAAGAAAGCCCGCAGTCGAAAAGCTGGTATTTGTCGAGAATTCAAAAGGACAAAAAGTCCTTCAGGCCAACGGACCCACGTCCACCCCGCAGCCGCTGCCAAACGCGCTTACAGGATACGGCAATATCGCAAATCTTGCCAAGGTCTCATGCGATAATGCGGCAGACGGCTTTGATATATCCCTTCTTACCGACGGCTATATACCTATGCACAAGGTCACGCCGAAGACGGGATTTGAAGCAAACGAAGGAACCACGACCATCAAATTTACGTTTGATGATTATGTAAAGATAAGAGATATCCTTATCTACAACAGTTTTGATGAAAACAAGCGCTTTGCCGGGATCGAATCGGCGGTGCTTGAAACAGAAGACGGAGAAAACGATCTGGGAGAACTGATCTATGATACGTCAGCTTATGATCAGAACGGCAAAACGGCTTATGATCATCCCGCAACATATTCTTTTGTGGAATGCAAAGCCAAATCCGTTACGATCACAATAAAGAGCGATCATGTCATAGGAGTCCCTGAAATATATATAATTGGAAGGTAGTATTAAAATTGAAAGAATTTGAAAACATCGTAGGAAACATTTACCTGTTAAAGGTACCGTTCGGAGATTCGTGGACAGGCGTCACGCTGATCAAAGGGCGTGAAAACGTCCTTATCGATACGGGATCCCGGCTTGACGACGTGGATGAGTATATCATCCCGGCTCTTGAAAATCTCGGGCTTGATCTTTCGGATATCAGCTGGCTCGTAAATACTCACAGCCACGGGGATCATATCGGCGGATATAGAAGAGTAAAAGAAATCTGCCCTCAAATGCGTATCGCCGCGTCAAAGAGCGACGCTGCAAACGTAGAAGATCCGGCCGCGCTTGCAGTCAGGATCCGTACAAGATTTCCAAAGTACAGCCCCGCGCCTCAAAGCTATTTAAAGGGCGTGAAAGTAGACCGCGTTCTCGGTGACGGAGAAAAGCTGATCCCGGGACTCAAAGTAATCCAGACTCCCGGTCATGATCCGGGCTGCGTATGCTGGTTTGAAGAAAAAACAGGCACACTCATCACCGGAGACAGCGTCCAGGGCGGCGGAACACCGACCCAGGGAATCGGATTTTATCAAAATCTTGACGATTACAGGGCAAGTATGAACAAGCTTCTTGCTTTAAAGGCAAATAATATCATCTGCGGCCATGATTATGATAAAATAGGAGCTGTTATAAAAGGTGAAAAAGAGGTGGAAGAAGCACTTCGGCTCTGCCTTCGCATAACCGATACCTATCAGGACTACGTCAACAAAAAAATGTCGGAAGGCATTACCGACTCCGGAAAGATCGCGGTCAGTATGATAAACGACATCGGATGCGGAATGCCGCCGGCGCTGTTTATGGCGGTTTATACAGTTACAGAGCATATAAAAAAATATTTATAATACAATAAGGAAGAAGGTATTTAAATTGAACGCAAACGGAAAGAAAAATGCGCTGATAACCGGCTCTTCGAGCGGGATCGGCGCAGCCATCGCGGTAGCTTATGCCAAACGCGGTATTAACGTAGGCCTTACCTACAACAGACACAAGGAAGGCGGCGAGGAGACCAAGAGGATCTGCGAAAGCTACGGAGTAAAAGCCGAGCTTTACCAGGTTCAGCTCAGCGACAGAAATGAATGCTGTGCGCTTATGGAAAAATTTTTAAATGATTTCGGAACCATCGATATACTTGTGAACAATGCCGGCGGCGCGCTCAAAATCCCTGCGGGCGAGTTTGACGAGCTTCCTCTTGATTACTGGGACAGCCAGATAAATCTCAACCTGAATGCCGCGGCATACTGCAGTCAGTATGCGGTACGCAATATGAAGCAAAACGGCATAAAGGGCAACATCATCAACATCAGCTCCGTACACGGCACAATCAGCTGGGTAAAGAGAAAATTCCTTCCCTACTGCGCCGGAAAAGGCGGTCTTGATATGCTTACCAAGGCTCTCGGAGTTGAGGTCGCTCCTTACGGAATCCGTGTAAACGGCATCGCTCCCGGATTTATCAGCACGGACGCGACGACCCGTTATACGCCCGAACAGCTTAAAGACTTTACGGATCATATTCCGGCCGGAAAGCTCGGCTGCACGGACGATATAGTAAATATGGCTCTGTTCCTTGCGGATGAAGAAAAAACCGGCTTTATAGTCGGACAGACGTTTCATATCGACGGCGGTCAGTCCGTTACCGGCATGATAGCCAATATGAAGGAGAACTTTGAGGGATCGCATTTAGCATGAACAATCAGATAAAAGATTTTCAAACAGACGTACTGATCATCGGCGGAGGCGCCACCGGACACGTTGCTGCGTGGGAGATCGCAAAGACGGGGCGCAGCGTTGTGATGCTGAAAACCGGTGCGGGAGCGTCCCCCGGAATTTCGGGTTTTAACGTTCCCTGCGCACAGGCGGAAGACTCTGTGGAAAAGTATATAGAAGACACAAAGGCCTCCGGACGCGGACAGGGCGGAGAGGAGCTGACAAAGACGCTCTGCAATGGAGCAAAAAAACTCCCTGAATACCTGGAAGCTCTCGGCTTTGTCTTTGATAGAAATCCGGACGGCACGCTTTTTGCCAGAAAATCGCTCGGCTCGTCCTATGCGAGAGTGGTGGGCCACGGAAATTCCAGTGGCTCCATGGTGCTGAATCTTTTAAATGAAAGACTCGGAAAATGCGAAAATTTCAGCGTATTTTCATCGGCACGCGCACTTCGGCTTATTTCGGACGGAAAAAAAGTCGGCGGAGCCTTTGTATATGACGAAGAAAAAAAGACTTTCTTTACGGTTCACGCAAGGGCTGTTTTGCTTTGCAGCGGCGGTTTTGCCGGTATTTTCCCTTTTACGAGCAATTCAAAGGATATTTCCGGAGACGGGATCGCTATGGCATTGCTTGCGGGCTGCGGACTTATCGATATGGAGTTTGTCCAGTTTGAACCGTCGTCTGCCGTATGGCCCCCCGAGATCAGAGGAAAAGGCGTCATAACCACGCTGTTCTATGAGGGTGCGGTTATGAAAAACGCGCTCGGCGAAAGGTTCATGTTCAATTACGATCCGAAAGGAGAGTGTGTAAATAAGGATCTTTTGAGCCATGCGATAGAAAAAGAAATACTGGCCGGCAGAGGCACCGAGCACAGAGGCGTATGGTTTGACGCGAGCGGAGTGGATGAAAAGAGACTTCATGACGCTTATGAGCCTTTTGTACGCAGATATGCTTCAGTCGGCATCGACTTTACAAAAGAACCCGTAGAGCTGGCGAATGCGGCGCATACTACTATCGGAGGTGTTGAGATAGACGCTTCCTGCCGCAGCGCGCTTGAGGGACTTTACGTTGCGGGCGAGGCAGCCGGACATATTCACGGATCAAACCGCATAGGCGGCTCGGCCGGCAGTGAGACGCTGGTATTCGGACAGATAGCGGCGGCTTCCATCCTTGAGGATTTCGACAGCCTCAAAGCGGCAAAGATCCACTTTGCTCCGACCTTTGGAACGGAAAAAGCGGAACTTTCGCGTCTGTCGGAGATCAAAGAAGAGTCAAAGCAGCTTATCGGTGAATGTGCCGGAGTTTTCAGAGACGGAAAGAGTCTCGACAAAGGAAGCAAGAGACTTGCCCAGCTTTGCGAAGAGCTTTCAAAGATGGGCGCGGACGCGGATGACGAAACCTATTGCAGGCTTTTAAGAACGCAGAATGACGTGATCACCGCCATGGCGCTGTTTGCGGCTGCCGCCAGCAGATGCGACAGCTGCGGTTCGCACCAGAGAACGGATTATCAAGACGCGCCGAAAAAGAGTTATCATACTCTTGTCACGTTGGATAATAATACAATAACAACTAAAATAATAAACAACTAAAGAGGAGGAAGTATTATGAAAAAAAAGTATGAAGACATGAGATCTTGCTGGGAGTTTTCCGAAGCATCCGAATGCAGAAGAGGACTTATGTGCGGAATGGGCTACACCAACGAAGAGCAAAAGCGCCCTCTCATCGGTATCGTAAATTCTTGGAACGAGTACAATCCGGGCCACGTTCATCTTGACAAGCTCGCGGAGCGTGTAAAACAGGGTGTGCGCGAGGCAGGCGGACTTCCTCTTGAAGTGGAAACGACAGGTATCTGCGACGGCATGGTGCTTAAAGACCCCAGATATATCGAGGTTCCCAGCCGTAACAGCATTGCTGACCAGGTTGAGCTCACCGTTGACGGAAATTTCTTCGACGGCATGGTAATGCTTTGCACCTGCGACTCCATAGTCCCCGGACATCTGATGGGCGCAGCCCGTCTTGACATCCCTACCATCCTTGTAACCGGCGGATATATGCCGCTCGGAATGTGCCGCGGTGAGGAGCGTCTTCACATCCGCGCTCAGGACAAAGTAGGAGCTATGGCTGAAGGAACTATCGATCCCGATCTTTACAATGATCTTATAGAGCATTCGTGGGGAACCTGCGGCGCCTGCACGTCCATGGTTACCGCAAACTCAATGTGTATGATGGCTGAGGCGATGGGCATGACCCTTCCGAACAACTCCACCATGCAGGCTGACGGCTCCGAGATATACAATCTTGCATACCGCGCCGGAAAACACATCATGGATCTCGTATTCAACGGTGTTACCGCCCGTCAGATCATGACCAGAGAAGCAATTAAAAACGCCATCAAAGTAGATATGGCCGTAGCTGCTTCTTCAAACCTTATTCTTCATCTGCCCGCAATCGCAAACGAGGCAGGCTATGACGACATTCAGTGGTGGAAAGAATTTGACAAGGCTTCAAACGAGATCCCGCTTCTTTCACACCTTGCTCCCGGCGGCGAGTATACCTTGAAAGATCTCGACCTTGCCGGCGGACTTCAGGCTCTTATGAAAAAGATGAGCAGCACGCTCGATACGAGCTGCATGACCGTAAACGGAAAGACTATGGGAGAGAACATCGAGCATGCCGTATGCTGGAACGATGAAGTCATTCGCGGACTTGACAATCCCGTTTCAAAACAGCCCGGAATCGGAGTTCTCTACGGGAACCTCTGCCCCGAAGGCAGTATCATAAAGATAGCGGCCGTTCCGGAAAAGCTCATGAAATTCCGCGGACCGGCAAAATGCTTCGATACTCTTGACGACGCGCTTGACGCGCTCAGAAACGGCCGTATCGTTGAAGGCGACGCCTGCGTAGTCAGATTCCTCGGACTTAAAGCCCGCTTTGGAACCACGGCTTTCACCTTCCAGGAAGAGCTTAAAGGATACAAGGGACTCTTTGAATCCTGCGCCGTTATAACCGACGGACGCTTCTCCGGCGGCACATCGGGACTTTCGGTAGGTTATGTTTCTCCCGAAGCAGCATTCGGACCTCTCGGTCTTGTAAAAGACGGCGATATGATCGATATCGACGTAGTCGGACGTTCCATCAATATGGAAGTATCTGATGAAGAACTTGAAGAAAGAAAGAAAAACTTCCATTGGGAGTTTGACGCAGATTCTTACCCCAGATTCCTTCGTCTGTTCGTTAAGAACGTAGGGCCCATGTCAAAGGGCGGTATCTGGGAATAACAGATAAAAGGGGCTGATTTTAATGAAAAAAGTAATAGTAAAGAAAAAAAGATACGTGGATTCGGTCAGCCTGATGTCCGTAGCCGGACGCGTAAGTGAAATGGAAGGCGTTGACGGCATTGAGGTCGCAATGGCTACAGTGATCAACCAGAGGACTCTGAAGGAGGAGGGGTACACACTCCCCTCCGATATCACGGTAGACGACCTTGTCATCGCCGTTACAGCCGGCGATGAAGCGACCTGCGATAAGGCTGTTCAGGCCGCGATGGATCTGATCGACCACAAAAATACCGGCAGTACAAAGGAATTTACGGATATCAACGATCCCGAATTAAAGGCTGAGACCTATGATCTTTGCCAGATTTCGCTTCCCGGCGAGTATGCGTACGCAGAGGCAAGGAAAGCCATCGACAAGGGTCTGGATCTGTTTATATTCAGCGACAACGTATCACTTGAGGAAGAAAGAACCCTCAAAGAGTACGGAAAATCAAAAGGACGTCTGGTCATGGGACCCGACGCCGGCGTAGGACTGATAAACGGAGTTGCGCTTGCAGCAGGCTCCATGACGTCGTTCGGACCCGTCGGAATTGTCGGAGCGTCAGGCTCGGGAGCGCAGGAAGTCGCCTGCATTATAGAGCACCGCGGCTACGGCGTCAGCCAGATCATAGGAACAGGCGGAAGAGACCTTTATCCTGAGATCGGCGGTATCACGATGCTTGAAGGTATCGAGCGTCTGGAAAAGGATCCGGAAACGAAGATCATCGTTCTGGTTTCAAAGCTTGCGGATCTCGGCGTAATGGACAAAGTCCTTTTCAGAGCCGATGAATGCAAAAAGCCCGTTATCGCTATTTTCCTCGGAAGTGATGAAAAGCTGTTTGAGAAGCATAAAGTTACTCCTGCTTTTTCACTTGAGGAAGCGGCGTTAAAGGCTGTGGAGCTTTTGACCGGCAAACCCGAAAAACCTCAGTTCTCCGACGAAGAGATAGCAAGGCTTGCCCGCGAGGAAGTTGCAAAGCTTCCGGCCGAAAGAAAATACTTCCGCGGCCTGTACTGCGGCGGCACGTTTACCGAGGAAGGCCTCCTTTACTTCGGAGCGCATAATGCCGGCATTGAGCTTCATTCAAATCTCAATACCAAATTCAGCAAAAAGCTGCCCGACAGCCACGTAAGCGAGGGACATTCCATCCTTGATATGGGTGCGGAAGACTTTACGGCTGAGGCGCCTCATCCGGTATTCAGCCCTGAGCTTCGTTTAAAGAGGCTTCGTCAGGAGCTGAGCGACCCCGAGGTAGCTGTCATTCTTCTGGACTTTATCACCGGCCCCGGCGTTGCCAGAGATCCGATCACTTCTCACGCAAAGGAGATCAAAAAGCTTCGTGACGAAGGCAGTCCGGTAATATTTATCGCAAATATCTGCGGCTCTGACAACGATCCTCAGAACATCAGAGAAAAGGTCAAACTGCTAAAAGAAGCGGGAGTCATAGTTACCGGAAGCAGCTATGAAAGCGCAAAGATAGCGAGCGCGATGATGACCGAGCTGGAAAGAAGGCAGAAAAATGGATAAAAAATTAAGAGTAATAAATATTGGAATTTCATCGTTTTATGACGCGCTGACGGAACAGAAAGTTGATGCGGCTCAGATCGACTGGAAGCCTCCGGTAAAAGTAAACGCAGAGCTCGGATCCAAGATCGACAAGATCCTCGACAGTGAGTTCGGCAAAAAGGTGGAAGCGGCCAATCAGGACGCCATCGATATGATCATCAACGCCGATCCCGCATGGATAGGCGTAGCGCCCGCCGGAGATATCATCGAAGGCCTTGACGATTATACCGTTACTCATTCCGGCCCGCCCATTTCATTTGATGAAATGGTTATGCTTCACAAAAGAGGCATGGTTTCCGCCTGCCTGTTTGAAGGATGGGCAAAGACCGAGGAGGAGGCTCTCGAGCTTATAAAATCCGGAAAGATCAAAATGATCTCCGCGCTTGATACGAACACGGTCGGCGCAGGCACCGGTATTATTACAAAGTCGGTCGCCATGATAATAATAAAAGACCGCAACAACGGCAAGGTCACGGCGACCTTCCCTGCCGAAGGAATCAAATTCCAGGGCGGCTTTTGCGGCTGGGGTCTTTACTCAAAGGAGATCGCGGAAAACCTTTATCATATGAGAGATTACCTGCTTCCTCCGATGGACGCGGTAGCAAAGAAAAAAGGCGGCGTTCCCATAAAACCGATACTTGCGGAAAGCATGCAGATGGGTGATGAAAACCATACCCGTCAAACGGCGGCGGATCTTCTTTTTGAACATCAGGTTTTGCTTGATATGGCCAAGATAGAAGACATGCCCAGGGATCAGGTTCTTGCATCCATGAATTATATCGTGGAAACGCCCAGATTCTTCCATTGCTTCGGACAGGGCGCAAGCCGCGCCGCAAACCTCGGAAACGTCGGAAGAGAGTATTCGACCATGGTTACCGCAGTATGCGGAAACGGTGTGCGTTTCGGAATAAAGATCGCCGCTATGGGTGATCAGTGGTTCGAGGCCGAGGCCCCTTATATGAAGGGCCAGTACACTTCGTCAAAATTTACGATAGACGACCAGCTTCCCTGGATAGGAGACAGCTGCGTAGTAGAGTGCGCCGGACTTGGCGGTCTTGCCGCCGCGGCTTCTCCCATCTGCTGCAACCTCCGCGGAATGACGCTTCGTGATTCGATAGCGCAGACCAGAGAGATGGAAAAAATCTGTATCGGGAAGAACTACAACTACCCCATTCCCAACCTTGACTTTGACTTCCTTCCCGTCGGCATCGATATGATGAAGGTCATAAAGACCGGTATCTGCCCCTGCATTCACGGAGGAATGTTCAACAAAGAGGGCGGCCTGATCGGAGCCGGAATGGCGCGTGTACCGATGGAATGCTTTGAAAAGGCATTTGCGGCATATTGCGAAAAGTACGGTCTGTAAGGAGGAAAAAATGAGCAAATCTATAATTGATGAAATACTGGAAGAAAAAGTCATAGCCATCGTGCGCGGCGCAGAGGCAAGCAAGTGTATCGACATAGTGGAAGCGCTTTACAAGGGCGGCATCCGTTTCGTCGAGATCACATACAACCAGTCAAAACCCGAAACGTGGGAAGAGACCGCCGCTACGATCGGAAAACTGCATGACGCGTTTGAAGGAAGAGTACATATCGGCGCCGGCACGGTCACAAGCGTAAAGCTCGTGGAAATGACTGCGAAAAATCACGGCGAATATATCATTTCTCCGGACACAAACGTTGAAGTGATAAAGAAAACGAAGGAACTGGGCATGGTTTCCATGCCCGGCGCCCTGACTCCCACCGAGATGCTTACCGCGCATAATGCGGGAGCGGACTTCGTAAAAATATTCCCTATCGGAAATCTCGGCCCCGCATATGTAAAGGCGGTTACCGCACCGCTCAATCATATCCGCTTTATGGCGGTCGGCGGCGTAAATGAGAAAAACGTTGCCGAATTTATGGCGGCCGGCTGCGTAGGCGCGGGAATCGGCGGAAATCTTGCCAAAAAGGCCTGGATCGACGCGGGAGAATATGACAAACTTACGGCTGCGGCACAGGAAATTCTGGCCGCGATCAGATAAAGGAGCAGATATGAAAAGAGTTATTACTTTTGGTGAAATAATGATGCGTCTGGATCCGGTAGGTTATCGCCGCTTTGTTCAGGCAGATTCATTTGAGGTATCTTACGCGGGAGGCGAAGCAAACGTAGCCGTTTCGCTGGCAAATTACGGGCTTGACGCGGCGTTTGTTACAAAGGTTCCCGCACAGGAAATAGGACAGTCGTGTGTGAACTCTCTTCGCAGATACGGCGTGGATACGAGCCTGATCTTAAGAGGCGGCCCGCGTCTTGGTATTTATTTCTGCGAAAAAGGCGCCTCTCAGAGAGCTTCAAAGGTCATTTACGACAGAGCCGGTTCATCCGTAGCTCTTAGCAAGGCCGATGAATATGATTGGGACAAGATTTTTGAAGGCGTGGACTGGTTCCATTGGACAGGCATTACGCCGGCGCTTGGCGGAGATCTTCCCGAGATCTGTCTTCAGGCGTGCAAAAAGGCGCATGAAAAAGGCATTACCGTTTCATGCGATCTCAACTACCGCAAAAAGCTGTGGACTACCGATGAGGCCAGAGAGTGCATGAGCAAGCTCGTTCCTTACGTTGACGTCTGCATTGCAAACGAGGAAGATGCAAAAGACGTTTTCGGAATCGAGGCGGAAGGAACCGATATCGAGGCCGGAAAGCTCAACAAAGAAGGCTATATCAGCGTAGCGAGAAAGATCTCGGAAGCTTTTGGCTGCAAGAAAGTAGCCATAACGCTGCGCGGCTCGCTATCGGCTTCTGTAAATGACTGGGCCGGCATGCTGTATGATCATGCAAGTGACAAGGCGGTATTTTCAAAGAACTACCGCATTCAGCTTGTTGACCGCGTAGGCGGCGGCGATTCCTTCGGAGGCGGTCTTATATACAGCCTTATCAGCGGATATGACGATCAAAAAGCCATTGAATTTGCAGTTGCGGCTTCATGTCTGAAACAGTGTATTGAAAAAGACTTCAACCAGGTCACCGTAGCAGAGGTGGAAGGCCTCGCAGGCGGATCGGGATCGGGAAGAGTCCAGAGATAAAAACGTTTAAACTCTCTCCGGCGGTGAAGCTATCTGCCGGAGAGGGTTTGACCCGTTAGGGCAGCGCTTTAAAAACAAAAAGGAGTTATGCGATAAATGTATATCCTTATCAGCAACGTAGGATCAACATCATTAAAATTCAAGTTATACCGTATGCCTGAGGAAGAAGTGCTTTGCGAAGCAAAGATCGAAAAAATCGGCTCCACCGACGGCATATATCACTACAAAAATGACATCAACGGTCGTACTCATGGAGAGGAGAGCACTCCGCTAAAGACGTACGCCGCCGGAATAAATATGTTTCTTTCCGATCTCTGTGACAAAGAACTCGGAGCGATCGACTCCGTGAACAAGGTACAGGCGATCGGTTTCAAGACCGTCATATCAAAGGGCTTCAACGGGACAGTGGAGCTTGACGATCGTGTCATGCAGGGAATGAAGGACTATCTCTTTATTGCCCCGGTACACAACGCCGCATATATTTCCGCGATAGAACAGTTCCGCGGTATCTTGCCTGAAACACCCATGGTGGGCGTATTCGAGACTTCGTTCCACAGGACGATACCGCTTGAAAACCGTCTTTATCCACTGCCCTATGAGTGGTTTGAAAAATACGGTCTTGCCAAAAACGGATATCACGGCGCGTCCTTCACCTATGTTTCAGGCGAGGCAAGACGCGACGGAGACTACAAAAAAATCATCGGCTGTCATCTCGGAGGGAGCAGCTCCATCTGCGCAATCAAAGACGGAAAAAGCTTTGACAGCAGCTTTGGATTTTCTTTGCAGACGGGACTTCCTCACGCAAACCGCAGCGGGGATGCAGACCCTTATGTAGTGCCTTTCCTTGAAGATCAGGGCATGAGCTTTGAGGAGATCAGGGAAGGACTTGACAAAAAAGGCGGTCTGCTCGGCATTTCCGGAGTCAGCAACGATCTTCGCGAGATAGAAGAAGCGGCAAATGCCGGAAATGAGAGAGCGCAGCTTGCGATAGATGTATTTGTGACGGATATCGTAAGATATATCGGCGCATTTTATGCGGAAATGGGAGGCATGGACAAGCTCGTATTTACCGGGGGGATCGGCGAAAATTCATCGCTGATACGCCGCCTTGTATGCGAGCGGATCGGTCATCTCGGCATAGAGCTTGACGCGCAGAAAAATGAGAAAACACGCGGAAACGGTATCATTTCCGCAGAGGCTTCAAAAGTCAAAGTGCAGGTCATCGCCGCGAACGAAGAGCTCGGTATCGCAAGAGAAACCTTCAGATGCCTTAAAGAAAAGGAAAAATGACAACAAAAGCACAGGGCGTTTTAAGTTTTGAACTGTCAGAGTCAGGGCTTCCCTCAGGCAATTACAGGATCGCCGGAAGCTTTTCTAAGGGCGCATATCTGGAAAAGCCCGGCGGAGGGCTGATAATGCTGCATGACGACCACTGGGGAAATATTCCGTTTGGAATAGCGGTGTCGGACTGCGAAAACGTTCTTAAAAGTGCCGATATAAAAGAAAGCAGCAAAGCAAGCGTATCGGATGGAAAGTTGCTTGTTTCGGGCCGAGCGTCCGAAGTGGAGATCAGTCTTGCCAGCCGGGAAAAGGCTTTGGGGAAAAGTCAAAAATCCTGCGGCGAAGAAGAGTTTATAAAAGTTGCCGAAGAAAAGCTTCATTTCTCGCACAACGGAGTTTTAAAAAATCTCGTAAGCGATGATTGTCCGGAGACGGCTTATTGCATTACGGCAAAAAAACTCATAAACGGCAGGGATATACAGGACGCGCTGGCGGATATTCTGGGGCTTGGGCCGGGGCTTACTCCTTCGGGAGACGACCTTGCCTGCGGCTATATCTATTATACGCTACGGTGCGGGAAACCGGACGAAAAAACAAAGCTTTGCATAAAACGGATTTTGGAGATAATGAGAAAACTCACTACAGCCGTGAGCTGTGAGTTCCTTTCGGCAGCCGCAAGCGGCGCTAAAGTCACGCTGTTTGATAGCGTATGCTTTGCAAAGGACAAAGAAGCTTTGGAAAAAGCTATAGACAGGCTCCTTATGATGGGGAGCAATTCCGGCGCGGATGTTTTGTGCGGAATGCTGCTTGCAGCAAAACAAATATTGCGAGAAAGACTATGAAAAGACTGAAGCGCTTTTTATCAATAGTTTTGTGCTGCGCCATATTCACGGCGCTCAGCGCTTGCGCGGGATCGGGGGATGCCGCCTTGGAGAGCGCGTCTGCATCAGCGGACAATCAAAAGCCCACCGTTAATTACAACTCGCTTGAAGCCTCGGCTGAAAGCGTCGAAGAAGAATTCACCAACAGGTCGTTTATTGACGATATAAAACCGTATAACGGAAGTATGCTGCGGATCGCTTTTGCGGGAGACAGCATTACGTACGGAACGGGATGTGCCGACCACGATTCGGAGAGCTATCCTGCCCAGTTTTCAAAGCTTATGAAAAATACCGTCAACGTGGGTAATTTCGGCAAAGGCTCGGCCTATACCCTGCCTCCGGAAAATCCCTACAATGTCAAAGGCACAAAACCGAACCTGTGGTATCCAAATACCGCTCAGTATGAAAAAAGCATCAAATTTAACCCTGATATCGTAGTTATCATGCTTGGGATAAACGATTTCAGAAGCCTGACCTGCGAGCAGGCAAAGGCCGATTACAAGGCGGCTCTGCTTGACATAGCCGCTTCATACAAAGAACTTGAATCGGTTAAAAAGATCTATATTGCCACCTGTATCGTCGGAAACGTGAATTCATCAATACACGAGATGACTACGGGCGTGCTGCAGGAGCTTCAAAAGGAAGCCGCAGGGGAAGGCGGTTATGAAGTTATTGATATTTATGAGATGACAAAAAAGTTTTTGAGCGTCTCTCTGGCATATACAAAAGACAGGCTGCATCCGGACAGAGTAGGCTACGGCGAGATCGCAAGGGCTTTTTATGCGTTCTTCAAAGAGCAGCCCTTTAAGCCCGGCAGCATGGGACAGTCAAGCTCCGGCGTAGTATATTTGAGAAACAATGCGGCGTCAGTCAGCAATGCAGATACTCCCGAAAAGGCGATCGACTCGCTGTCAAAGGCTGTCGGATTGCTTTCGGAAACAGGGGGAACTGTCGTCCTTGCGGGCGACTATGATCTTTCCTACGAGACTGTGTTGCCGTTTACCGAAAAACCGATCAGGATCACTTCGGTCTATGACGGAAAAGATTACGGCGGCAGGCTCGGACTTGCCCGCGATCTGTATCTTGAAGGCGAGTACATCTTCGAGGATATAAGGCTGAAAGCCTCAAAAGAAAACGCAATGATTGTCTGCGGTTATCATGACCTGACGATAGCCGGAAACGTTTCCTGTGAGCTTGACGAAAAGATCGTTTCCTACCCCGGAATAACGGCAGGATTCGATCAGAAGATAGGCGGATGCAATGAGCAGGCTTTAAGTCTTCATGACAAATGCAATATTACTATAGAATCGGGAATGTGGGGATTTGTTCGCTGCGGAAACACCAGAAGCGCATTTAATCTTCCCGTTGGTACCATAGATAAAGGCGCCGTGCTTAACGTAAATATCAGCGGAGGAAGCTTTGAAAATACAGCCGGCGGAAATCTGACCGCGGCGACCGGTATGAACGGGGTCAGTGGACAAAGCGTGCTAAGTATCAGCGGCGGTACGTTTAAGGGTCCGGTCTTTGCGCTCTCACGCGTGGGGTCGTATCCGGAAGAGGAAACCGCATATCTTATGAACGGAAAAACGGAATTGAATATCAGCGGAGGCGTCTTTGAAAAAGGGATCCGCGGGATACAGGATAATAGTATGCAGGTATCCGGCGAAGTGGTTTTGAATATTGCAAAGGACCTTGCGTCCGTTGCGGAAAAACCCGGTTTTACCTCGGTAACTGAGAGGTAAGCTTTGCAGGGATATTGCGGTGCAGGTATTTATTTTTGTCAAGGAGGACGATTATGCAAACATTGAGGAAAATGACGGCGTTTTTGACGGCTGTTATCATGGCTGTTTCAACCTTCAGCCTTTCAGCCGCAGAGGCGCTCGGAGCCACTTTATTTGAAGTGGAGGTTTTTTACGGGTTCGGTAAAACTCCGGGAGTTCAAAATATCCTTTCGGGAGTGCTTGACGAGACGGGAGGTCTCGTTAGTACCGGAAACGGCTATTCGATCAAGGGAAGTGCGTCAAAAGCCTATACAGCCAACGCTTCTTCCGGATCGGCAAACAATTACAGCCATCCGAAGCAGGACGAGATAGACTCTGTTGACGTATATTATGCAGGATCTGAAACGCCTGTAAATCTTCCCTACGTGATCTCTTCAAATACTCATTGTATAAAGGGAACTTATTATTATGATTCGTCAAACAATCTGACTGTTTATCCTAATGAAACAACTATCAATACGGCCCACGGCACGCCGCTTATTACTTTTGCGGCCGGAGGCGCCGGAGTAGGCAAGGCCATGACGAGCCGCTGGCGCAATGTCGCTGCCGACGTAGACGTTGTTTTGCACTACAATACGGCGCATTTTATCAATATCAATACCGGTGATGAAAATGCGGCCTTTGCTTCTTCTGACATTCCGAAGTACTTTTTGACGACTACTGACAATTCTGCGGATATTGAGATAGGAGGAGACTACTCCAATTCCGCCGGCATTTCGGCTGCGGTAACGCCGGACTCCGCCCCTACCTCTGTTCTTATCACAGTAGGATCAAAAGATACCATCGTTATCAGCGACGTATCCTCGGACGTTTATATTACGGCAGCAAATACCGTTTCATCTTCGCATACGGGGACGGATATCCTCAGATACAACAACGGGGAATATACTTTTTATAATATCACTTCTGATATAAACATCAGTTACGCTTACACGACGGAAACGGTTTGTGCCGTATTTATGGCGGACGGAAGCGAATTTGCCACAGAAGAAACGCTCAAAGGAACTACTGTCTCTGCTCCCGCGGCCGTTCCTCAAAAAGAAGGATTTGTATTTAAAGGCTGGTATGCGGACGAGAATCTGACAAAAGAATTCGATTTTTCCGCGCCGATCTCCGCGGATACGGTAGTTTACGCAAAGTTTGAAAAAATCCACACAATAACGTTTAAGGGCGGATCAACCTTCGTAAGCAAGCAGTACGGACTGAACGTTTCGGCAAGCGCATGGGTCGGCACTACCGGCGGAACCTGGGATGAGCTCGGCACGCTTACGACCTATGGAGATTTTGTTGACACCGCTTCCGCAAGCTCTTCCGGAGTACAGGTAAGAGTAAACAGCGATGTGGGAACGCTTGAATCGCTGACGTTTACCTTCGGCGGCCACAGCGTCACGGTTGCAAAATCAGATCTTGTAAACAACCAGATTTATATTACGCAAGCCGCAGAACTTACAAGCTCCTTTGGAAGCAATGCCATCCTGAAATACGCACTGTCAAACGGGATCGTTTTCCTTCGCGTTTATCAGGTCACACAGGATATTGAAGTTAAAGTCAATTATACCGGAGGCTCGGAGACGGTTGGCGCCAGGGTGACCGACTCGGCGGCGCTTTTAAACTCAGTCACCGTTCCGGCATCTGAGATGACGGACAATACAGAAACGGCTGAGGATGGATTTACGGTTCCTTATTATGAGCTTCGCGGCGTGGAGGGCGACTCGGTTTTGATGAATATATCAGCGAAAGCTGCCGAGACTGCGGGCTTAAAGATCTTTACTCAGGACGGCACTTTGGTGGCGAGCTTTGACCGTAAAGACGCGGCGGGTCTTAAAGAGCTTCCCGGAGTGGGGCTGGTGGATATCGGATATAACAGCGCTTCAGGCGTTTACTCGCTGCGCTTCCTTTATCTGCTCAAAAACGTAAACGTCGTTCTTACTCGCGAAGGGTACAGCGAAGGCGGTGCGATGTGGATGTCCGCCGAGATCCTGGATACAGTTACCGCAAAATTCGGTGCGGCTTTGGACGCTGAAACGATTGCCTCTTATGACAGTTTTGTCATGCTTTTTAGCCTTGGAGATATGGCGCCGATACAGATAGAGGGTGTTCTGGCGGAAGGCGAAATGACGTTTGTACGCGAAGGAATCTACCTTACGCAAATGAATGAAACGCTGAAAGGCGATATATACGGAGTTAAAAACGGAGCGCTCAGTCCGCTTGGAATAGGCCTAAATGGAGGCATAAGCATTGCCGGATATTGCGATCTTGTGGCGGAACGTTATGCGGACGATACGGATCAGCTGTATTTTATGGCAAATATGCTCAGGTTTGCGTCGGAATGTCAGAAATATCTTAATCCCGACGTGAGCGAAGAAGAGCTTCCTATCACGGGAAGGCAGTGGGCTGCCTCAAAGATCGTTTCTTATGATCCTGTTTCGTCCGAAGAAATAGACAGCATCAATACTTACAGCAGCGGTTTTTCGGTCAGAAAAGGCACTATCAGATCCGCAAGCCTTGATATAACAAATAAAGTAGCGATATCTTACAAGCTATATGTTCCGGAGGGATTTGACGGCGTCAGCATTACTGTCAACAATGCTGCGGTCGATACGGCTGCTTTGGAGGCCGCGGGCGGCGGATATTATTATCTGAAGCTCGACAGGCTCGGGCCGTCCGAGTATGACGACGTATATACGGCAGTTCTTACAAATCCGACCGGAACGCAGACAGTAAAATACAGCGTTGATACTTACTGCGAAAGAATGAAAAATAATTCCGGCTTGGAGGATATCACAACGGCCATGTACAACTACGGATACACCTCAAGAAATAAGATTGAGCTGCCCAGGATTGCATTTATCGGCGACAGTATCACGTTCGGATATGCGGTATCGTCAGGATACGGCACTCCCGATCCTGCTACCGAGAGCTATCCGGCTCAGTTTGCCGAGATGATGGCAGGTGAAGCAATAGTCGGGAATTTTGGAAGAAGCGGCGCGTTCCTTACTCCTCTTGACGCGGAATACAACTTCTGGGCGGGAAGCGAAAAGGCTGATCGTTATTATCCCGATACTGCCGAATATGCCGCAAGTCTGGAATGGGATCCTAATATCGTAGTAATCATGCTCGGTACAAACGATTTTAGAAACCTCAACCGCGCAGCGGCAAGGGAAAATTTCAAGGGCTATTTAAAAGACCTTGCGGATACGTATATGTCGCTGGATTCGGTGAAAAAAGTCTATATAGCGACCAGCATTACAATCTACTCGAACGCGGGCGGATATGAACTGACGACCGGTCTTTTGCAACAGCTCCAGAAAGAAGCCGCTGCCGAGGGCGGATATGAGGTCATCGATATTTATGAGATGACAAAAGACTATATGAGCGTCGGAATGCATTATTCGGCCGACAGACTGCATCCCGTAAAAGTCACCTATCATGAGATGGCAAAAGCTTTTGCGGCGTTCTTCAAGGGCGAGACCTACGAAGCAGGAAGCATGGGACAGGCCCCTGATAACGTGGTTTATCTAAAGACCGGAGGACAGTCATTTGGTGACGGAAGCACTCCCGCCACAGCGCTGAACTCTCTTTCCAAAGCGGTGGGAATGTTGAGCGAGACCGGAGGAACCGTCGTTCTTTGCGGAAATTATAATATCCATTACAATTATGACATGATACTGCCCTATACGAAAAAGCCTATCACCATCACTTCCGTATATAACGGGACGAACTACGGCAGCACTCTCGGAATGCCGCAGAACCTGCATTTCAATGGCGAATATACTTTGGAAAATCTGAATATTCGTGCGGATAAGAGCAGCGCGCTGTTCGTTTGCCGCTATAACAACGTTACCTTCGGTGAAGGACTGAATATTACTCTCGGAAGCGAAGCAACGGCTTACCCGGGGATCATAGCGGGAACTTATCATGCAATGGGCGGATGTACCGAAGAGTATGCGAGCTTTGACGGAAACTGCATTGTAAATATCATGTCCGGTACTTACGGTTTCTTCAGAGGAGGAAATATCAGATCGCAGGCGCCTGCAATGGTGGGAATGATAAAATCGTCCGCGTCGGTTACTATTAATATCAGCGGCGGAACGTTTATGAATACTTCCGGAAGCAACCTTTGCGCGGCTGCGGGCATGAACTCAGTTGCCGGAACCAATAGCCTAAATATCAGCGGCGGAACGTTCAACGGTCCCGTGTGCGGACTGTCCAGAATCGGAACAAATACCGGAAACGGAACGTATGCCATGACGGGCACGGTCAACATCGATATTACCGGCGGCGTTTTCAATTCAAGCATTCAGTGCATGCAGGAAAGCCTGAGCATCGACGGAGCGGTAAATCTTGCCGTGACGCAGGACGTTAATCCTGCTGTGGTTTCGGACGGATTTACAAACATAACCGTAAGATAACGGTTTAAGACGAAAAAGCGGCCTCTTTTGACAAGAGACCGCTTTTTTGGAATTATAAAACAGGCACGTGGCGAGATGTCTATATATCACAAATAATCAATATAACATTGCACTCACAACAAGTCAAGATGAAAATCAAAGATTTTAACCATGCACAATTCACGCTGTTTGTTAAAAGGTTTTACAATATAATTGTAATCGTAAAACTATAATTCAAAGGATGCTATAGCAAGGAGGATAACAATGCATACTTTTAAGAAATTATTTGCTCTGCTTATGGCTCTGACAATGACGCTTTCAGTGTTCAGCATGTCAGCAGTTCAGGCATTGGCAGACGGCGAAATCGGGTTTGGAGTTTATTATGGCTTCGGAAGAACTCCTGGATCTGAAAAGCTCGGCGCACTCGGAACTTACACCGACACGGGCTACGCTATACTCGGTTCCAGAACCGGATCTTATGCCAGCGGTAGTAATAGCGCTGTAGGAAAGGCTCCAAATACAAACCGTTTTTCCATGAGTATTAACGCAAGCACAAAGATTTCTTCCGTCGATTATTACTATAACGGAACCAAATACAGCTTAGCCAAAGCTACGGCTATATATTCAAGCGGCGGGGCGCTTAACACATCAAAGACCGGAACGCAGCTGATAGCAAATGCTTTTAACTCCAGCACGTTTTACAGCAGATGGCCGAATCTTGACAGAGAACTCTATATGGTTCTGCACTATACTGACGGTCATTATATAAACATAAATACCGGCGATGAAAACGCTACTTTTACTTCCACGGATATTCCGGAATATTACTACGAGAAAACCGCGAACACCGGTACCATTGAGATCGGCGGCTCTTCATACAGCAACTCTACCGGTATTTCCACGACGGTTACTCCTAATGCCGCTCCTTCCAAGATCCTCATCACGGTAGGAACGGGTGAAACCGTTTCCATCGACGATGCGACTGCAGACGTTTATCTTACGAGCGGAAATGCGATTTCGGATACTCATTCAAGCACGGATATCCTTCGCTACAACGCCGGCGAATACACGTTCTATAAAGTATCTGCCGATATCAATATCGCGTATGCATACAGCGCTGCGGAATATACTGTTACCTTTATGGCAGGAGAAAATGAGTACGATTCGAAGGTTGTAGCCGGAGGCACTCCCGTTGCTGCTCCTACGACGGACCCGGAAGTTTCTCACAAGCTCTTCAAGGGCTGGTATGCGGACGCACAGTGCAGTGCAGAGTTTGATTTTACTTCGGGTATAAATGCTGATACCACCGTTTATGCGAAGCTTGTCGACGCGCATGAAGTTACCTTTAACGGAGTTTCGTCCATTACTTCTACGAACTGGAATTCCATCACGGGCGGAACTATAGATACCACCGGACTTCTCAAAACGGAAGATTATGCATACAATACGTCAGGCGTTCAGGTGGGCGGTTATTTTGACCTTGGTTCAGGCAACATAGAAAGCGTCACCTTTACGATCGGTGAGCAGACAGTTACTCTTTCGGGAGACGACGCTATCAGCACAGGAACTATCATTTCTTCTGACGGAAGCTATGCTGTAAGATCAACTCCCGCAGGAGACGATGCAGTAGTTAAATATGCTTATTCTGACGGAAATGCGGAATTCTTCCTTCGTTTTTACAGCGTAACTCAGGACATTGACATTGACGTAACTCTTAAAGACGAATCGCACGTATTCTATTTCTCGGGACAGAAGAGCATTTCCGGAAGCACCTGGGCGTCCAAAACGGGCGGAGCCTTAAATACCGCAGGAAAGATGACGGTTCCCGGAAACTACGTAAATGATCCTACGTCAGCCACGGAGGCAAACGGAACGTCCAAGGGCGCGAACTTTGCTCTTTTTACGGATCCCTCATATACGGTTGAATCCATTGTCATCAATTACGGAAACAAGACCTTTACCGTGAGCGGAACGTCCGTTACCGGAACAGATACAAAATACATGACGGCGACCGGCGCTATGGAAACCGCATGGAATTCATCCGGAACGACCATGTTCAAATATGCTCATGCTGCAAGCTCTATGACGACTTACAATTTCCGTTTCTTCAGGATTACGCGTGATGTAAAGATCACGGTCAACTATGCGGAAGTTCCGGAAACTGTTACTGCAACTGTTGTTGACGATAGCGAAGTTTTCACAAATGTTGCGCTTGGAACAGGCACTGATAGCACCACGTTTGAAAACAGAGTGCTTACCATTTATACAGCCGAAATGCTTGGCCTTAATGACACCGCACTCGACAATGATACCGTACAGATCCAGATCGCTCCCAGAGATTCTATGGTTTCCGGTATTATTGTAGAAGATACAGCAGGAAACGAGATCGGACGTCTTGAGCGTGGCGGAACTTATAGCTCTGCATACGTAGACGGCTTTGGCAAGATGTCTATGGTATATAATGCAAATGATAACGGAACAGGCTATGCCAGATATTACATAAGATTCCTTACCGTTCTTAAGAATATCGTTATAAAGCCTATCCTTGAGACCTCTGAAGCGGTTGATGACAGCTGCCTGTCAATGGGAGTTGAGGTAGGAAATACTCTTACCGCAAAATTCTATGCCACACTTGATGATGAAATAATCGCTGAGGGTTATGACAGCTACGTATTCAAAGCAGCTCTCGGAAACAGCACGCCTGTTGAACTTGAGGGAACGGTTACGTCTTCCGGTCAGATACTCTTTAGCCTTGAGCAGATTTATGCACAGTGCATGGCTGACAGCATCACAGGCGAATTTGTCGGAATCAAGGACGGCGCAGAGACGGTTATCGACACTATTCCTACGGGAGTAAGCATTGCGGATTACTGCGACAGAGTTTATGCTTCATATCCTACGAATACTGCTCTTGTAACCTTTATGGCCAACATGCTCAACTACGGTTCAAAGCTCCAGCTCTTTGCGGGATACAATACCGACAAGCTTGCTATTACCGGACATGACTGGGCCGACGAATATGTCGGAGCTGCCACTCCTTCTACGAATATCGCATCCGAGGAAGTAAACGTTGTTGAAGAAGGCTATGACAAGTCAGAAGGATATATAAAGAGCGCAGGACTTAATGTCAGTGAAAAGATCGCTGTTTATTTCAAGGTTTATGCTCCCAACGGAACCGATGGTCTCAGACTTGAAGTCAACGGATATGAGCAGACGCTCACCGCTGGTTCCGACAGAATGTGCAGAGTCCAGCTTCTCCGCATATCTCCTGCAAATTATGATTCGGTTTATACCGCAAAGCTTTACTCGGGAGAGACCCTTCTTCAGACAGTTAAATATTCGGTAAATACTTACTGCGACAGAATGTTTGCGAAGGGATCGAATACCGATCTGGTAGTGGCCATTTACAATTACGGACTGGCTGCGGAAAATTACACCAGATAAGCAGTTATTAATACCATATCGGATTAATAAATACTGCCTTACAATAAAAGGGGTGGTGCAGTGCGCCGCCCCGATTTTAATAGAAGAGGAAAAAACATGGGAAAAAGACATTTTATTGCAGGCCTTGCGGCGTTTTTCGCTGTCGTTTTTGCGATGTTCACGCTCGCCTCTGTTGTTAAAGCTGACGACGGGTACGCAAACACGGTATATCTTGAAGACGGCGGAGAAGGCTCCGGCGCTACCGCATCGGATCCGGCAGGTGACCTTGTATCGGCACTGTCAGGCTTAAGCGGATCTACGCACGTTATTTTGACGGGAGATTATACGACTACAGCCGGCAGCGGCACAAATACGACGCTCGGCGTTACTTTCCCCGTTAAGATAACTTCCGTAGGCAGCGCAAAGCTTATCCTGAACAGCCATATCGTAATGGCGGGCGCTCTGGAAGTGGATGATCTGACCATACAGACAAACGGCGATTATTGGTTTAAGGCGCAGGGAAATCCTTTTACCGCAGGAGAAAACGTTACCTGCGTACTTGGCGAGGGAGTTACTACTTATCCTACCATTGTAGGCACTACGCTGACAAACCTGACCAATAAAACGTGCAGCATTACCGTAAAAAGCGGCAAATGGAACAGAGTGCGCGGAGGTTCTGCCGCAAGTCCGAGCTCATATAATATCAGATCTACCGGCGGCACCGTTCTGAATATGAATATATCCGGCGGCACGTTCTACGGATATGTTGCTCTCGGCTCAAGAGGCAATATGAACGGTGTGAAGGTAAATGCTTCCATATCCGGCGGTGAATTTATAAAAGGCATATATCTGATCTATGGTGAAGATGAAGATCTGACCTACGGATATACGGCAAATTACAATGCCAATATCGATATTTCCGGCGGAACCATCCACGGCGTAATAGCTCCTTCCGACAGGACGTACAATACGCTTTCCGGTACGTATAAGGTCAGTGTTACCGGCGGAAATTTTGCTTATCTTACGGATGTTTTGGGCCCTTCGCAGTACAAGGGCACGATGACATCCGAGATTACGGTGTCAAACGAGCTTAAAAACAGAAATATAGCTTCCAGTTCTCAGACCTTTACAAATCCTATTATGAGCGGCGCGGATCCTTTCCTGTTTGAAAAGGACGGATATTTTTATCTGATAAAGACCGCGTCTACAAAACTGCAGCTCTTTAAGGCCGCGAGTCTTGCAGAGCTTGCGACGGTCAGCCCTATGACGGTTTTTGTACTGACGGACGGAAACAATCTCTGGTCTCCCGAAGTGCATTATTTTTCCGAGGCTGAAGCAGGGGCAGGAAATGACGGCTGGTATTGCTTTATCGGATATACAGAGCATGTTACTGAAGGAAGCTCGATGTCGGAGCGCCAGAGACAGTACGTGCTAAAGTGTCTTGATGAAGATGACAACCTGTTCGGACAGTGGGGCGATCCCGTAACGGGAGAGGCCCGGCCCAGACGTATCACAAATCCCGATGATCCGGATTTCAATCTCAATACTTTCTGTGCCGGATCTTCAAAAATGGTTATAAACGGCAGGCCTTATATGACTTACGTTACCGAGTTCAACCGCGGCGTTGAAGGCAACGAAGGCAATCTGGCCGATGAATTCCACCAGGAGATCATGATCACCGCCATGGACAATCCGTGGACTTACCGCGGAACGTCTGTTTCCATCTGCGTTTCGGAATATGCATGGGAAAGATACGGACATCAGCTTTCGGAGACTTCCGAAGGCACATGGATGACTTTCCCCGCCGTAGTAGAGGGAGCCTCGCCTGTTTATTATACCGATTCAAACGGTGAGGAGCAGGTTTACCTGATGTATACGGGCAGCGGTTACTGGACGCAGTGGTATGCGCTCGGGTATCTGAAGCTTGTCAACAAGGCGGATCCTTTAAATGCCGCAAGCTGGAAGAAAATAACGAAAACACCTATCCTTCAGAAGGATTATTCAAAGAATGATATCAACAGCTGCGGACACGGATCATACCTGAAAATCGGAGATCAGTACTGGGTGGCCTATCATGCCCGCCTTGAGCACAATACCACCTCAGACGTATATGCCGGCGAAAACGATCCCAGATATGCTATGTTTGAGCCGATATACGTAGATGCGAGCGGTGTTACGATAGGTGACGGCGACGGCCATCCCGCGAACCTTACCAAGACCTATACGGTTTCTACCAAAGCGTCAACGCTTGGTGAGAAGATCAAAGGCTTTGACGTTATGGAAGAGCCCTCGTCATTCATTTTTGTCGACTCCGAGAACGGAAATGACGCAAACGACGGTCTTACCGCTTCGACCGCGGTAAAGAGCGTTTCTGCAGCCATCACAAAGCTTGCGGCGGCACAAGAAGAAGGCACGCTCATAGTCTGCGGAAAAACGACTATGAAGGGAAGTTCATATCAGCTCGCCGATATCGGAGGAAAACTGACTGTTACTTCGGTATTTAAAGACGCGGACTACCGCGAGAATGGCGCCTGCCTGTATATTTATGACGCTCTGATGGCAGGAAACGATCTTGAAATGACCGCGCTTGATATAGTTGCCGGAGGCACAAATACCATATATGCGGCATATCATGATTTTGATATCACCGACTGCCGTCTTTATGCAAATGCCGGAACAAAAGACGTGCCGGTAAAAGGCACCTTGATCACCGATCCTGTCATGACGTTCGTATCCGGTGCGAGAAGCACTGCTATTCATGACGTCGAAGGCATTGATCTTGAAGAAGACGATCTCTTCGGAGATAATACGGATTACGGATACTGGCACGGAAATACTGTTGCGGATCAGACCGTAAATATCGGATGTCTCGGATGGCTGAGGATAGCCGTAGGATCAAAAGAGGTCGGCTCCGGAATATATACTTCCGATGAGCTTTGTCATACAGATAATGGATCAGTCAGTCTTGTTATAGCCGACGGTATCAGAGCTTGGGCCATAGATATGATCAGCGCAAACCTTTCTTCAAGCGTAGAACTTTCGGCGCTTATGCAGGGGAAGGTTGCTTACAGATCCGAAAACGGACTTGACGGAAATGCCGAAACTACCGTATTTTTGGCAGCGGACGATATGCAAAACAAAGAAGATATCGTTTCTTTCAGAAACGCATTAAAGATCAATTACGTTTATATGCAGATTTCCGACAGCCTTACCATGAGCTTTGGCGTAAACAAGACTGAGTTTGCTGAAATGGGCTATACCTCGCCCGAGATGACGTTTGTCAAGGGAGATGGCACCGTGGCGGCCGTTGTCTCTGAGACGGCAACTGCTTACGTATTTAGCTTTGAAGGCATCAGCCCGCATTTCATGGGCGATAGCTTTACCGCGATTTTAAGCGCAGTATATGGCGGCGAAGAGGTAAGCACAGAGATGACTTACAGCGCGGCGCAGTATCTGTACGGCTTGCTTGAAACTTACGCGCCTTCTAATGACGCTTCCGAGTTTGCTGAAAAAACCAGGACGCTTGCTGTTGATCTTTTGAACTACGGCGAGGCGGCGCAGATCTACGTTGATTACAAGACCGAAGAGCTTGTGACTGCAGACTTAAGCGATACCCAGAGAGCATGGGCCACATCCGCTGATCCGGTATATACTACGGTGAAGAATTCCGCTTATGCTACAATAACTTCTCCGTCTGTTCGCTGGAAGAGCGCCGCTATGAATCTGAAAAACAACGTCAACTTTGTGATAGGCATAACCACAAAAGAATCCGCAGGGAACCTTGTTTTGCGCGTCACCCGCACGGACGGAACGGTTACGGAGATTTCCGGAAGCGACTTTACCAAAACGGAAAACGGCTATTCGATATTTGTTCCCGGCGTTATGCTCTGGGAGCTTGAAGATCAGTTCCTCTTTACCGTTTACAAGGGAAATACCGCCGTCAGCAATACGCTTTCATACAGCGCGGTTTCTTATGCATACTCTATGCAGCCGTCACAAGTAAGCGAGCTTACGGATATCATAAAAGCTTTGATAAAATGCGGCGACTCGGCGGCCTCCTACAGAGACGCACAATAGTTTTAAATTATTGATTGAAAAAAGCGGGGCGGAGTGTTTGACTGCTCCGCTTTTTTCAAAAACCGGGACATGGAAAATATTTTTGCAGTAAGGAAACTAAAGAAAATGATTTATGTGATCGGCGCGGTGATTGCTGTTATTATGGCGCTTGTCTTTTTGCCTTTTTGCGCGTATGCGGGAGAGGAACAGTACGATAATACGGTTTATCTCGCGGATGGCGGCGAAGGCGACGGACTTTCACCGGCGGCT